>JANXUK010000056.1 GCA_025356275.1 Sphingomonadales bacterium | reverse complement strand
CCGTCGACGGTTTTGCTGCAACCAGCCGGTCCAGCGCCTGCTCCTGCCAGAACGCATCATAAGCGGGGTGCGATGACAGGCGGTTCCACCACGGCAGTTGCTGAAACCCATTGATCAGCGCCACGGCGCCGGCGGTGCCGGCATCGAGGAACGCCTGATAATCGTCATACGCGGCGCGGGTCACCGGTGAGCCCTTGCCGGTCTTGCTGGTCTGGCCAGTGAAATAATCAAGGTTGATCTGACGGAACGCGCCATAGTGGAACCAGTCATCCCCCATCCAGCCGTCGATCATCGGGCTTTCGGGAGCGGCCACCTTCAGCGCAGGATGCGGGCCCAGCAGCGCCATCGTCACCGTCCAGCCGTCATAGGACGAGCCGATCATCCCGACCCGGCCGTTGGAGGCCGGCATGTTCTTTACCAGCCAGTCGATCGTGTCGTAGGCGTCGGTGGTATCGTCGGTCTTGTCGGGGTTAAGCGCGCCCATCGGCGGGCGGGTCATCACATATTTGCCCTCCGACCCGGATTTGCCGCGAATGTCCTGATAGATGAAAATATAGGCGTCATCGACCCATTCCCGGTTCGCCGACCACACGGTGTCGCGCAGAAACGGGCTCTCGGTCTTGGTAAAGCTGCTGGCATCATAGGGCGTGCGTTCCAGCTGCATCGGCAGGCCATGCGCATCCTTGGGCACCATGATCACCGTGTGCAGCTTTACCCCGTCGCGCATCGGGATCATCACCTCGCGCTTGGTGTAATCATAGCCGGGCTGGGGCTTGTCCCACTTGGCGGGAATGTCGCTGCCGGTCTGGATCATGCCGGGGGCCGCGTTGGGCGGCGGCGCGGCGGCGATTAGCACAAAGGCAACGCCGAGCAGGCAAAGCGATCGGATCATGGCAAGCCGCGACTATCTGACAGGATGGGTGGCGGCAGCGATGCTAAAGCGTTCCGGCGGCCCCTTCAATGAGATTATCCGCAGGGTGTTGATAAGCCGGCATTTCGTCTCCGCCGACCGAAGGCGGATGGCGCGGGTCTGCCATTCCTTACGCGGCAACACTGCGCTAAGACATGGCGGCGTTTGCGACCTGCGCGCATTTTCGCAACAGATTATCCCGGTCATTGTGTTGGATCGGTAGGTAAAGGCGGGCATGCCCAAAGCGAATGAACCTGATGCTCAAACCATTTCGGTCGCTCGATCCGTTTCTGATCTGCCTGATCGGGGTGGTGGCGCTGGCCTCGTTGCTGCAGGTGCGCGGGTCGGCGGCGGCAGCGTTCAGTGTGCTCGCCGATCTGGCAATTGCGCTGTTGTTCTTTCTGCACGGGGCGAAGCTGTCGCGCGCCGCGATTGTGCAGGGGTTCGGCAACTGGCGGCTGCACGCAATGTGCTTCGGCTCGACCTATGTGCTGTTTCCGGCAACCGGGTTGGTGCTGGCGTGGCTGGCGCGGGGGTACGTCAATCCGCTGCTGCTGTCGGGCCTGCTGTTCCTGACGCTGCTGCCCTCGACGGTGCAGTCGTCGATTGCGTTTACGGCGATGGCGCGCGGCAATGTGGCGGCGGCGGTGTGCAGCGCGTCGCTTTCCAATCTGGTTGGGATCGTGCTGACCCCGGCGCTGGTCGCGCTGTTTATGCGGGTGGGCGGCCATGCGGCGGTATCGTCGGCGCATTCGGTTGAGGCGATCGCGTTGCAATTGCTGGTGCCGTTTGTGGGCGGCCATCTGCTGCGTCCGGTGATCGGCGGTTGGGTGGATAGTCACAAGGCGGTGCTGATGCCGGTTGATCGCGGGTCCATCCTGCTGGTGGTCTATTCGGCGTTTAGCGCGGCGGTGGTGGGCGGCATCTGGACGCGGGTCAGCGGGGCCGACATGCTGGTCCTGCTGGCGCTTTCGGCGCTGATCCTGGCGGTGATAATGGGCGGCAATGTGCTGATGGCGCGGCTAGCCGGCTTGCCGCGCGAGGACGCCATCGTACTGCTGTTTTGCGGTTCCAAGAAGAGCCTGGTGTCGGGGGTGCCGATGGCCGGTGCGCTGTTCCCGGCGGCGCAGGTCGGGGTTATGGTGCTGCCGCTGATGATTTTTCATCAGCTGCAGCTGTTCGTCTGTGCCGCGCTGGCGG
Source organism: Sphingomonadales bacterium (assembly GCA_025356275.1). Taxonomy (GTDB): domain Bacteria; phylum Pseudomonadota; class Alphaproteobacteria; order Sphingomonadales; family Sphingomonadaceae; genus Novosphingobium. The sequence goes on along the minus strand of JANXUK010000056.1, from coordinate 33,099 downwards.
CGCGTTTCCGCCGCGAAGCCGACCGTGCCGACGCGTTGATGGCGCAGGCCGCCACGCTGCCTCGGACCAAGGCGAAATCGGTGCTGCCGCCGCAGCGCTCGGGCTGAATGTGCCAGCAGATTGCCTTCCCGGCGTTACCGACAGCCTTGCGGTGCTGGCCCGTCACGCCGAAGCATTGCTTGGGTCGGGGCGCGGCGCAGGCACTCCACCGTGACGAGTGCGATGCAGATCGCCGCTGCGGTCAAATCCGGCGCCACCACCGCATCCGCTGTCATCGAAACCTGTCTGACCGCACTGGAGGCCAGCGACAGCGCTTCGCCGCAGTTACCAGGATGCTCCCCGAACGCGCCCGGCACGAGGTTCGGCTGGTCGCCACGCTCAACATGGACGAATTCGCTTACGGTTTTGCCGCGATCAACGCGGCGCATGGCAAGGTGGGCAATCCGCACGATCCGGAGCGGGTGGCGGTTCGTCGGGCGGATCGGCTTCGCCCTGCCGCCAATGGTGACCGGGCTGGTGGTGCGGATGATCGGTCTTTCGCTGATGCGGATCGGGGTGGAATATGCCGCAGGCGGGGTCGCCGCGCATGGGACGGCGGTTTATAGCGCCGGGGTAAGCTGGTTTCTGGCCGGGGTTGTGGTCGCGGTGACGCTGGGGCTCAGCTTTTTCGCGCGGCATCTGGTCGACTGCGGCGGTGCTGATCGGGCTGGGCGCGGGGTATGTGGCGGCGGCCGTCATGGGTGGGTACGCTGGCTCCGGTCGCGGTGACCGGCTGTTCATGGTGCCGAAGCCTTTCTATTTCGAGGTGCATTTCACGGTCCCGGCGATCGTCGGATTTTGCCTGATGGGGTTCATCTCGGCGATCGAATCGGCGCCGTCTCGGCGGTGTGTGAGGGCACCGCGATTGCGGGCGTGTTCGGCGCGATGCCCAACACCTCGTTCAGCCAGAATGTCGGGCTGATCGCGGTTACGGGCGTGATGAGCCAGCATGTCGTCACCATCGGCGCGCTGATCCGGATGATCCCGATCGCAGTTTTGGGCTGCGGGGTGATCGTGATGTTTGGCATGGTGGGTTCCTCTGCACTGAGGATCCTCTCGGGCGTGGCCTGGACTCAGCGGACGATGCTAACTTTGGCGTTGCCCTGTCGGTCAGACTTGGGCGGGAGCCGGCGACCGTGGCGCCGCTGGCGCCGACCTTGCGTATCCTGCTGCCGTCGGGCGTGCTGCCCGCCGCGCTGATCGCCGTGGTGCTGAACCTGCTGGTGCCCGATAGCGGGGTGGTTGTAGCGGATTAGTGCGGTGCGGCCTCGAACGCGGCGAAATCCTGCTCAAGCCGCCATTGTTTGGCCGCCTTGGGGCTGGCCGCGATGAAGCGCTGGCAGGCGGGCGATGTCATGGCCCGGCACGCCGACACAACCGGGCCACCGACGCGCCCCAGCCACAGGCTCTGCCCCGGCAGGAACGCATAGGTCAGCGAATTGCGCGCGCTCTCCTTAAGGTCGGCATAACGCAGGCCCTGTTCGGTCACCGCGCGCAGATATTCGTTGGTCATATCGCTGCGCGAGACGCCTTCATCATCCGTCGATAGCATGAACGGCACCCCTGCCGCGCGGTACAGCGACAGCGGATGGTCGGCGCCCTTGACGCCAAGGATCACCGCATTGCTCGTCAGGTTGATCTCGACCGCGATATGCTCGCGCGCCATCCGCGCCAGAAGCGCGGGGGCATCGGTCTCATAGGAAATGTCGATGCCGTGCCCGATCCGCCGCGCCCCCGCCACCACCACCGCGTCGTGGATATGGAATGCCAGATCGCGCGGGGGCACCAGCCCCAGCGTCAGCTCCCCGGCGTGCAGCGACAGTTGCACTGACGGATGCCGCGCCTTCAAAAAAGCGATCATCCGCATGTGCAGCGCGTAATCGCGCACCGCCACCGGATCATGTTCGGGGGCGGCGATATTGACCCCGACAAAGCGCGGATCGGCCTCGGCCATCGCGAACCCCAGCGCCAGTTGGGCGAACACTTGCACCGGCGGGGCGGTGCGATAGGCGGTGTAGAGGTAGCGCATCTCGACGCCGCAGGCGGGTTTGGGCCCGGCTGTTTTGCAACCGTCGAATGCGTCGGCATCGGCATCGAGCCGGTCGAATTCGGCGCGCGCTTTCGCTACCGCATCGGGTATGCCGGGGGCCAGCAGCGCCGACAGGGCCGCAAAATCACTCGCATCGCCGCCGGCCACGGCGGCCGCCATCACCGCAGACTGCGACGATCCGGTGCTGAATTCGATGTAGGACACATGGTCGGCCGCCGCCTGCTCGCGGGTCAGCGCGACCGCCTCGCCCAGATTGCGCCGCTCGGCGGGGGAGAAGGCCGGGAAGGTGGCGAAGAAGCGGTCGTAGCCCGAAACCTCCGGATCGCCGACCCCCGCCTCGAAACCACGCGTTGATAGTGCGTCGATAGCGCGGCTATAGTGCGGATAATCACGCTCCAGCCCGGCGGCGGGGATGCGCTCCGGCGCGTCGCAGGGCGGATCGACGATGTGGTAGGTGTCGGCCGCGATGCAGAGCCCGTCCCGCGCGGCCCAGCGCAGCAGATCCTCGGCATAGATCGATCCCCCCATATGGTTGTGGAGATCGCCGCCCTTGGGCATCGCGGTCAGGAACAGGCGCAGGCGGGGCGGGCTGTCTGCGATCCGGTCCAGCGTCGCGGCAGTGCGATCGGCGCCCGATTGCCCATGGTGATGGCGCGCCGCATCCGGGCTGCGCGCCATCACTGGCGCGGCGCCAAGCAGAAACGCGATTATAAAGGTCCCGCGCATCGCACACCCCTGCTAAAAAGACCTGTGCCCTCGTCGACTGCGGATTGCGGTGTTTCAATCGCCATATAGAGCTTAATACGTTGCGGAAATGAGCGCATGCAACGCTTTATGCAAACAGGGGCGGTCGCTTGCGAGGGTCGGATCATGGTTTTGCCGATGTGGCGAACAAGGCCTCGTCGCGGAGGGCGGCCCGATCAGCGTTGCTTCCTGGCGGTGGTCGCGGTGAAATCGGGGGCCTTGTTCGCCACCCAATCGACGAATTTGCGCATAGTCGGGTTGGCGAGCAGACCCTCGACATCCATGCCATGGCGCTGAAGCTCGGAATTGGTGAAATTGGCGATCAGCGTTTGCTGACAAATCGGGTGCATCGGCACGGTATCGCGCCCGCCCCGGCTCTTGGGCACCGGATGGTGCCAGACAATGGTCTTGCCCATCGGCCGGCCGCACAGCCAGCAGGTCACTACCGCAACGGGCTCCTCCTCCCGGTGGAGGTCGCCATAGGGATCATGTTTCGAATGTTTGCGGGCCATGCCGCTCCCCTACAGCGGCGCGGAGCGCATGGCCACAGCGGCCTCAAGCCCTCGCTGGATTTTGAGGAGGGTGCGCCATACCCCGTCCCCGCCTAGATAATCCCGACAGCCTGGCCGGCGCGCTCAAACATGCCGATAATGGTCTGCACCTGGGCCTCGGTGTGTTCGGCGCATAGCGAGCAGCGCAGCAGCGTCATATTCGCTGGCGTCGCGGGCGGGCGCGCCAGATTGACGTAGAGGCCCTCGTTGAGCAGCGCTTCCCACATCGCCGCGCCGCGCTCCAGATCGGGCATGATCACCGCGATGATCGCGCTTTGCGGGCTTTCGGTGCCGAGCTTGAAGCCCCGCGCCTTGAGCCCGGCGTGCAGCACCCGGCTGTTCTCCCACAGATGCGCGCGCTTGTTCGCACCATGCATCAGCGAGCGGATCGAGGTCGCGGCGGTGGCGACGACGCTGGGCGGCAGGCTGGCGGTGAACACATAGGGCCGGCACACCAGCCGCAGGATCTCGAACTTGGGGTGGTTGGAGACGCAGAAGCCGCCGACCGTCCCGACGCTTTTCGAGAACGTGCCGATCACGAAATCGACATCCCCGAGGCAACCCTGATCCTCGGCCACGCCGCGCCCGTTCGGCCCGATAAAGCCCATCGAATGCGCCTCATCGACCAGCACCATCGCCCCGTTTTCCTTGGCGATGGCGATCATCTCCTTGAGCGGCGCGATATCGCCGAGCATCGAATAGACACCTTCGAGGATCACCAGCTTGCCCGCGCCCTCGGGAATGCGTTTCAGGCGCTTTTCCATCGCCGCGATGTCATTGTGCTTGAACGGCACCACCTCGGCGTCGCCCAGCTTGCAGCCATCCCAGATCGAGGCATGGCTGTCGATGTCGAGCACGATGTAATCGCCCTTGCCGGCCATCGTGCTGATGATGCCGAGGTTGGCCTGATAGCCGGTGGAGAACACCATCGCATGCTCCATGCCATAGAACTCTTTCAGCGCGTCCTCGCACGCCCGATGCCCCGCATAGGTACCGTTGAGCACCCGGCTGCCGGTGGTGCCGCTGCCGAACTCATCCAGCGCCTGCTTGCCCGCCGCGATCACCGCGGGGTCGAAGGTCATCCCCATGTAATTGTAGGTGCCGAGCAGGATCGTCTCGCGCCCGTTACAGATGGCGGTGGTGGGCGACAGCACTTTTTCCATCACCAGCCCGAACGGATCGGTGATGCCCGTGGCCAGCAGGCCTTCGCGCATCGCGATAATGGGGTCGAATTTGGAGAACAGGTCGGTCATCGGGGTTCAGCCTTGCAATTTCACGACTGCATCGACCAGCTGGCCGTAGGTTTCGATCTCGGCCTGCTGGTTCATGCTGATGATGATCTCGAACTCGTCCTCGATGGCGGCGACGAAATCCATCACCGTCAGGCTGTCGAATTCCAGATCGCCGGCAAAGCTGGTGGCGTCGCCCACCGCGATGCCCTTGGTGTTGAACGGCGCGAGCAGCGCGGCGATCTTGGCTTCGGTGGCGGCGCGGTCCATCAATCAGGCTCCCAAAACTGTCTGCCGGCCTGTGGCGGGCAATTAAGGCGCAAAAGCGGCGCGCCTGTCGATTAGCGCACAGCCTCGATTAACGCGCGCACCGCCGCCATAAACGGGCCGATCGAAACCGGCTTGGCCAGATAGCCCTCGGCCCCCGCGTCGCGGATGCGCTCTTCGTCGCCCTTGCCGGCATAGGCGGTGACGGCCAGCACCGGGATATGGCGCAAAACCGCATCGGCCTTGGCCGCCTCGATCAGCTCAAGCCCCGAGATATTGGGCAGCTGGATATCCATGATGATCAGCCCCGGCACGAATTGCCGCGCGCGTTCCAGCGCCTCACGCCCGTCGGCCACCGGCTCCACCGCATAGCCCTGACTGCGCAGCACATCGCAGAACAGCTTGCGGTTGAGGTCATTGTCCTCGACAACCAGTATTCGCTTTGCCATTCGCCGTCCTGAAGCCTGTAAGGGTAACCCGTCTATGCGTGTTTGTGGAGGCTGACAATTCTTCGCGATTCCCCCCGCCGTGCCGATGATCCCACCGCGCTGGCGCTTGGCGTGCTGGGCTGGGTGATTGCCGATGACGATCATGCCGGGCGGCTGATGGCGCTGACCGGGATCACCCCCGATGAATTGCGTGAGCGGTTGGGCGAGCCGGCGGTGCTGGTCGCGGTGTGCGATTTCGTGCTGGCGCATGAGCCTGATCTGATTGCCGCCGCTACCGCATTGGCCACTACGCCCGAGGCGATCGTTGCGGCGCGTCATGCCCTGGCGGGTGAGGATTTCTGGGAATGAGCCGGGCGTTGGTGGTTACCGACTGCGACGAGGTGCTGCTCCATATGGTCGCGCCGTTCCGCGACTGGCTGGCGCAGGATCACGGAATCGCCTTCGACTTGGCCTCGGGCGATTTTGCGCGCGCGCTGAGCTACGTTGGCACTGGCGAGATCGTTGATCAGGCGGGGGTCTGGCGGTATCTCGGGCTGTTCTTCGATGCGCAGATGCCGCGCCAGATGCCCATCGCGGGTTCCGTGGCGGCGGTCCACGCGCTGGCCGGGCATGCCGATGTCGTGATCCTCACCAACCTTCAGGATCACCGCCGGCAGGCGCGTAGCGAGCAACTGGCGGCGCATGGCATCCACGCCCGCGTCTTCACCAACCAGGGCCCCAAGGGTCCGGCGCTGGCGCGGATCATCGCCGAATACGCCCCCTCGCACACGATCTTCATCGACGATTTGCCCCAGCATCACCAATCCGCCGCCGAGGTCACTCCGGATGTCACCCGCCTGCACCTGTGCGGCGAGCCCGGGATCGCCGCGCATATCGCCTGCGCTTATGCCGCCGGCCACGCCCACGCCCGCATCGACGATTGGGCCAGCGCCACGCCGTGGCTGCTCGCCCGTGTAAAAGGAACCGCATGATGACCGACGCCGAGATCGAAAGCCGCCTTGCCGCCCTTGGGCTCAGCCTGCCCGCCGCCGCCGCGCCGGTCGCCGCCTATGTACCGGTGGTGGTGTCGGGCGGCCTTGCGCATGTTTCTGGCCAATTGCCGTTCATTGATGGCGCGTTGGTCAAGGGCCGGTTGGGCGAGGATGTGTCGCTGGAGCAGGGCGCCGCCGCCGCGCAGGCCTGCGCGCTGATGATCCTGGCGCAGTTGAAAGTGGCGTTGGGCTCGCTGGCCCGGGTCGAGCGGGTGGTCAAGCTGGGCGCATTCGTCGCCTCCACCGGGGATTTCACCGATCAGCCCAAGGTCGCCAACGGCGCCTCCGAGCTGATGGCGGCGGTATTCGGCGAGGCCGGCAAGCATGCCCGCAGCGCGGTCGGCGTGCCGGTGCTGCCATTGGGCGCAGCGGTCGAGGTGGATGCGATTGTCGCCATTTGCCCTGTTTGACCGGCTGACGCCGGTGATCGGGCCTGATCCGGCCGGCTGGCTGCGCGGCGGGTTTTTCGCGCATCGCGGCCTGCATGGCGCGTTTTTTGCGGATTGCGGCCTGCACGGCCGGGGCGTGCTTGGGAACGCGCCCGAGAACTCGCCCGAGGCCTTTGCCGCCGCCATCGGCGCGGGCTATGGCATCGAATGCGATGTCCAGCTGACCGCCGATGGCGAGGCGGTGGTGTTCCATGATTTCACGCTCGACCGGCTGACCGGGGCGAGCGGCGCGGTGAGGGACCGCACTGCCGCCGAACTCGGCGAGATCATGCTGACCGGCGGCGGCGCGCCGATCCCCACCCTGGCGCAGGTGCTGGCACAGGTCGGGGGCCGCGTGCCGCTGTTGATCGAGGTCAAGATGCGCGCGCAATGGCCTGTTGCTCCGCTGGCAGCGGCAGTGGCGCGGGCGCTGGCGGGCTATCAAGGCGCGCATGGCGTGATGAGCTTCGACCCGCGCGTGCCGCAATGGTTTGCGCGCCACGCCCCTGACACCCCGCGCGGCCTCGTGCGCAGCGAGGGCGATCACCGCTCCGGCCTGCGCTGGATCACCCGCCAGCTCAGCCTGCGCACCGCGCGGGCTCAGTTTCTCGCGCTCGATATCCGCGATCTGCCTAGCCGTTTCGCCGCCGCCCAGACCATCCCCATCGCCAGCTGGACGGTGCGCAGCCCCGAACTCCTCGCCCGCGCCCGCGCCGCCGGGGTCACGCCGATCGCAGAAGCCGCCGGCATCCCATTGGCATCTGGCGCGTAGTTAGGCCATGCCCCGATCAGCCACCATCACCGCCCGCATCGCCGCTTGCGTCGGTTCGCTCGACCCGGGCCAATGGGATGCGCTGAGCCCCGGCGGCAACCCGTTCATCTCGCATGCTTTCCTCTCGGCGCTGGAGGATTCGTGCAGTGTCGATATCGCCGGGCGCAAGGGCTGCAGCGGCTGGCAGGCGGCGCCGATTGTCATCGAGGGCGCGGACGGGCGCTTGGCCGCCGCGCTGCCTGCCTATGTCAAAATGCATAGCCAGGGCGAGTACGTGTTCGACCATGCCTGGGCCGATGCGTGGCACCGCGCGGGCGGCGATTACTACCCCAAGTTGCAGATCGCTGCGCCCTTTACCCCCGCCACCGGCCCGCGCATCCTGACCTTGGAACCTGCGCTGGCGGTGCCGCTGTTGCGCGCGGCGGAGCAATTATGCGCTGCGTCCGGCCTGTCTTCCGCGCACGCCACCTTTATCGAGCCCCAGCAACTACCGCTGTTCGAGGCGGCGGGGTGGCTGGTGCGCAGCGATATTCAGTTCCACTGGCTCAACCGGGGCTATGCCAGTTTCGATGACTTCCTCGGTGATCTATCCTCCGCCAAGCGCAAGAACCTGCGCAAGGAACGCGCCGCTGCGCAGGCCGGCATCACCATCCGTACGCTCACCGGCGGCGAAATCCGCCCCGAACATTGGGATGCGTTCTGGCACTTCTATCAGGATACCGGCGCGCGCAAATGGGGCACGCCCTATCTGACGCGCGAGGCCTTCACGCTGATCGGGGAGCGGATGGCCGATCAAATCCTGCTGGTGCTCGCGTTTGAGGATGGCGTGCCGGTGGCCGGCGCGCTCAATTTCATCGGCGGCGATGCGATATATGGGCGGTATTGGGGCGCGCTGATCGACAAGCCGTTCCTGCATTTTGAGCTGTGCTACTATCAGGCCATCGATGCCGCGATCGCGCGGGGGCTGGCACGGGTCGAGGCGGGGGCACAGGGCGGCCACAAGCTGGCGCGCGGCTATGCCCCGGTGCAGACGTGGTCAGCGCATTACATCGCGCATACGGGCTTCCGCGCGGCGGTCGCCGAATTTCTGGAGCGCGAGCGCGAAGGCGTGGCCGAGCATCAGATCAGCCTGGGCGAGCATCTGCCATTCCGGAAATCCTAGTGGTTCGTTTCCGACATTTGCATCCCTTTCGGCAAGGGCAGAGGCAAATGTCGCAAAAACATAAGAACCACTAGATATTATATTGTTTCTAGTGGATTTTACGATTTTGACATTTGCAGACCCATCCCAACCGCCAGGGGATGCAAATGTCAAAATCAATCCACTAGAGTCTTTGTTTTCGCGTGATTTATCGACAAAAACCGGCATCCACTTTTTGTCATCACGCTCTATACCGGCAGTCCCACGTAATTCTCGGCAATGGCGGTCTGCGCCGCGCGGCTCCCGGCGATATAGTCCAGCTCGGCCACCTGCATCGCGCGCTCGAACGGGCCGTCGTCGGGAAAGCGGTGCATCAACCGGGTCAGCGACCAGCTGAATCGCTCGGCCTTCCACACCCGCGCCAACGCCTTGGCCGCATAACCGGCAATACCGTCATTGTCGCCGTGGGCGAAAAATCCGGTCAGCGCTGCGGCGGCGTAATACACATCGCTGGCAGCAAGGTTGAGCCCCTTGGCGCCGGTGGGCGGCACGATATGCGCGGCATCGCCGCATAGCAGCAGGCTGCCATGGCGCATCGGCTCGAACACATAGCTGCGCAGCGGTGCGATCGATTTTTCCAGCGCGGGTCCGCGCACCATCGGTCCGGCGGATGGCCCAAGCCGCGTCGCGAGTTCGTCCCACACCCGGTCGTCCGGCCAATCCTCGATCCGCTCGCTCATCGGCACGTCGACGTAATAGCGACTGCGCGTCGAGCTGCGCATCGAGGCCAGCGCGAAGCCGCGCGGGTGGTTGGCATAGATCAATTCGTGATTACACGGCGGCACATCGGCCAGGATACCGAGCCAGCCAAACGGATAGACCCGTTCGTATTCGCGCGCCGCGCTAGCCGGGATGGCCTTGCGGCTGGGGCCGTGGAACCCGTCACAACCGATGACGAAACGCGAATCGACGCGCATTGCGGCGCCGTCCTGCGTAAACGTGACGTAAGGCGCGTCGCTGTCGATACCATGCAGCGCCACATCGCCCGCGCCATAGATCACGCGCACGCCCCGCTCGTCGGCGGCGGCCATCAGGTCGCGTGTGATCTCGGTCTGGCCATAGACGGTGACATGCTGACCCACCAGATCGGTTAGATCGATACGGATCAGCCGCTCGCCATCGGCCAGGTTGAAGCCATCATGCGGCAGGCCCTCCGCCTTGAGCCGGGCATCGAGCCCGAGCCGCGCCATCAGGCCGACGGTGACCTGTTCCAGCACCCCGGCGCGAATCCGGTCCGCGACATAGGCAGGGCGCTGCCGCTCCAACACAACGCATTCGATGCCCTCGGCGCGCAGCAGATGGCCTAGCAGCAGCCCGGCGGGACCCGCCCCGATAATGGTAACCTGTGTCTTCATGCGCCAGCTATTTCAGGGTCTTGAGGTAAGCGATCACCGCCTGCCGCTGCACGGGATCGGCATAGCCGGCGAAGCTCATCTTGGTACCCGGCGCCATCGCGGCGGGTGAGGACAGCCATTTGTCGAGATTGGCATCATCCCAGGTAACGCCCAGTTTCGTGACCGCATCACTATAGGCATAGCCGGGGACACTGCCCGATTTGCGCCCGACTACGCCGGCAAGCGTCGGCCCGATACCGGTCTGGCCCGCGTGCGTCGAGTGACAGGCCATGCAGATGGCAAATTCAACTGGCGCCGCAATGGCCGCAGCGGGGGGGGGCGATGCCACTACCCCTCCCGGGCCGGAGTTTTGGGCCGATTTCTCACCCGCTGATTTCTCCCCCGGGGACCCGCATCCGGCGCATGCCAGCGCCAGTACCGCAACGCTTGCCCATTTGATCATCCGTCGCATCGCCATCCCTTCGGTCGCTGATTCGCCGCTGCCCTAGCCCAGATCAGCCGCCAGCGAAATCGCGGAACAGCCACCTCGTCACAAAGCGGCCCACGCGCTTTTTCTTCCCCACCGGGCGCATAGCGGCTAGTCGGGCCGGCCTTATGACTGCCCAGCTGTCCACGACCCCGCGACGTGCGGAATTCCTCGCGATGCTGCGGCTGGCCGGGCCACTGGCGCTCGCCAATCTGTTGCAGATGGCGGTCTATGCCATCGACGTAGTGTTCATCGCGCGGCTGGGACCACAGGCGCTGGCGGCGGCGAGCCTGTCGGTCAGCCTGTTCGCGCTGATGATATGGAGCTTTTCGGCGCTGACCGGCGCGGTGGCCCCGCTGATCGCGGCGGAACTGGGCGCGGGGCGCCATGCGGTGCGCGAGATTCGCCGCAGTATCCGCATGGCGCTGTGGCTTGCCGTGGCGCTGGGGCTGATAGGGATGGTGGTATGCGGGCAGGGGCAAGCGATCCTGCTGGCGGCGGGGCAGAACCCCACGCTGGCGGCGCGGGCCGGCGGGTTTTTGGATGTGATCAAATGGTCGATCATCCCGATGATCGCCAGCAATGTGCTGCGTACCTTTGTCAGCACGCTGGGCCGCCCGGTGTTCGCTACGCTGGTGACCGCGCTGGCCATCGCGGCCAATGCGCTGGGCAATTATGCCTTTGTCTTCGGGCATCTGGGCGCGCCGGCACTGGGCCTTACCGGATCGGGCCTGTCGAGCGTGTGCACCGCGCTGGTGACGTTGGCGGCCTATGCGCTGGCGATCCGGCGGGACCGGCGGTTGCACCGCTATCGGCTGGCCGGGCGGTGGTGGCGCACGGAATGGAGCCGGCTGCGCGAGATCCTGCGGCTGGGCACGCCGATTGCGCTGACCGTGGTGGCCGAGGGTGGGCTGTTCGGCAGCGCCGCGTTCCTGATGGGGCGGATCGGCCAGACCGAGCTGGCGGGGCACGCCATCGCGCTCCAGGTGGCGGCGCTGGCGTTTCAGTTTCCGGTGGGCATCGCGCAGGCCGCGACGATCCGCGTTGGCTATCATTACGGTGCGGGGGACCGGGCGGGGGCGGGCCGGGCGGGGTGGTGCGCGCTGGCCATCGGGGTAGGGTTTTCGGCGTTCACCGGCGCGGCGATGCTGCTCGCGCCGCGGCTGATCCTGTCAGCCTATGTCGATGTCCACGCGCCGGCCAATGCCGCGATGCTGCTGCTGGCAGTACAATTTCTGGGGATCGCGGCGGCGTTTCAGCTGGCCGATGGGGCGCAGGCGATTGCGGCGGGGGCATTGCGCGGATTGCAGGATACGCGGGTGCCGATGGGTATCGCGCTGCTGGGTTATTGGCTGCCGGGTTTCGGGACGGCGATGTGGCTGGGTCTGTTCACGCCGCTTGCCGGACGCGGGGTGTGGACCGGGCTGGCGGTGGGGCTGGCGGTGGTGGCGCTGTTGATGGTGCGGCGGTGGATGCGGCGGGAGCGGTTGGGGTTGATGTCACGGCGGGACAATTTTCCTGCCTATCCCGCTTGACGACACCTTGACGATACCGGCCGCGCCACCCATATGCGCGTCGCTGGCACTCTCGACAGGAGAGTGCCAAGCGTGAAATCAACCTGTAGAGAGGGTATCCCCATGTCTTTCCGTCCGCTGCACGACCGCGTGCTGGTTCGCCGCATTGAAGCCGAGGAAAAAACCGCCGGCGGGATCATCATCCCCGACAGCGCCAAGGAAAAGCCCGCCGAGGGCGAAATCGTCTCCGTCGGCAGCGGCACCCGCGCCGATGACGGCAAGATCACGCCGCTGGACGTCAAGGCCGGTGACCGTGTGCTGTTCGGCAAATGGTCGGGCACCGAGGTCAAGGTTGGCGGCGAAGACCTGCTGATCATGAAGGAATCGGACATTCTGGGCATCATCGCCTAAAATTTTCGGGGCCAATTCAGCTCCATCATTCAACTGATTTACAAAGGAATTACACATGGCTGCCAAGGAAGTACGCTTTTCGCGCGACGCCCGGGAACGCATCCTGCGGGGCGTTGATATTCTCGCCGACGCGGTGAAGGTCACGCTGGGCCCCAAGGGCCGTAACGTGGTGATCGAGAAGAGCTTCGGCGCTCCGCGCATCACCAAGGACGGCGTCACCGTCGCCAAGGAAATCGAACTGAAGGACAAGTTCGAGAACATGGGCGCCCAGATGCTGCGCGAAGTTGCCAGCAAGACCAACGACATGGCCGGTGACGGCACCACCACCGCGACCGTTCTGGCCCAGGCCATCGTGCGCGAAGGCATGACCTCGGTCGCCGCCGGCATGAACCCGATGGACCTGAAGCGCGGCATTGATATCGCCGTTGCCAAGGTCGTCGCCGACCTCCAGGCGCGTTCGACCCCGGTTTCGGGCACTGCCGAAATCGCCCAGGTAGGGATCATCTCGGCCAATGGCGACGTCGAAGTCGGCCAGAAGATTGCCGAAGCGATGGAAAAGGTCGGCAAGGAAGGCGTGATCACCGTCGAGGAGGCCAAGGGCCTCGAATTCGAGCTGGATGTCGTTGAGGGCATGCAGTTCGATCGCGGCTATCTGTCGCCCTACTTCGTCACCAACCCTGACAAGATGACCGTCGAGCTGGAAAACCCCTACATCCTGATCCACGAGAAGAAGCTGTCGTCGCTGCAGGCGATGCTGCCGATCCTTGAGGCTGTGGTGCAGTCGGGCCGTCCGTTGCTGATCATCGCCGAGGATATCGAGGGCGAGGCGCTCGCCACGCTGGTGGTCAACAAGCTGCGCGGGGGCCTCAAGGTCGCTGCGGTCAAGGCCCCCGGCTTTGGCGATCGCCGCAAGGCGATGCTGGGCGACATCGCCACGCTGACCGCCGGCGAGATGATCTCGGAGGATCTCGGTATCAAGCTGGAGAACGTCACCGTCGCCATGCTGGGTCAGGCCAAGAAGGTCTCGATCGACAAGGACAACACCACCATCGTCGATGGTGCCGGTTCGAGCGTTGAGATCAAGGCACGGGTCGAGCAGATCCGTTCGCAGATCGAGGTTACCACCTCGGACTATGACAAGGAAAAGCTGCAAGAGCGTCTGGCCAAGCTGGCCGGCGGTGTTGCCGTGATCAAGGTCGGCGGCGCTTCGGAGGTTGAGGTCAAGGAACGCAAGGACCGCGTCGATGATGCGCTCCACGCTACCCGCGCCGCGGTCGAGGAAGGCATCGTCCCCGGCGGCGGTACCGCGCTGCTGTTCGCCACCAAGGCCCTCGAAGGCCTCAAGGGCGCGAACGATGACCAGACCAAGGGCATCGACATCGTGCGCAAGGCGATCCTCTCGCCGATCCGTCAGATCGCCGAGAACGCGGGCCATGATGGCGCGGTCGTCTCGGGCAATCTGCTGCGCGAGGGTGACCAGACCATGGGCTTCAACGCCGCGACTGACACCTATGAGAACCTCAAGGCAGCTGGCGTTATCGACCCCACCAAGGTCGTGCGCACCGCGCTGCAGGATGCCGCATCGGTAGCCGGCCTGCTGATCACCACCGAAGCTGCCATCAGCGAGCGTCAGGATGACAAGCCCGCGATGCCGATGGGCGGCGGCGGCATGGGCGGGATGGGCGGGATGGATTTCTGATCCCGCGCTGACCAAACGATATGCACACACGGGGCCGGGGGAGCAATCCTCCGGCCCTTTGTATGTCAGGCTGGGGCGTGTCAGGCCGGTCGTGTCAGGCTGGTTTAGCGCCGTAAAAGGCGGTGCGCAGCGCCTGCTCCCGCGCGGCATTGAACCAGGCCGCGATCGGCGCCTTGGTCATCGCGCCGATACTGTCGAAGCCGTGGAAGGCGCCGGGCACCACGATCAGTTCGGTCGGCACCCCGGCGAGGTTCAGCCGCCGCGCATATTCGGTGTCCTCCTGCGCAAACAGATCGAGCGTGCCGACCCCGATGAAAGCCGGTGGCAGCCCCGCGAGGTCCGCCACCCGCGCTGGCACCGCATCGCGCGGCGCCGTGTCCAGCCCCGGTTTCTGCCCCAGAAAACTCTCCCACCCAAAGCGGTTCGACCCCGGCGTCCACACCAGTTCGCCCACATGCGGCGGCACGGCGCGCGACGATCCGGTGCGATCATCGAGCATCGGATAGGTCAGGCACTGGAACATCACCGGCACTTCACCCCGGTCGCGCGCGGTCAGCGCCAGCAGCGCGGCATGCCCGCCCCCCGCGCTCTCGCCCATCACCGCGATGCGCGACGGATCGGCGCCAAGGATGGCGGCATTGGCGTGCAGCCATTTGAGCCCGGCGTAATTGTCCTCGATAGATCCGGCATAGGTGGTTTCGGGCGCCAGCCGGTAATCGACGGTTATCGCCACGCAATCGAGCGCCTTGCACAGAAGTTGCAGATCATAGAGCGCGCCGCTGGCGGTGCCGACGACAAAGCCGCCGCCGTGGGTGTGGAGGATCGCCGGGCGTGAGCCCCCATCCTTCACACCCACAGCGGCGCCGTTGACGATATAGACCGTAACGTCGGGCTGGCCCTTGGCGCCGGGGATTCGCTGCATCCGATACGGCACATCGGGGACCGGCGGCCGCGAGAAGCGGGCCATGCCGACGCGGGATTCGGTCAGATTCGCGGCGGTCGTGTCGCGGCCGGCAAGGCCCATCCGGATGAGCGCTGCCGCCGCCCCGCGCAGGTCGGGATGCACGCGGTCCATGCTGAAGCCCGGCGGGGTGCCTGCCGGGGCTTGGGCCAGCGCGGTGCCCGGATACCACAAAGCGGCCCCGGCGGCGGCGGCGAGCGTGGTGGTCAGCAGGTCGCGGCGGGCAAGTTTCATGGCGGTCCCCCAAAGGATTTTTGCGCATTCTAACCCGCCTAACGCACCCCTGCCAGCGCCTTTTGCCGGCGCCGCTGCACCGAACTGCCCAGGCCGATGGCCTCGCGATATTTGGCCACGGTCCGCCGCGCCAGATCAAAGCCGCGCCCGCGCAGCAGATCGACCAGCGCATCGTCGGACAGGATATTACGCGGTGTTTCGGCGCCGATGAGGTCGCGGATCGCTGCTTTTACCGACTCAGCCGAAACCGCGCCCTCGCCATCGGCAGAGGCGACGCCCGAAGTGAAGAAATATTTGAGCTCGATCGTGCCGCGCGCGCAGAGCAGATATTTGTTCGAAGTGACCCGACTGACCGTCGATTCATGCAGCGAAATCGCCTCGGCCACGGTGCGCAGAGTCAGGGGTTTAAGCTGGCTGACCCCGTGACGGAAAAACCCGTCTTGCTGGCGCACAATCTCGGTCGCGACCTTGAGGATGGTACGCTGACGTTGGTCCAGCGCTTTCACCAGCCAATTGGCGTCGGCCAGTTTTTCGGACAGCCAGCCGCGCGCCACCTTGTCGTCGCAGGCGGCTTTCAACTCGACATAATAGCCGCGATTGACCAGCACGCGCGGCAAAGTCGCCTGGTTGAGCGCGATGGTCCAGCCGCCATCGGTGCGCGCGCTGATCAATATATCGGGCACCACCGCCGCCGCCACGCCGCCGCCAAAACGCAGGCCAGGCTTGGGATCGTAGGCGCGCAATTCGTTCAGCATATCGACGAAATCCTCGTCATCGACCCCGCACATCCGCCGCAGTCGAGCCAATTCGCCGCGCCCGACCAGATCCAGATTGTCGATCAGCCGCGCCATCGCCGGGTCATAACGGTCGGCCTCGCGGGCCTGCAACGCGATGCATTCGCCCAGCGTTCGCGCGCCCACCCCGGTTGGATCGAGCGTCTGCACCAGCACCAGCCCGGCCTCTGCCGCCGCCAGCGGAACGCCCATATCCTCGGCGGCGGCGCGCAGCGGCATCGGCAGATAGCCGGCCTCGTCCAGCTGATCGATCAGGTGGCGGGCGATGAACACCAGCCCCGCATCGCGCGACGCGGCACCGACCTGCGCGTGGAGGTGATCGGCCAGACTGCCATCGCCGCCGCCCTGCTCGTCGATCCCCGGAGCCTCGCCGCCCGCCCCGATCCGCGCATCGCCCTCGAACGCGGCCTGGCCGGCAAAGCCCGAATCATCGCCGCCGCCGTCTGCCATATGGCCATCACCGGTGTCGCGGTCGCGGTCGAGCGTAGTGGCATCGATATCGAGCGGCCGGTCATCGGCGCCGCGCCCCTCGCCGATCAACTGATCGACCGGGGAGCTTTCGAGCGTGGTGCGCCGCTGATCGGTCAGGGCATCGGGAATATCAGCGGGCGCGGTATCGCCGATATCGAGCAGCGGATTGGCCTCCAGCGCCTCGCCGATGAATGCCTCGATCTCAAGGTTCGACAGCGCCAGCAGCTTGATCGCCTGCTGAAGCTGCGGGGTCATCACCAGCGATTGCGATTGCCGCAGGTCGAGGCGCGGGCCCATCGCCATCGCTTAGCCGCAACTGCTCGGGGTCACAGCGTGAAACCCTCGCCCAGATACAGGCGGCGCACGTTTTCGTCGGCGACCAGCGCCTCCGGGCTGCCCGCGAACAGCACCTGCCCGCCATAGATGATGCAGGCGCGGTCGCAGATATCCAGCGTTTCGCGCACGTTGTGATCGGTGATCAGCACGCCGATGCCGCGCTGTTTCAAATCGATCACCAGATGGCGGATGTCCCCGATGGACAGCGGATCGATGCCGGCAAACGGCTCATCCAGCAGCATGATCGAAGGGCTGGCCGCCAGTGCCCGCGCAATCTCGCAGCGCCGCCGCTCCCCACCCGACAGCGCCATCGCGGCGCTGCTGCGTAGCTTGGTCAGGCCGAATTCATCGAGCAACCGCTCCAGCTCGGCCGCGCGTACCGCCTTGTCGGGCTCGACCAGTTCGAGCACCGCATTGATGTTCTGTTCCACGCTGAGCCCGCGAAAGATCGAGGTTTCCTGCGGCAAATAGCCGAGCCCCAAGATCGCGCGGCGATACATCGGCAGCCGGGTGATATCGATCCCGTCGAGCAAAATCCGCCCGGCATCGGGTCGCACCAGCCCCATGATCGAATAGAAACAGGTGGTCTTGCCCGCGCCATTGGGGCCGAGCAGGCCGAGAACCTCGCCCTTGGCCACCGACAGCGAGATATCGGACAGCACGACGCGCTTGTCATAGCTCTTGCCGATCGACACCACCTCCAGCCCGCCGGCAGCGGCAATTGTCGGAACATCGGGCGAGAACGTGGCTGTGTCGGTCATTGCGGCACCATTTACGTCGCGGGCCAGCGATGGGCAAGGCGGCAAATCGCCGATTGGCAGGTTTCATGCATGGTCATTACCGCGCCATCGTTACAGAACATCAGTCAACAAAAAATTAACTACGGCGCGGGCGCTGCTCAGCCTATGGTAAACCCGCTTGATTGCGCCGCTATCGCTGATAGACTGATGCAAATAACACCGGACGCGTGGCGGACCGGTGGGTGACATTGGGGTGACGATGATGGCCAAAGCATGGAGCAGCTTTATCCACGCCGACCGGGGCACCGATGCTGCCCCGGCTCGTCCTGCCAACTCCCGCCCGGTGGACTCCCGCCCGGTGGACTGGCGCCGGCGGATGAGCAACCATATTGCCTATGCGCTGCTGGTCTATACTGTTTTGCAGATTTTCGTGACCATGGGCGCCTTGAAGAGCGAGGGGCCGTCGCTGCTGCCTTATATCGCGCTGATCGTGTTGGTGGTGGCGATCATCCCCTCGTGTCGTGGGTATGAGCGGCGCTGGAACCGGTTGAGCGATGAGGAAGCGGCGCATCCCGCGCTGGCCAGCCATTTCCGCCATGACCGGATGATGCTGTGGGCGCTGGCCGTGGGGCTGCCGTTTGTGATCTCGGGCGCGTTCCTGCTGTTGGCGCGCATCGCCTAGAGCGACCGCGTTTCCCGAGCTTTCGGGTGTTTCCGCCCGACTGGAAAACGCTCTAAGCCATTGCCGTTGCCGCGCCCGCGCGTATAGAATGGCGACCCCGCCGCCGGCCAATCGATCCGGCTGCGACATACCGGAAAGCCCCCAGATGCAGCGCTCCCTCCATGCTTGATCCCGCCGCCGCGCAGGACCGCGCCGAGGCACTGGTCGCCCGCGCCCGCCGTGCCGGGGCCGATGCCGCTGATGCGGTCTATCACGCCGATGCCGCCGACAGCATTTCGGTGCGGCTGGGCCGGCTGGAGGATGTCGAGCGGTCGGAGAGCGAGCATATCGGCCTGCGGGTGTTCGTGGGTCGCCGCTCAGCCAGCATTGGCTCCACCGACCTTGGCGACAATGCGCTGGCCGAGCTGGCACAGCGTGCGGTGGCGATGGCCGGTGCCGCGCCAGAGGACCGCTTTGCTGGCCTCGCCCCCGAGGACCGATTGTTCAAGGGCCCGCTGCCCGATCTCGACCTGATCGACGATGCCGAACCCACCCCCGCCCACCTGCGCCATCTGGCCGAGGAGGCCGAGGATGCGGCGCGCGGGGTCTCCGGCGTCACCAACAGCGAGGGCGCCGGGGTCGGCGCCGGGCGGGCGCTCAGCGCGCTCGCCACCAGCCACGGCTTTGCCGGCGCCTATGCCGGGACCAGCCATTCGCTCAGCGCCAGCGTCGTGGCGGGCGAGGGCCGCGGGATGCAGCGCGACTATGCCTGGCGCAGTGCGCGTCACGGCGCCGACCTGCCCCCTCCCGCCGAGATCGGGCGCATGGCGGGGGAACGTGCCGTGGCGCGGCTCAATCCAGGGCGGATGAAAAGCGGGGCGATGCCGGTGCTGATCGACGCGCGGATCGCGGGCACCATTCTGGGCAGCCTGATCGGGGCCATATCGGGCTCGGCGATCGCCCGGCGCGCCAGTTTCCTGCTCGAAAGGCTGGAGGATCAGCTGTTCGACAGCGCGATCACCATCACCGACGATCCGCTGCGCCAACGAGGCCTTCGTTCGCGTCCGTTTGATGGCGAGGGCCTGCCCACCGCGCGGCGCGATGTGGTCCACAGGGGCCGCCTGACCGGCTGGCTGATGGATAGCGCATCGGCGCGCCAGCTCGGCCTTGCCGCCACCGGCCATGCGGTGCGCGGTGGGGCGGGGGCGCCGGGGGTCTCGGCCAGCAACCTCTCGCTCGCCGCCGGCAGCGCCACCCCGGCCGAGCTGATGGCCGACATTGCCGACGGGGTCTATATTACCGAGCTGATCGGGCACGGCGTCAATATGGTCACCGGCGATTACAGCCAGGGCGCTTCGGGCTTTCGCATCACCGGCGGCGTGCTGGGCCCGGCGGTGGCCGAGTTCACGATTGCTGGCAATCTGGTCGACATGTTCGCCGCGCTGACCCCGGCCAACGACCTCGAATGGCATCGCGCGGTCAATGTGCCGACGGTGCGGATCGACGGGATGATGGTGGCGGGGGATTGAGGTTGGCGCTCATATTCGGGGGCAAGCTTCGCTCCCTTTGAAGGCAGGCTTGGTTTTTGCTGCCCATTGACGGGCGTAAACTACCCCCGCATCCTGCCGTCATGGAAGATCCGGTAACCCGTCCCGCAGAATTCCTCGCCAAATACACGCCCGAGGTTGCTGCCTGCTCGGGTGAGGCGATCGCCCGTATGCGCGCGCGTCTGCCCCAGGCCGATGCGCTGGCCTAGGGCAATTACAACGCGCTGGTGGCGGGGTTTTCACCCGACGGCAAGCCCGGCAGCGCGATCATGTCGATCGCGGCCTATCCGCGCTGGGTCAGCCTGTTCCTCAGCGCCCGGCTCGACGACCCCGCAGGGTTGCTCAAGGGCGGGGGCAATATGGTGCGGCATATCGTGCTGGGCAGTGCCGCCGACCTCGACCGGCCCGAGATCACCGCGCTGACCACCCAGGGTTGTACCCGCGCCGGGTTCCCGCAAGATCCCGCGCGCATCGGCCAGTTGGTGATCAAATCGGTATCGGCCTGGCAGCGGCCACGCCGACCGGCCTAACGCACGGCGTTGTGGTCGCCCTTCGCCTCCGCGCGGGCGATAGCCTCGATCACGATTTGCCGCGCCGCATCGGCATCGCCCCATTCGCCGACCCGGACCCACTTCTCCGATTCCAGATCCTTGTAATGCTTAAAGAAATGTTCGATCTGCTGAAGGATGATCGAGGGCAGGTCCCCCCGTTCACCGACATCCGAATAATACGGGAAGGTGGTGTCCACCGGCACACAGATCAGTTTTTCGTCGCCGCCATGCTCATCCTCAAGGTTCAAAACCCCGATCGGCCGAGCCCGCACCACACAGCCCGGAATGAACGGCGAGCGCGCAATCACCAGCGCGTCCAGCGGGTCGCCATCGGGCGACAGCGTGTGCGGCACAAACCCGTAATTGGCCGGATAGCGCATCGGCGTATGCAGGATACGGTCGACGAACAGTGCGCCCGAGGCCTTGTCGAATTCATACTTTACCGGCTCGCCGCCGATCGGGCATTCGATGATGACGTTGAGGCTCTCGGGCGGATTGTCGCCGATGCTGATCTTGCTGATATCCATGGGAGCGGGTTCCTGTACGGGGAGGGCTGGCGCCCCCTATCGCGGCTCCTGCTGCATTGCAACGCAATGCAGCCCAACGGGGAGCGCTGCATTGCAACGCAATGCAGCCTAACTGGAGGCACTGCATTGCAATGCAATGGAATTAGCTACGCTGCATCGCAACGCAATGCGACAATAGCGGTTCGTCAGGCGCCGCCCAGCGCATTGATCGAGAAAGCGATGACCCCGATATTGAACACGAATGCCGCGATGCAGTGCAGCAGCGCCGCGCGCCGCAGCGCCGGGGCGGTAATCTCCACATCGGAGGTCTGGAACGTCATGCCCAGCGTGAAAGCGAAATAGGCAAAATCGCTGTAGCTGGGATGGGGGGTGCCGGGAAAAGTGATGCCCCCCGCGTCACCGCTCTTGCCATCAGGCGCATAGAACGCATGCGCATAATGCAGCATATAGGTGCTGTTCCCGAACAGCCAGATCAGCGCCAGCGTGATCACCAGCCGCGCGATGGCCAGCGGATTGCCGGCGCGCGCGCCCTTCAATTCGACAGTCACCGCCGCCAGCACCACCAACGTGACCACCGTCGTCAGCACCAGCACCAGCGCCCGGTTGGCATCATTGCCCGCAGAGCGCCGCCGCATCGCCACCACCCCGTGATCGCCGAGCAGCGGCACCAGCGACAGCAGCATCAGGGATGCGGCCAGATCAAAGCCCATCGCCAGCCGGTCCTGCCAGACATGCGCCGGGAACAGCACCCCCCAACCCACCGTGCCCAGCACCAGCAGCAGCAGGAATGCCAGAAAGCGCGGCGGCAAGACCGCACCCCCGATACGCGCCGCCATGCCCCCAATCCCCGATACTTGGCCGTCAGTCACCGGGCCGGCTCACTTGGCACCGGGACGCCGGGGTGCGAGGAGCAGGTCGAGGCCGACCGGGCCCTTGGCGCTGCCCGTCCGCTCCAGCCACGGCCAGCGCAAGCCGTCGTGATAGGCGACCGAAATGTTCATCACCTTGTCGCCGCGCTGCACCACCAGATCGATGGGTTTGTCATTGCCCTTGGCGGCGGTAATTGCCGCCTTGATGCCATCGGCATCATAGGTCAGGCCGTTCACTGCCAGGATCATACCCCCGGGGACCAGCCCGGCGTTGAAGCCCGCGCTGTCCCAGCGGCTGCTGGTGATCTTGCCATCCTTGTCGATGGCGATGCCCAGCGAATTGTACAGGCTGAGCCCCTTGGCATCGGCCATCCGCGCCTTGTCGAACGGGTTTGGCTCCTCCTTGAACACCAGGCTGTAGCCGGCCTTTTCGATCCCGGCGATCGCGTTGGGCTGGTTCGGCTCCATGATGCGGGTGTGCAGGAAGCTGGCCCAATCATAGGGGTAAACGCCGTTCAGCGTGCGCACCACCTCGTCGAAATCATACGTGACCTCGCCGTAATCGCCATTCTTGATGCCGAAGAAGGCCTTCGCGAAATCGTCGATGCCCTTGTTGCCACGGGTGCCGGCGCGGATCACCTGATCGGCCTCCAGCCAGATCAGCGCACCCTCGGTATAATAATCCTCATTGCGCGAAATCGTCGAGAAGGAGCGCGGGCGGCGATGATCCATGATCTCGTCATGGGTAGTATCCTCGACCGAGCGCCAGACGCGCCCCGGCATTTGCGAGAACTGCCCGGCGTAATTGGCCAGCTCACCCAGCACCACGTCCTTGGACTGCACGCCCGAGCGGGCCGCGAGGACGAGGCCCCAGAACTGCGTCTGGCCTTCATAGACCCACAGCAGATTGTCCTGCATCGGGGTGCGGTAATCTGGGGTCCACAGCTTGGCCGGGCGGCGGAACTTGCCGTCCCAGCTATGGCTGAATTCATGCGCGACAACGTTGCGGTCCCAGTCATATTCGGCCCATTTGGTCAGCGAATTGGGGTCCATGCTGTTTTCGCTGGAGCGGTGATGCTCCAGCCCGATGCCGCCCATCCGGTCGGTCAGCGCGAGCAGGAAATCGTAATGGTCGAAATGATGCGCGCCAAACGCCAGCAGCGCCTCATCGACCAGCGAATGATAGACCGCCATATTCTCCGGCTTGATCGCCAGCTGCTCGGCCTTGTCGGCCACGATGTTCATCGCGACATTGTTGCCCAGATCGAAGCGCTTGAAATTCACCCCAGCAAACACTGGCGAATCGACCAGCAGCTCATAATCGGTCTCACCCCAGGTGACGCGCGCGCCGTCCTGAACCTTGCCGTCCAGCGCGCTGGCCACGCCCCAGCCGGCGGGGAACAGCACGGTCGGCTTGATGCGGATCTGGCGGACGAAATGCCCGGCGGGATACAGGCTGACCGCGTCCCATTGAAGATTCAGCATCTCGCGCGTGGTGGTGACCCTGCCTTCGCCGCCCCCCTGCACCGGCGATGTGTTGACGAATTTGGCGGTGACTTCGCTGGCCCCGGCCGGCACATCGATATGGAACGCATAGACTTCGACCGGATCGCGCCACCACCGCAGCAGCTTGCCATCGGCGTAGAACTTCACATCGTTAAGTTGCTCGATCGGGCCGGTGGCGGCGTGGTTGCCGGGGAGCCATTCGGGAAGCTGGAGAATGAGGCTGGTCGTACCCGCCGCGACGGGCACTTTTTCAGTTACGCGAAAGACAGCGTGCGTAATGTCGGTCGCGTCGACATTGAGGCTGATGACCCCCGGATACGGCGTGTCCACGGCATCGGGGACGGCGGCTATGATCGGCACCGGCTGCGGCATCGAGCGCTGGGCGCTGGCAGCAGGGCAGAGCGACAGGCCGAGGGCGAGCGCGGCGGTGCAGGCGAGGAAGTCTTTGTGCATGGCGCGCACCATAACCGAACATTTGCGCTGCGCAACTATATGTCGCAGCCACGCAACAGGTCTTGGCAACTGCGTGATTAACAAGCCCGTCCGTTTGGTTTAGGGCGCGGCGCATGAGCAAATCCGATGGCAAATCCGCCCGCATCGCCACGCCCCAGGCCATTCGTGGCACGCAGGACATCTTTGGCGCCGAGGCCGAGGCCTTCGCCTTCGTGGTCGAGACCTTCGAGCGCGTGCGCAAGCTCTACCGCTTTCGCCCAGCGCAGATGCCGGTATTCGAGAAAACCGCGGTATTCTCGCGCAGCCTGGGCGAGACCACCGATGTCGTTTCCAAGGAGATGTATTCGTTCGATGACCGGGGCGGCGAATCGCTCACCCTGCGGCCGGAATTTACCGCCGGGATCGCGCGGGCGTATCTGACGAATGGCTGGCAGCAATATGCGCCGGTGAAGATCGCGACGCACGGGCCTCTGTTCCGCTATGAACGCCCGCAAAAGGGCCGTTATCGCCAGTTTCACCAGCTGGATGCCGAGATCATCGGCGCGGGGGAGCCACTGGCCGACGTGGAATTGCTGTGCATGGCGGATCAGCTGCTCGGCGAGCTGGGCATCAAGGATGGTGTGACGCTGATGCTCAACACGCTGGGCGACGGGGCGAGCCGGGAGGCGTGGCGGGCGGCGCTGATCGAATATTTCGAGGCGCATCGGCCGGATTTGTCCGAGGATTCGCAGGAGCGTTTGCGCAAGAACCCGCTGCGGATACTGGATTCGAAAGATTCGCGCGATCATGCGTTTCTGGGCGAAGCGCCCCGGATTGACGACTTTCTGAGCGGCGAGGCGCAGGATTTCTTCGGCGCGGTGACCGGCGGTCTGGACGCGGCGGGCGTGGCGTGGACGCGCGCGCCGGCGCTGGTGCGCGGGCTGGATTACTACCGCCACACCGCCTTCGAATTCGTCACCGACCGGCTGGGCGCGCAGGGGACGGTGCTGGGCGGCGGGCGCTATGATGGGCTGATCGAGACTTTGGGTGGGGCTCCGACGCCGGCGGTGGGCTGGGCTGCCGGGATTGAGCGATTGGCGATGTTGGTGGGGGGAGAGGTCGCTCGCGACCCCCTTCAAGTGGTCATTGCCGTTGAAGACGATGATTCGATTGGTGTTGCCCAGCGTGGACTTTCCGCCCTTCGGCGAGCAGATCTCTCCTCGGAACTCGTCGCAAGCGGTTCACCCCGCAAGCGCTTTGACAAGGCGCTGAAGATGCAGCCTCGTTTGGTAATCTCCGCATCGGATCAAAGTCTCGCCCGTCGCCTCTTGGTCGGCGGCAACGATGATCCAACGCTGGTAGATCGAGTCGAGAGTGCGTTGATGGACGTTGAATAGGTTGATCATGCTCCTTGCCACGTCTTCAAACCGTCACCCTGAATTTGTTTCAGGGTCTATCGTGCTGAGCCGAAAGCCCCTCCCGCTTGCCGGAGGGGTTGGGGTGGGCGGATTCATGCGCGTTCCTATGCCGCTGCCCACCCCCACCCCCGGCCCCTCCCGCCTGCGGGAGGGGAGGGTATGAACATTGCCGACAGCCGCCTCGGCCAAATCTCCGCCCGCTTCGCTGAACTGGAGGCCCGCCTCGCCTCGGGCACGCTCGAAGGGCCCGAATTCGTCGCCGCGTCGCGCGATTATGCCGAGCTTGAGCCTGTCGCCAAGGCCGCCGCTGCGCTCGCCGCCATGCGCGCCGAACTCGCGGGCCTCGCCGCGCTCACCGAAGCCGACCCCGAGATGCGCGCTCTGGTCGAGGAGGACATCACCCGCCTCCGCCATGAAATTCCGCAGGCCGAACGCGCGCTCGCCGTCGCGATGTTGCCTCGCGACTCCGCCGATGCCCGCCCTGCCATGCTCGAAATCCGCGCCGGCACCGGCGGCGACGAGGCCGCGCTGTTCGCCGCCGACCTTACCCGCA
Source organism: Sphingomonadales bacterium (assembly GCA_025356275.1). GTDB lineage: Bacteria > Pseudomonadota > Alphaproteobacteria > Sphingomonadales > Sphingomonadaceae > Novosphingobium. The sequence goes on along the minus strand of JANXUK010000056.1, from coordinate 7,293 downwards.
TGTATGAGCGTTTTGCCGCCGAGCAGGGCTGGCGGTTCGAGATCGTCAGCGCCAACGTCTCGGACATCGGCGGCTTCAAGGAGGTCGTCGCCCATATCGCCGGCAATGGCGTGTTCGCGCGGCTCAAATACGAAAGCGGCGTCCACCGGGTTCAGCGCGTGCCGGTGACCGAAAGCGGCGGCCGCATCCACACCTCCGCCGCCACCGTCGCGGTGCTGCCCGAGGCCGACGAAGTCGATGTCGAGATCGCCGATGACGATATCAAGATCGACATCTACCGCGCGTCGGGCGCCGGCGGTCAGCATGTCAACACCACCGATTCGGCGGTGCGGCTGACGCATTTGCCCACCGGGCTGGTGGTGATCCAGCAAGATCAGCGCAGCCAGCACAAGAACAAGGCCAAGGCGATGCAGGTCCTGCGCACCCGCCTGTTCGACCTCAAGCGGGCGCAGGCGCAAGGCGCCGAGGCCGAGGCGCGGCGGGCGATGGTGGGCAGCGGCGATCGCTCCGAACGCATCCGCACCTATAATTTCCCGCAAGGGCGCGTCACCGATCACCGGATCAACCTGACGCTGCACCGCCTGCCCGAAGTGCTGGAGGGCACGGGGCTGGGCGAGCTGATCGACGCGCTGGCGGCGGAGGATGAGGCCAAGCGGCTGGCGGCGATCGGCGGATGATCGCCGTAACAAGATATGCCGAGTGACCGCCGCCGAGGCCCTGCGCGCCGCCGCCGCGATGTTGGCCGAGACTAGCGACACGCCGCGCCTCGATGCCGAATTGCTGATGGCGCGCGCGCTGGGGGTGTCGCGTTCGGACTTGCTGCTTCGGCATATGGGCGGCGCTGTGCCAGCGGGTTTCGCCGACCTCTTGGCGCGTCGTGCAGCGCATGAGCCGGTCGCCTACATCCTGGGCACGCAGGAGTTCTATGGGCTCTCGTTTGCGGTCAGCTCCGCCGCCCTGATCCCCCGCGCGGACAGCGAGGTTCTGGTCGAGGCGGCGCTGGCGGCCCGGCCCGGGGCGCGGACGGTGCTCGATCTGGGCACCGGATCGGGCGCATTGCTGCTCGCGGTGCTGAGCGTCTTGTCGGAGGCGCGGGGCGCCGGCATCGAGCGTAGCGCGGCGGCACTAGCGGTGGCGCGGGGGAACGCAAAGGCGCTGGGGCTGGCCAACCGTGCCGAGATGCGCAGCGGCGATTGGACCCAGCCCGACTGGGCGGATGACTTGGGCCGCTTCGACCTGATCCTCGCCAACCCGCCCTATGTCGAAGCATCGTTCGATCTGGCGCCATCGGTGCGCGAGTATGAGCCTGCCGCCGCCCTGTTCGCCGGGGCTGAGGGCCTTGACGATTACCGCATCCTGATCCCGCAGTTGCCCGGCCTGCTGGCGCCCGGCGGGGTGGCGCTGGTCGAGATCGGCGCGGCGCAGGCAGGCGCGGTGGCAGGCTTGGCACACGGCGTCGGCATGAGCGCTCGGCTGCATCACGATCTGGCGGGGCGCGACCGGGTGCTGGAAATGCGATTCGCGGACGGTTCGGGCGCTGATCCGTCGCGATGAAATTGTGCTTGGGAAATTTTGCTTGGCAAGCCGCGGCAACCTTCGTAAATGGAGACAGGCCCGCCGGTGAGGAGTTACTTCCCGCGCGCTGGCCTGACCCCGGCATTTCGAGAATTGGTGGCGATGAGGGCCAACATTTTCGGCTGCTGCGGGGCTGATCGCCCGGCTGCGGGTTTCGGCGCATGAGATCGGTGATTTGCTGCGGGGCATGGGTCCCGGCGGCGATCCGGGGTTAAGGAACACACACCCTTGAACAACAATAATAATAATCGTGGGAATAACCGCCGGCGCGGGCGCACCAACAATGGCATGGGCGGCGGCAATTCCGGCGGTGGCGGTGTGCGGCCGCAGGGCGGCGGCCAGCAGGTCAACCGGATCGACAGCCGGGCGCGCGGCAATGCGCCCCAGATGCTGGAGAAATACCGCAAGCTGGCGCAGGACGCGCATCTCAATGGTGACCGGGTCGCGGCGGAGTATAATCTGCAATTCGCCGATCACTATTTCCGGGTGATCGCCGATACCCGCGTCCGTCAGGAAGAGGCGCGGGCGCGCCGGGATGACCGCTGGGGCGAAGGCGAAAGTGGGGGGGAAGGCGCACCTGCCGACGATCATGGCGATTTTGCGGTCGACAATGACTTCATGGCCTTTGACCAGCCGCCGGTCTATACGCGGCGCGAACGTGAGGTGCCGGCGCCGACGCGCGATGAGCGTCCCCGTGATGAGCGTCCCCGTGAGGATTCCCCCCGCGAAGATCGCCCCCGTGAGGATCGTGCGCCCCGCTATACGCCGCCGGTATCGGATGAGGCGGCAGTGCCCGTCGATCAGTCCGGCACCGACGCCGGCGATGGTGATGCGCGCAACGTCTATGAGCCCATCGAGAACCCGTTCCTGCGTGATAATCGCGGGGGTCGGGGTCTGCGTCCGCGCCGCGAGGATCGCCGTCCGCCGCATGTTGCGTCGGGCGATGCGCCGCAGCGCAACGATGGCGAGCCTGCCGATGCCCCGCAATCTGGCGGCGATGATGACCGCGGCGACAATGACCGCGGCGACAATCCGCGCGGTGATGATGATCGCGGCAGCAGGGGACGCAGCGGCCGCTTGCCGCCGCGCCGGACCCAGCAGGAGCGCGGCGATCGTGTCGCGCCGGTATCATCCGGGCTTGACCCGTCGTTCCTGCCGCCTTCGATCTCGGCCGGGCGCCGCACCGAGGAACCCGAGGCTGCGCCTGCGATCGACGCGGACGATGCCCCAGCGGCCCGCCCGCGCCGCGCCCGCCGCAAGCCCGGCGGCGATAGCGGCGAGACGCTGGAATCGGTGGGCTGAGCTCCGCGCCGCCGATGACGGCGCGGTTGGGTCAGGCGGCGGCGCTGTTGTGGCGCTATCCGCGTGCCAATGCCCCGGTGTTCGGGGTGCTGGCGGCTTGCGGGTTTCAGCCGCTGGCGCTGTGGCCGCTGACGCTGATCGGGGTGGCGGGGTTGATCGCGCTGATGGCCCGCGCCGAAACCCCGCGCCGGGCGGCGCTGCTCGGCTGGCTGTGGGGGCTGGGGCATTTCACGCTCAGTGACAATTGGATCGCCACCGCCTTCACCTATCAGGCCAAGATGCCGGCGTGGCTGGGCTGGGGCGGGGTGCTGGCGCTGGCCACGGTGCTGGCGGTTTTCCCGGCGCTGACGGCGCTGGGCGGGTGGCTGTTCCGGCGGCGGCCCGAGGCGATGGTGCTGGCTTTTGCCGGCTGCTGGATAATCACCGAATGGCTGCGAAGCTGGGTGTTCAGCGGGTTTGCGTGGAACCCGCTGGGGGCGGTGTTGCTGTTGGGGCCATCCGAACGTCCAGGGTTGGCCAGGTATGCCACATGGCTGGGCAGCTATGGCCTGTCGGGGCTAGTCGTCGTGCTGGCGGGCTGGCTTCTGCTGATTTCGCAGGGCCTGCTCGCGACCCGCCTTGGCAGGGGCATCTCAGCGGGAGCAACGCTGCTATGGTCAGTCAACATGTTGGTGTTTGGGCCGATTAACACCCTACCCTATACCGACGGCAACATCCCCTACACCCTGGTTCAGCCCGGCATCGCGCAGGACGATCTCAACGACCCCGCGCATTTCGGCCAGTCTGACGCGGTCAGCACCGCGATGTCGCTGCCCGCGCATCCGGGGCAGCGGCGGCTGGTGCTGTGGCCCGAGTCGGGGGTGCCCGATTATATGCGCAGCGGCTATCCCGCGTGGTTCTACCAATATACCTATGGCCATGATCCGGCGGCGATGCGTCAGCGGCTGGCGCAGGCGATTGGTCCCGGCAGCTTGTTGCTGACCGGTACGATCGATCTCGACATCAGGGGCCAGCAGGTGGTGGGCGCGCGCAATGTCGTCACCGCGCTGGACGATCGCGGCGCGCTAACTGCGTCTTACACCAAGGCGCATCTGGTGCCGTTTGGCGAATATCTGCCGCTGCGGGGCGTGCTGGAGCCGCTGGGGCTGGCGCGGCTGGTGCCGGGCGACATCGATCTGGAGCCGGGGCCGGGGCCGCGCACGCTGGATCTGGGGCCCTATGGCAAGGTCGGCATCCAGATCTGTTACGAGATCATCTTTTCGGGGCGGACGGTGGACCCTGCCCATCGCCCCGACTATATCGTCAACCCCACCAATGACGGCTGGTTCGGCGATTGGGGCCCGCCGCAGCATCTGGCGCAGGCGCGGCTGAGGGCCATCGAGGAGGGGTTGCCGGTGCTGCGCGCCACCACCAACGGGATCAGCGCGGTGATCGATGCCGATGGCATCGTGCGCCAATTTGCGCCGCGCGGGGTCGCGGCCCGGCTCGACGGGGTGATCCCGCCGCCGCATCCGCCAACGCTGTTTGCACGTTTCGGCAATGCGCTGGCGCTGTCCTGGGCGGGGATTCTGCTGGGTGCGGCGCTGCTTGTAATGTGGCGCGGGCGTCGCTAGAGGGACATAAAGCTTCCTTTATATGGCAGGACACCATGCGCGGCGATTTTCTCTTCACTTCCGAAAGCGTTTCCGAGGGCCATCCCGACAAGGTGGCGGACCAGATCAGCGACGCCATCGTCGACCTGTTCCTGGCCAAAGACCCCGAGGCGCGGATCGCCTGCGAAACCCTGACCACCACGCAATTGGTGGTGCTGGCCGGCGAAATCCGCTGCAAGGGCGTGTATGAGAACGGCGCCTGGGCCGCCGGCGCCGAGGCCGAGATTGAGGCCACGGTCCGCAACGTGGTCAAGCGGATCGGCTATGAGCAGGACGGCTTCCACTGGGAAAAGTTCGAATTCATCAACCGCCTGCACGGCCAGTCGGCGCATATCGCGCAAGGCGTGGATGCCAGCGGCAACAAGGACGAAGGCGCCGGCGACCAGGGCATCATGTTCGGCTATGCCTCGAACGAGACCCCCGACCTGATGCCCGCCACGCTGGATTACAGCCACAAGATCCTGGAACGGATGGCAGCGGACCGCAAGAGCGGCGCGGCGCCCTTTCTGGAGCCCGACGCCAAGAGCCAGGTGACGCTGCGTTATGACAATGAGGTGCCGGTCGAGGCGACCGCGATCGTCGTCTCCACCCAGCACGCGCCCGGCTACTACTTCCATGATGGCGAGGGTGACGAGGCCAAATATGCCGAGTTGCGCGACTATGTGAAGGGCGTGATCGCTTCGGTTATGCCGGCCGCGATGCTGACCGCCAACACCGTCTATCACATCAACCCCACCGGCCGCTTCGAGATCGGCGGCCCCGATGGCGATGCCGGCCTGACCGGGCGCAAGATCATCGTCGACACCTATGGCGGGGCCAGCCCGCATGGCGGCGGGGCGTTCAGCGGCAAGGACCCGACCAAGGTCGACCGCTCGGCGGCCTATATCACCCGCTATCTGGCGCGCAACGTGGTGGCGGCGGGGCTGGCGCGGCGCTGCACGATCCAGATCGCCTATGCCATTGGCGTGGCCGAGCCGCTGTCGCTCTATGTCGATCTGCATGGCACCGGCACGGTGGAGCCCGGCGCGCTGGAGGCTTTGTTGCCCAAGCTGGTATCGCTGACCCCGCGCGGCATTCGCACGCATCTGGGGCTCAACAAGCCGATCTATGGCGGGGCTGCGGCCTATGGCCACTTCGGGCGCAAGGCCGAGGGCGATTTCTTCCCGTGGGAGCGTGACGATCTGGTGCCGGCGTTGAAGGCAGCGCTCGGCTGAACTTTGGGTCTGGTTGGTCGGTATGCGGCCAACCAGCCCGGCCCCAACCAGCCCGGGCTACGCGATCTCCGCCGCGTCAGGCCAGCGCTGCATCCGCGCCGCGCCGAATGCGAGGAACAGCGTCGGCAGCTTGACCAGCATCAGCAGCTTATGAATGCACCAATCCGCCATCAGCTCGCTGCGCATTGATTGCGGCCGGCCGCGCTGCGCCAGCCATTCGCAATAGGGCTCAAAATGGCTGGGCTCGTCGCGGTGGACGATCTGGAAGATGCGCGTCATCACCGGGTCGCTGCGGATGATGCGGTTGCGCAGTACGCTTTCCACCTGCACCAGCCCGCGCTGCTCGGTCAGTGAGATCACCCGGCATAGCCGCTCAAACGCGGAAGGGTCCGACGCGACGGCGGCGGTATCCAGATCGTCGATAGTCGTGCCGAATACCCAGCCGACGAAGCGGTCGATATGGCCATAGTCCCGGTTTACCGCCAGCGGCATCCGGCCTTGCAGCTCAAACCAGCGCTTGAACATCACGTAATGCTTGCGCTCATCGTCGCGGTGGCGTTCGATGGCGGCGATAAAATCGGTGTCGCCGGGAAACAGTTTGCGCACCGCCTCCAGTACGCGGTCCAGCGAGGTGTAGCCGCGATGCTCGTTATAGATATAGATCGAGGCGACCACCTCGAGGTAGCGCTGGCGAAAGCCCGCGCCCAAACCGCCGCTAAGATTTTTCATGGGGCGCGCCATGGCACAGACCGATTTATTTCGCCAGTTCCGCTTCGATTGCGGCGACCAGTTCGGCGTCGTCGGGCGTTACCGCCGGCGAGAACCGGCCGGCAACGCTGCCATCCCGCGCGATCAGGAACTTCTCGAAATTCCACAGCACCTCTGGATCCTCGGTGGGGGTCATACCGTGACCGCGCAGCTTTTCGCGCCATGCATCGGCATCACCCGCCTTTTTCGGCATCGCGGTGGTGAGCGCGGCATAGAGCGGCTGTTTCGTCGGGCCGGTGACATCGCCCTTAGCGAACATCGGAAAGGTGACGCCGTAGTTCAGCGAACAGAACTCGGTAATCTCGGCATCGCTGCCGGGCTCCTGCGCGCCGAAATCATTGGCGGGGAAGCCGAGCACCTCGAAACCGCGATCCTTGTTGGCGCCGTATAGCGATTCCAGCCCCTGATATTGCGGAGTCAGCCCGCATTTTGAGGCGGTGTTGACCACCAGCAATACCTTGCCGGCATGCGCTGCCAGGCTGTCGGCGGCGCCATCGATACGGGTCAGCGGGATCGCGGACAGGTGATTGGTCATGGGATGCTCCGGAATTGTCCGGGGCGGATATGGGGCAGGTGGCGGCGTCAGGCAAGGGGGAGGCGCACAAGGATAAATTGCGGCAGTGCAGCAAAAATTATTGAGAGGGTGGGGGTATTTGGAGACTGCCGGTTACACCAAGATTAAAAAGTCAGTATATACAATGATATAAATGCGCAAAATTGCTCAGTTGCAAAAAACACAATCAATTCCGCGCGTTTCGCATTTGCACAAATTCGGCCCGGCG
>JANXUK010000055.1 GCA_025356275.1 Sphingomonadales bacterium | reverse complement strand
CGCTGTGGGAGGTCGGGAGGGGGCGCGGGACGGAACAGGCTTCCTTCGCAAAAGCGCTCTTCCGCGCTTTTCGCCAAAGCACCCGGCATGGTGAAAATAAATTTTTCGCGCGAGGGGCCGGATCGCCCGCACACAACATATCGAGTCCTGCCCAGGTGGCGGCCTCAATATGCGGTGTCGCAACCCTGTCCAAAACCAATGTTGACGGCTTGTTAACCATAGATTCCTAGGATTCTTGCGGAGTCGCGACTTGACGCGGACTCGCCGAGGACTCACCACGGCGTCTTGGACACAGGGGTTCGACGGTCATATGGTTCAGCTGCTGCATAGAGAGGCGCCGCCGCGTGCGCGCACCAGGGCCAAGCCTCCGGCCGATCTGCGCCCGTTGCCGCTGGGCCGCATCCTGCCCGGCGATTGCATCGCGGCGATGCGCGAGCTGCCCTCGGCCAGCGTGGATATGGTTTTTGCCGATCCGCCGTATAACCTCCAGCTGGGCGGCGACCTCACCCGCCCCGACGGCAGCCATGTCGACGCGGTGACCGACGATTGGGACAAGTTCGACAGCTTTGCCGCATACGATGCCTTCACTCGCGCCTGGCTGACCGAGGCGCGGCGCGTGCTGAAACCCGATGGCTCGCTGTGGGTGATCGGCAGCTATCACAACATCTTCCGGGTCGGCACGATCCTGCAGGATCTGGGGTTCTGGATCCTCAACGATATCGTGTGGCGCAAGGCCAATCCGATGCCCAATTTCAAGGGCACGCGGTTCACCAATGCGCATGAGACGCTCATCTGGGCCTCAAGCTCGGAAAAGGCGCGCTATACTTTCAATTACCGCGCGATGAAGACGCTGAACGACGAATTGCAGATGCGCAGCGATTGGGTGATCCCGATCTGCTCCGGGCCGGAGCGGCTGCGGCGGAATGGCACCAAGGCGCATCCGACGCAAAAGCCCGAGGCGCTGCTGTATCGCGTGATGCTGGCCACGACGCATAAGGGCGATGTCGTGCTCGACCCGTTCTTCGGCACCGGGACGACCGGCGCGGTGGCCAAGCGGCTGGGTCGGCAATGGATCGGTTGCGAGCGTGAGGCGGCGTATCGCGAGGTCGCGCTGGAGCGGATCGAGCTGGCGCTGCCGCTGGACGAAAGCGCGCTGACCACGATGCAGAGCCCGCGCGCCGCACCCAAGGTCGCATTCGGGCTGTTGGTGGAGACCGGCTGGATCGCGCCCGGCACGGTGCTGAGTGACAAAAAGCGCCGCATCGTGGCGCATGTTCGCGCCGATGGCTCGCTGATGACCGAAACGGGCACGGTGGGTTCGATCCACGGGCTCGGCGCTGCTTTGCAGGGCGCGCCATCGTGCAACGGCTGGAGCTTCTGGCATATCGAGCATCAGGGCGAGGTGAAGCCGATCGACGCGATCCGCCAGCTGTACCTGCTCGCCACCGAGGATTGAGCGCGGTTTCCGCCACCGTCTATCTGCGCCCGATCGCGCTGGCGGATAGTCCGCAGAGCGAGGATGGCGAGGCGGTGCGGCTGGCCGGCGGCATGGTCTATGCCAGCCGCTTTGCGCTGATCACGCGCGCGGACGGCAAGGTCACGGCGCGGCGGCGGCTGGGCGCGGGCGAGGTGCGGGCCGCGCTGGGCGACCTGCCGGAGGCGCTGGCGGCGGACGCGGCGGCGCAATGGGCCGGTCTCACCGCGATCCATCCGGCTTTGCTGTGCGGCGCGCGCAAAGTCCGCCTCGACCAGCCGCAGGTGATGGGCATCCTCAATGTCACGCCCGACAGTTTTTCCGACGGCGGCGAGTTTCTCGACAAGCCCGAGGTCGCGCATGCCCATGCGTCGGCAATGCTGGAGGGCGGCGCGGCACTGATCGATGTCGGCGGCGAAAGCACCCGCCCCGGCGCGGCGGCGGTGTGGGAGGGCGATGAGCTCAAGCGCGTGATCCCGGCGATCGAACGGCTGGCCTCAGCCGGCGCGGCGATCAGCGTCGATACGCGGCGGGTGGCGGTGATGGAAGCGGCGCTGGCCGCCGGCGCGCACATCATCAACGATGTCTCGGCGCTGCGCCACGATCCGCGCAGCCTGCAATTTGCCGCGCGCGCCGGGGTGACGGTGGTGCTGATGCATGCGCCGGGCGAGGGCGAGGACCTGCATGATGGCGCGGCTTACACGGACGTGGTGCTCGATGTGTTCGACTGGCTGCGGGCGCGGCGCGATGCGGCTTTGGCGGCGGGGATCGCGCGGGAGCGGATCATCCTCGATCCGGGCATCGGCTTCGGCAAATCACTGAGCGATAATCTGGCGCTGATGAACGCGTTGCCGCTGTTCCACGCGCTTGGTCAGCCGCTGCTGGTGGGCGCGAGCCGCAAGCGGATGATCGGCGCGCTGTCCAATGAGGCCCCTGCGCACAAACGGCTGGGCGGGTCGCTGCTGCTGGCGGCGCGGGCGATGGCGGCGGGGGTGCAGCTGCTGCGGGTGCATGATGTGGCCGAGAGCGTGCAGGCTTTGCATGTCTGGCGTGGGCTGCGCGATGCAGCGCTGACCGATTTTGCGCAACTTTAAGCCGCGTTATCAATCCCCAGATCACTCAGCTTGCGGTACAAGGTCGACCGGCCGATCCCCAGCCTGCGCGCCACCTCGGTCATTCGGCCCCGATAGTGTCCGATGGCGAGGCGGATGACATCGGCTTCGATATCCTCCAACGGGCGCATATTGCCGTCGCTGGTGTACAGGGTGACGCCGGCGCTCTCGTGCTGGACCCCGGCGCTACGCGCGGCGCCGGTGGCGACCAGGTTGGAGAGCTGGGGGAAATCGCTCGCGGTCAGCGCGTCGCCATCGCAGAATACCGCCGCGCGGAACAGCACCGCCTGCAATTGCCGCACATTGCCCGGCCAATCATAGGCCGAGAGCAGCGCCAGCGCGCCGTCCGTAATGCCCAGCGCGCGCAGACCCGGCTGATCGCCGATCCGCGCCAGGAATTGCCGCGCCAGCGCCGGAATATCGCCGCCCCGCTCACGCAGCGCGGGCAGCATCACCGATACCGGCGACAGCGCCTCGTACAGAGCCGGCAGGAAATCGCCGAAAGCTGCCATCTCGCGCAAAGGATAATTGCTGGCCGCGATCAGCCGCACATCGACGCGGAAGCTGTGACGCGCGCCGATCGGCCGGCAGATGCCATGCACCACCGCCTCGGCCAACCGTTCCTGCACCGCCAGCGGCAGCCGGTCGATCTCGTCGATCACCAGCGTGGCCCCGTCGCAATGTTGCAGCGCGCCGACGTGGCGGTCGAATGCACCGGGGAATGAGCCCTTCTCATGGCCGAACAGCGTGGATTCGATCGAATTGGCCGGGGTGCTGCCCGCGTTGATGATCCGCAGTGGCAGCCGAGAACGCTGGCTGGCGGCGTGCATCGCGCGGACCAGCATTTCCTTGCCGGTCCCGCTCTCGCCCTCGATCAGCACCGGCGAATTGCCGCGCGCTGCCTTGGCAGCGATAGCCAAAGCGGTGCGGAATGTTGGGGTGGCGCCGACCATCGCGTCGAAATCGACGGGGCCGTGCATCTTTTCGGTCAGCGGTTGCAGCTCGTCCTGCGGCGCCTCGGGCGTGGTTGAGGCGCGCAGGGCATGCAGCAGCCGGTCGGGCGCAATCGGCTTGATCAGGTAATCGGTCGCCCCCGCGCGCATCGCCTCCACCGCCAGCAGCGGCGACGCGCTGGTGGTCAGCATCAGGATCGGCAAGGAAGGCCGGCGCGAGCGCAATTCGGCGATGAGATTACACGCATCGTCGCCCGGCACCCATTGGTCGAGGATGATCGCGGCCAGTTGCATCCCCTGCCGCGTGCCCAGCGTCGCGATCGCGGTTTCCGAATCGCGGACCACCATCACCCGCCACCCCTCACGCGCGGCCAATGCCGTGATCAACCGGCACTGCGCCGGCTCATCATCTATCAGCATCAACAGGCGTTGTTCGGCGTCCGACATGGGTTCCCGTTCGGTTTGTGTGCCGGGATGGGATAGCGCGTCGGGGTAAATTCCATCTTAAGCCTGCGATTGCCTCCGCTCTGGCGCTGGTTTTGCCTTGAGCGGGGCGGGCAGGCCGGATAGACGGCGTGGAAATGACGATTCAAACGATGGGGGATATTATGTCTTCGGGTAATGATATGAAGGCCGCGCAGCAGTCGTACTCCGGGTTCCTCAGCATGATCAAATATTCGATGCCGGTGATCGCGCTGATCACTGTGCTCGTTATCTTTCTGCTGACCCGCTGAACGCCCCGGTGGGCGCAGCGCTGCGTATCGCGGTCCTGCGGGAACGCGCAAGGGGCGAGACCCGGGTTGCTGCCACGCCAGAGACGGTGAAGAAATTCATCGCATTGGGCGCGGCGGTGTCGGTGGAGGCGGGGGCTGGGCTCAGCGCCTCTGTGGCCGATGCCGAATATGCCGCGATGGGCGCAGAGGTTGGCGATGCGGCGGCGGTTATCGCGAGCGCGGAGATCGTGCTGGGCATACAGGGGCCTGAGGTGGCATTGCTTGCCGGCGCTGCGCCGGGTGCGTGGATCATCGCCGGGCATGAGCCGTTTGGCGCGGGCAAGGCCCGGGTGGATGCTTATGCCGCCGCCGGTTATGAGGCGCTGGCCATGGAATTCATGCCGCGGATCACGCGTGCGCAATCGATGGATATCCTCTCCAGCCAGTCGAACCTGTCGGGCTATAAAGCGGTGGTCGATGCTGCCGGGGCCTATGGCCGCGCTTTCCCGATGATGATGACTGCCGCGGGCACGATCACCGCTGCGCGTGCGTTCATCATGGGCGTGGGCGTCGCGGGATTGCAGGCCATCGCCACCGCACGGCGGCTGGGCGCGCAGGTTTCGGCCACCGATGTGCGCTCCGCCACGCGCGAGCAGATCATGTCCTTGGGTGCCAAACCGGTCTTTGTGGAGAATGTCGCCGGGATCGAGGGTGAGGGCGCCGGCGGCTATGCCACCGAAATGTCGCCCGAATATCAGGCGGCGCAGGCCGAGCTGGTCTCCGCCCATATCGCCAAACAAAACATCGTGATCACCACCGCTTTGATCCCCGGCCGCGCGGCGCCGCGTTTGATTTCGGACGCCCAGATCGCCAGCATGAAGCCGGGCAGCGTTATCTTCGACCTCGCGGTGGGCGCGGGCGGCAATGTCGAGGGCTCGGTCGCGGATCAGATCGTGGAGCGGCATGGGGTCAAGATCATGGGCTATGCCAACACCCCGGCTCATCTGCCGGCGGACGCCTCGGCGCTGTTCGCGCGCAACCTCTACAATTTCCTCAGCGCGTTTTGGGATAAGGAAGCTGGCCGGCCTGTGCTGGATGCCGAGATCGGCGATGCGGTTCGGCTGACGGCGGGCGGCGTGGTTGTTAGTGCGAGGTTGCTGGGGTGACGACGGCGCAAGATGCTAAAGAAATCATTGCCTTTAGCACTAATAAAACGAAGCTTGGTGTAAAAATACTTTGTTATTTTTCATGTTACATCGGCGGCATGATGGGAAAATAGGGTCAGCGGCAAGTTAATAGCCAATTTATTTTGACATCTTATAGGGTATGTTTTTTTGAATTGGCCTTTTTGGTGAAACACTTGAATCAATTCATTTGGAAAAGATCACCTCATTCGAAACTAGCATTACAATGGTTAATCGATTGATTAAACTCCATGCGATTCAAAGTGAATTGGTTATCACGTTAATTCAAGCAAAAGATGTTTTTGAATCTGCCTGTCGACAAATTGAAGAGGCGAGATCGTTTGTTTCGAGCAATGGCATGGGGGCGGCATGGGGCGATTCATCTGCCGATAGCATTCGCAAGCGGCGGCTCTCAAGGATGACGGAATAATTTCAGAATCCGAGTTTGCTGATAAGAAGGCAGAACTTCTAAAACGACTTTAGGACTATTTTTATGGACTTCATCTCAATCCTCTCAATCTTCGTCATGGCCTGTTTCGTGGGCTATTACGTGGTGTGGTCGGTTACGCCGGCGCTGCATACGCCGCTGATGGCGGTGACCAATGCGATCTCCTCGGTGATCGTGGTGGGGGCGTTGATTGCGGGCGCGGCGGGGGGGCTGGGGCAGGCGGCGGGCGTGTCGAAGTGGCTGGGGCTGGGCGCGGTGGTGTTGGCCAGCGTGAACATCTTTGGCGGCTTTGCGGTGACGGCGCGGATGCTGGCGATGTATAAGAAGAAGGAGCGCCCGGCGCGCGATGGGGGGGGCGTCTGATGGAGGGTGCAACCCCCGCATGGGCGCTGCTGGCCTATCTGGCCTCGGGCGTGCTGTTTATTCTGGCGCTGCGCGGGTTGTCGAGCCCCGCGACTAGCCGCTCGGGTAACCGCTTTGGCATGATCGGCATGGCGATTGCCGTGGTGACGACTTTGGTGACGCATTTCCCTAGCGTCGCCGTGCCAGGCACAACGACCAGCGACGGCGTGACGACCACGCTTTTCGTCCCCGATTTCGTTACCGCCATCGAAATCCTGGTCGCCATAGCCATCGGCGGCGGCATTGGCTGGCTGACGGCGCGGCGAATCAAGATGACCGATATGCCGCAACTGGTCGCGGCATTTCACTCGCTGGTCGGGTTGGCGGCGGTGTTGGTCGGCTGGGCTGCGTATCTGAACCCGCAGGCGTTTGGCATTTCGGCGGCGGACGGCCTGATCGAACCGCAGAGCCGCATCGAAATGGGCCTTGGCATCGCCATTGGCGCGATCACGTTCAGCGGCTCGGTCATCGCCTTTCTCAAGCTGGCAGGCAAGATGTCGGGCGCGCCGATCATGCTGCCGGGCCGGCATGTCATCAACATCGCCACGGTGGCGGCGATCCTGGGCCTTGTCGCGTATTTCACGCAGGATGAGGGCCTGTGGGTGATCGGGCTGCTCACCGCGCTGGCGTTTATCATCGGCTTCCTGCTGATCATTCCGATTGGCGGCGCGGATATGCCGGTGGTGGTGTCGATGCTGAACAGTTATTCGGGCTGGGCGGCGGCGGCAATGGGGTTCACGCTGCACAACACCGCGATGATCATCACCGGGGCGCTGGTCGGCAGTTCGGGCGCGATCCTCAGCTACATCATGTGCAAGGCGATGAACCGCAGCTTCATCTCGGTGATCGCGGGGGGCTTTGGCGCGGCGGCGGACATCAGCGGCGGCGCAGCGAAGGAGCAGCGCCCGTGGAAACGCGGCAGCGCCGAGGACGCGGCGTTCCTGCTCAAAGAGGCCGAGAACGTCATCATCATCCCCGGTTACGGCATGGCGGTGGCGCAGGCGCAGCACGTGCTGCGCGAAATGGGCGATCAACTGCGCAAGGCCGGGGTCAACGTCAAATACGCGATCCATCCGGTTGCGGGGCGGATGCCGGGGCATATGAATGTGCTGCTTGCCGAAGCCAATGTGCCCTATGACGAGGTGTTCGAACTGGAGGATATCAACGGCGAATTCGCGCAGGCGGACGTGGCCTTCATCATCGGCGCCAACGACGTGGTCAACCCCGCCGCCAAGACCGACAAGAGCAGCCCGATCTATGGCATGCCGGTGTTCGACGTCGAAAAGGCCAAGACCGTGATGTTCATCAAGCGGAGCATGGGCGGCGTTGGCTATGCCGGGGTCGACAATGACGTGTTCTATATGGACCAGACGATGATGCTGCTCGCCGACGCCAAGAAGATGGTCGAGGATATCAACAAGGCTTTGGCACATTGACGTTTTTTCGGGTTACGGGATTGCGGATTTAACATAAGGGTTCCGGAGAGTGGAGAAGCAAGGAGGCGCCGTGCAAGCTGGTAAATGGCGGCTCAAAGCGGAATCCAGCGACATGATGCATCTCGATGCGATGCGGTTTTTTGCTTCCGCAGCCATTGTCCTGCATCATTCGCACGAATTTCTCGTTCCACCTGCGCAGCGTCCGGAGTTGCAACACCGCACCTATGGTCTCGCACTGTTCGTCGACCTGTTTTTCCTGATTTCGGGCTATGTGATCGCACGGGTATACGCCGGACGGGTCGGCGATGTTTCGCATATTCTTCGCTTTTTCCAGCGCCGCATCGGTCGTCTGGTCCCCTTGCACTGGCTTACGCTCGTTTTATCGATGGGGCTCTGGGCTGGTATTCTGGCGCTGACCAGGAGCGCGGGGCACGTGCCGAATTTCAGTGTCGCCTGCACGGTGCAGACCGCTTTGCTTATCCACGGCTGGGCCTCGTGTAGCCACGAGATTTTGTTCAATGGTGTGACCTGGTCGATCAGCGTGGAAATGGCCCTCTATGTCATGTTTCCGGCCATTGTCTTGATCGCCAACCGTTGGCGCATGCTGTTACCCGCCTTGACGATCGGGTTCCTTCTCTGGGCTGCGACGGTCGCGCGATCGTACGGGCTTGCCGCGCAGGACTGGACCAACGTGCCCGCCGTGTTGCGCGCCTTGCCGACATTTCTGGTTGGCGCGTCGCTGCATTTTTGGGGTGGTAAGCTGAAGATACTTCCGGCGCCTGCGGTGCTGCTTCTGCCGGGTTTGGTCGCCCTGCTGATCGCGATTTTTACGGGCGCAAGCTGGCCCGTTCAGCTCACGTTGGTCTATTGCGTCGGGACGTTGACGGTTGCGGCGGATTTGCGCGGGGGCCCCGGCAAGTGGGTTGGTAAAGTGGCGCCGCTCGGGCAGCTGACCTATTCAATTTACATGTGGCACAGTATTTTCATTCTGGTGATAGTGAACATAGTCGGTGACAAAATCCTGCATCTGAACTTCTGGCCGATGCTGGCATTGTGCGGTCTTTGCTATGGTCTTATCGGGTTTGGCAGTTACCTGTCCTTGATCCTGATCGAGACCCCGGCGCGGCGTTGGGTGGACGGCCTGTCTTTCCGGCGCTAGCGCAGCAGCGTGCGCCCCAAGGCTTGTATCGAAGCGGGAGCTTGGGCTCAAATTCTGAGTCATCGGCGATCAAGCGCATACCAAGGCATGGAGGCAAAATGATCCGGGGAATTCGCATGGGGGTGCTCGCGGTGGCCTCGTTTGGCATTTCGAGCTGTGTGCAGACGATCAAGCAGGACCGGGTGGAGGTTGCGCTGGTCAATGCCGGCATCTCGGAGCCGCTGGCCGGGTGCACCGCGCACCGGATGGCGCAAAAGTTGACCATCGCGCAATTGCACCGCTTGCAAGCGCTGGGCGTGGAGATGCATTCGTACCGCGACTATATCGACGCCGTGCGCCGGGTGCATGATCCCGACGCGCTGGAGGTGATGATAAGCTCGCTCGCTCTGTGCAAGACCGGGCTGATCCACTAGGCGGCGTTGGCGGGCCTAGAGCATCGTGCCAAAAAGTGAGAGCCGGTTTTTGGCATTAAACGATGCGAAAACAAAGACTCTAGTGGTTCGTTTCCGCCATTTGCATCCCTTTCGGCAAGGGCAGAGGCAAATGTCTGAAATAATAAGAACCACTATAATTATATGGTTTCTAGTGGATTTTATGATTTTGACATTCGAAAGCACCCTTTGCCGCAAGCGGGACTCGAATGTCAAAATCAATCCACTAGAGCATGATGTGATTCTGTTTCCTCACATCTTGCTCTAGCGCCGCTGCCACCCGGAGTATCGCCATCGCCGACCCGCTATCCCCCTTAGCCAGCGATCCCGCATCCACACGGGGCCGTGAATTCGCGGTGACCAGCGATCTGGCGCGGGGGCCGCGCGGCCCGTGGCAGCGCGACCGCGACCGGATCATCCATTCCATCGCGTTCCGCCGCCTGCGCCACAAGACGCAGGTGTTCATCGCCCCTGACGGCGACCACTACCGCGTCCGTCTGACCCACAGCCTGGAGGTGGCGCAGATCGGCAGGGTGATTGCCCGCGCGCTGGGATTGGACGAGGATCTGACCGAGGCGCTGTGCCTGGCGCATGATATCGGCCATCCGGCGTTCGGCCATGCTGGGGAGGAAGCGCTTGACGCCGCGCTGCGGCCGCATGGCGGGTTTGACCACAATGCGCATTGCCTGCGGGTGCTGATGCGGCTCGAATCGCCGTATCCGGGGCATGATGGGCTGAACCTCAGTTGGGAGGTGCTGGAGGGTCTGGCCAAGCATAATGGTCCGGTGTTGGGCACGCCGCCCTGGGCGCTTGGCGAACTCGACGCTGCGTTTCCCTTGGCCTTGCGCGAATATGCCAGTCTGGAGGCGCAGGTCGCCGCGCTGGCCGATGACATTGCCTATGACAATCACGATATCGACGATGGCTTGCGCGCCGGGTTCCTCGATCTGGACGATCTCCTGACGCTGCCGTTCGTGGCCGATCAATGGCGCGCGGTGGAGGCCAGATTCCCCACCGCGCCGCGCGACCGGCAGTTGCGCGAATTGGTGCGCAGCCAGATCGGGGTGATGGTCAATGACCTGCTGACCGAAACGGCCAAGCGTACTGCCCGGATGGCCGCCGCCGATGTGCGCGCCGCCGCCCGGCCGAGCGCGGCGTTCTCGTCCGAACTGGCCGAGGAGGAGCGCCGGTTGAAACGCTTCCTTTACGCCAAGCTCTATTACCACCCGGAGCAGATCGCCACCGCTGCCCGCGCGCATCACGTCACCGCCGCGCTGTTTGCGGGCCTCGCCGAGGAACCGGCGCGGATGAGCGAAGGCTGGGCCGCGCGCCTGCCAGCGGACGAACCCGCGCGCAGCCGCCACATTGCCGATTACATCGCCGGCATGACCGACCGCTTTGCCATTGCGAGCTATGCAAGGATTTACGGCGAGGTGCCGGAAGGACTGAGCAATGTGTGACGCGGGCGGCAGGATCTGCGCATAAGTCCGGAATGCCCTTGCCTTTTGCACTGCAACATAGGATGCAAGCGATGTCGCTGACCCGCGCGGGAGAGCGCTGACGATTCGCTGAAAGGTGGATCTCAGACGCCGAAGGAGCAACCGCCCCGGAATCTCTCAGGCAAATGGACCGCTCGGGTCGATAGCGACGCTCTGGAAAGTGCTCCCACTTGTACGGGGGCCGCCGAAGGGGGAAGCCTGATGTGCGACGTTTTACACGCGCATCAGGGGAAGCTCTCAGGTTTCCGCGACAGAGGGGGCACCGGAATGGTGCCGAACTGTGCGGAAGGTCGATTGGTGAGCAACACATACAATCCTGAAGATGCTGGCAATCCTGAAGATGCTGGCAATCTTGAAGATACTGGCAATCCTGAAGATGTTGACGACGGCCCGGCCGAGCCGCTGACGCTGCCGCTCGATGCCTGGCACCGTGCGCGTGGTGGGCGGATGGTGCCCTTCGCGGGCTATCAGATGCCGGTGCAATATGAGGGCATCATTGCCGAGCATCGCTGGACCCGCTCGCATGCCGGCCTGTTCGATGTCAGCCATATGGGGCAGCTGGTGGTCTCGGGCGAGGGGGCGGAGGCCGCGCTGGAAGCGTTGCTGCCCGCCGATCTGGGGCTGCTGAAACCGGGGGCCTTGCGCTATTCGCTGCTGCTAGATGATGATGGCGGCATTCTGGATGATCTGATCGTCGGGCGCTGGGCCGATACGTTTCAGCTGGTGGTCAATGGCGCGACCAAATGGGACGATATCGGCCATCTGCGCGAGCGTTTGCCCGATGCGATCACGCTGAGCCACCGTGATGAGCAAGGCTTGCTGGCTTTGCAGGGGCCGTCCGCTGCCGCCGCGCTGGCCGCGCTGGCGCCGGAGCCCGCGATGGCCGGGATCGCGCCGCTGGCCGCGCTCGGCTTTATGCAGACGGCTGCGTATGTGTGGCAGGGCCGCCCGCTGGGGATCAGCCGCTCGGGCTATACCGGCGAGGATGGCTTCGAGATTTCGGTCCAGGCCGAGGACATCACCGCATTGGCCGACGCCCTATGCGCGCATCCCGAGGTCAAGCCGATCGGCCTGGGCGCGCGCGATTCCCTGCGGCTGGAGGCGGGCCTGCCGCTCTATGGCCACGACCTCAGCGAGGCGATCGACCCGGTCAGCGCCGGGCTCGGCTTTGCGATTTCGAAGCGTCGGCGGGCCGAAGGCGGCTTCCCCGGCGCGGTCAGGATCCTCGCGCTGCTCGCCGATGGCCCGCCGACCAGGCGCGTCGGCCTCGCCATCGAAGGGCGGATGGCCGCACGTGAGGGCGCCAAGGTGCTGGCCGGCGATACGATCATCGGCACCGTGACCTCGGGCGGTTTCTCACCCACGCTGGAGCGGCCGATCGCCATGGCCAGGATCGGCGCAGCGCATGCCGCGCCCGGCACCGCCCTTACCATCGACGCGAACGGACGCCATCTGGGCGCCATCGTGGTGCCAATGCCTTTCGTCCCCCACCGCTACCACCGTACAGGAGCCGCGAAATGACCGTCTATTACACCAAGGAGCACGAATGGATCGCGGTCGATGGCGCCATCGGCACCGTCGGCATCAGCCACTTTGCGCAAGGGCAACTGGGCGACATCACCTTTGTCGAGCTGCCCGCGGTGGGCAAGGCGCTGAAGGCTGGCGAGGCCGCCGCGGTGGTCGATTCGGTCAAGGCCGCCTCCGACGTTTACGCCCCGGTCACTGGCACGGTCAGCGACGTGAACCCCGCGCTGGAAGGTGAGCCCGAGCTGGTCAATACCGATGCCGAGAGCGGCGGCTGGCTGCTGCGCCTGACCCTGTCCGATCCGGGCGAGCTGGACGGTCTGATGGACCGCGCCGCCTATGATGCCTACGTGGCGGAGCTTTGATCCCATGCGCTATCTGCCGCTGACCCAGGATGACCGCACCGCGATGCTGGCCACGATTGGCGCCGCGTCGGTCGATGAGCTGTTCGCCGATGTACCAGTCGGGCTGCTGCTGGCGGGGCCGGTCGCGGGCCTGCCGGGGCATGCCTCCGAGATGGCGGTGGAGCGGCATATGGCGGCGCTTGCCGGGCACAACATGCCGGCGGGCGGCGTGCCGTTTTTCCTCGGCGCCGGGGCGTACCGGCATCATGTGCCGGCCAGCGTCGATCACCTGATCCAGCGCGGCGAGTTCCTGACCGCCTACACCCCTTATCAGCCCGAGATCGCGCAGGGCACGTTGCAGGTGCTGTTCGAATTCCAGACGCAGGTGGCGCGGCTGCTCGGCACCGAGATCGCCAATGCCTCGATGTATGATGGCTCGACCGCGTGCTGGGAGGCGATTGCGATGGCCGGGCGCATCACCAAGCGGCGGCATGCGGTGCTCTCCGGGGGCCTTCATCCGCATTATGTCGCGACGGCGGAGTGCATGGCGCGGTTTACCGGCGACACTTTGCACACCGCGCTGCCGGTGTTGACGCCCGAGGCCGATGATGCCGCACTGATCGCCGCTATCGACGCCGAGACCGCCTGCGTGGTGGTGCAATATCCCGATATCCTTGGCCGCATTCCCGATATCGCCGCGCTGACCAAGGCGGCGCAGGCGCATGGCGCGCTGCTTATCGCGGTGGTCACCGATCCGGTGGCTCTGGGCATGCTGGCCGCGCCGGGCGAACTGGGCGCCGACATCGTGGTGGGGGAGGGGCAATCGATCGGGGTCGGGCTGCAATTCGGCGGGCCATACCTCGGCCTGTTCGGTTGCCGCGAGAAATTCGTGCGCCAGATGCCGGGGCGCCTGTGCGGCGAGACCGTGGACGCAGACGGGCGGCGCGGCTTCGTGCTGACCCTCTCCACCCGCGAGCAGCATATCCGGCGTGAGAAGGCGACCAGCAATATCTGCACCAATTCCGGCTTGTGCGCGCTGGCTTTCAGCATTCACATGAGCCTGCTCGGCGGCGCTGGTCTGGCCCGGCTGGCGCGGCGGTGCCATGCGCGGGCGCGGGCGGTGGCGACGCGGCTGGCGCGGATACCCGGCGTCAGTATTCTCAACCACGCCTATGCCAGCGAGTTCACCGTGCTGCTGCCCGGCGATGCGCGCGCGGCGGTGCGGCATATGGCCAAGGCGCAGGTCTTGGGCGGGGTGTCGCTCGGCCGGCTCTATCCGCAGGCGAGCAACCTCCACAACGCGCTGCTGGTCTGCGCGCATGAGGGGGTCAGCGATGATGATATCGAGGCGCTGGCAACCGCGCTGGAAGGAGCCCTGGCATGAACGCGCCCAATTCATCAGGCTGGCGGCCCGAAATGACAAGCGGTGAAGCAGGTCTTGCGCCGACCTCCAGCGGGGATCGCGCCCTGGCACTGGAGGAGGCGCTGATCTTCGAACTGGCCGCGCCTGGCACCACCGGCGTCGATTTCGACCATGAGGACGAGGGCCCGATGCCTGAGCTGGCCGGCATTTTGCGGCCCTCGCCCCCCGCGCTGCCCGGCCTGTCCGAGCCCGAGGCGGTGCGGCATTATACGCGGCTGTCGCGGCAAAATTACGCCATCGAC
This sequence comes from Sphingomonadales bacterium, assembly GCA_025356275.1. GTDB lineage: Bacteria > Pseudomonadota > Alphaproteobacteria > Sphingomonadales > Sphingomonadaceae > Novosphingobium. The sequence continues at coordinate 25,850 of JANXUK010000055.1, read as the reverse complement.
CTCGGGCCGTTCCCGCTGGGCAGCTGCACGATGAAGCACAATCCGCGTCTCAACGAGAAGGTCGCGCGGATGCCCGGCTTTGCCGACATCCACCCGTTGCAGCCGGTGGAGACGGTGCCCGGCGCACTCGCGGTGATCAACCAGCTGGCGCATTGGCTGATCGCGCTGACCGGCATGCACGGGGTCGCCATGACGCCGAAGGCGGGCGCGCATGGCGAGCTATGCGGCATCCTGTGCATCAAGGCGGCGCTGGAGGCGCGTGGCGATCCGCGCGGCGTCATCCTGGTGCCCGAAAGCGCGCATGGCACCAACCCCGCCACCGCCGGCTTTGCGGGTTTCGCCGTGGAGAATATCCCCGCAACCGCCGATGGCCGGGTCGATCTGGCGGCGCTGACCGCGCGGCTGGGGCCCGATATTGCCGGGGTAATGATCACAAATCCCAACACCTGCGGCTTGTTCGAGCGCGATATGAAGGCGATTTGTGACGCGGTGCATGGAGCGGGCGGCTATGTCTATTGCGACGGCGCAAATTTCAACGCGATCGTCGGCAAGGTCCGCCCCGGCGACCTTGGCATCGATGCGATGCACATCAATCTGCACAAAACCTTTTCCACCCCGCATGGCGGCGGTGGGCCCGGCTCCGGCCCGGTGGTCCTGTCCGAGGCACTGTCGCCGTTCGGGCCGATCCCGTTCACTGCGCGGTATGAAGACGGCTCGATCCGGCTGATCGAGGAGGAAGATGCCGGAGCCGAACACCCCCAAACCATCGGCCGGATGGCGGCGTTCCACGGCCAGATGGGCATGTTCACCCGCGCCTTGACCTATATTCTCAGCCACGGCGCGGACGGGCTCAGGCAAGTGGCGGAGGATGCGGTTCTGAACGCCAATTATGTGCTGCGCAGTCTGGACGATGTGCTGGAGGCGCCGTTTGGCGGAGCGGGCCCGTGTATGCATGAGGCGCTGTTCAGCGATGCCGGGATGGCCAATGGTTTCAGCACGCTGGACATCGCCAAGGGTCTGATCGACGAAGGTTTTCATCCGATGACGGTGTATTTCCCGCTGGTCGTTCATGGTGCGATGCTGGTCGAGCCGACCGAGACCGAGAGCAAGGCCGGGCTCGACCGTTTCATCGCCTCGCTGCGCCATGTGGTGGAGCGGGCGCGGGCGGGCGATGCGACGTTGAAAAGCGCACCGCATTTCGCGCCGCGCCGGCGGCTGGATGAAACGCTGGCCGCGCGGCGCCCGCGGCTGGTGTGGCGGGGGGATGCCGAGGCCGTCTGACGAAATGCGCGAAAGGGCGCTTTTCGCGGAAAGCCTGTGCCATGCCGCGCCCCCTCCCGACCTCCCGTTCAGGATACACGCTGTGGGAGGTCGGGAAGGGGCGCGGGACGGCACAGGCTTAACCAACAAGGATTCTTAGAGCATCGTGCCAAAAAGTGGGTACCGGTTTTTGGCAATAAACGATGCGAAAACAAAGACTCTAGAGCAAGATGCGATTCTGTTTTATCGCATCTTGCTCTAGAACCCCCGTGCCATCCCCTCACGCCTTGGATCGGCGCCGCCTTGATAGGCGCCGTTTTTGCGCAGGATAATCTGTATCCCCGAGTTCTCACCGCGCGCAGTGTCGAGCGGCATCGCCTTTCTGGCCAGTGCGCCGGCGATGGCGGGGGGGAAGGGATCGGCGCTAAACAATGCCCCATGCGCCACCAGATTGGGCAGCGCCGCCGCCTGCTGCGGGGTCAGGTGCCAGCCGAGCACGCCGATCAAGGCCTTGAGATTATAGGCGATGATCGAACTGCCGCCCGGCGATCCCATCGCGGCGACGAAGCGCCGTTTGGCATCCAGCACGATGATCGGCGCCATGCTCGACCTTGGGCGCTTGCCCGGCGCCAGCGCGTTGGCGGCGGCAGTGCCATCGGCCGCCTTCGGTGAAAACGAGAAATCGGTCAGCTGGTTGTTGAGGAAAAACCCGCCGACCATCCGCCCGGAGCCGAAGATGCTCTCCACCGTGGTCGTCATCGAAACGACATTGCCGGCGGCGTCGACGATGACGATATGGCTGGTCCCGCCCGGCTCACGCGTGGCGTCGATGCCGGGGGCGGGGGCGCCTTTGGGCTGGCCCCATGTCACCGGCCCGGCGCTGCTGCCGATCAGGGCGGCGCGCTGTGCCACGTAATCGGGCGCAAGCAGGCCGGCGACGGGCACCGAAACAAACGCCGGATCACCTTCATAGCGGTCGCGGTCGGCATAGGCGAGGCGGCTGGCCTGCGCAAAGGTGAACCATGCATCGGCATCATTGGGCCCGCGCGCGGCAATATCGGTCCGGGCCAATATCCCCAGCGCCTCCAGCAGCGCCGGCCCGCCCGATGGCGCTTGCGGGGTACAGACGGTATAGCCCTGCCACGGCAGGCACAGCGCCCCGGTCTTGTGCGGACGGTACGCGGCCAGGTCGGTGGTACTCAGCGTGCTGGGCAGCGGCGCCTGTGCGGTGCGTGCGGTGATCGCCTCCGCCAGCGGGCCGGTCAGCAGCCCGGCGGAACGCCTGACGGCAATCGTCGACAGGCTGTCGGCATAGGCCGGATTGCGCAGAACGTCGCCGGCCGCATAATGCGTGCCATCGGGCTTGGCGAAATAGGCGATGACATCGGGCGCGGTGTTCTCCGGCATGTTGAGAGTGATCATTCCGGCCAGCCGGGGCGAGATGATGAAGCCATCGCGCGCCAGACGCGCCGCCGGAGCAAACAGGCTCGCCCACTTCAGCCGGCCATGTTCGCGCTGCGCCATATCGAGCATCGCAATCGCGCCGGGAACCCCGCTGGCAATGCCGCCCAGCACCGCCTGGCCAAACGGCAGCGGATGGCCATCGGCGCCGACGAACTGAGCCGGGTCGGCGCCATGCGGTGCGACCTCGCGGCCGTCATAGGCAGTGACTTCGCGGGTTTTCGCATCGTAAAACACCAGGAACGACCCGCCGCCGAGCCCGGAGCTTTGCGGTTCTACCAGCCCCAGCACAGCCTGCACCGCCACCGCCGCATCCACTGCGCTGCCCCCGGCGCGCAGCATCTTGACCCCCGCCGCCACCGCCAGCGGATTGGCCGCCGCGACCATGGCATGCCGGGCACGCGCCGATTGGTGCAGCGGCGCGCCCGCCGAGCGCTCTACCTGGGGCGGCAGGATAGGCTCGCGAAGCGGAGTCTCGCGCGCTGCCGCCGTCGCGGCGATGGCCGCGCCGCACAAACCTCCGAGCATGAGCAGGGAGCGTCGAAGGTGGGCGGTGGGCAAAGGGCTGCTCCTGCGGGTCGGCCAAGCCCGAACCATATGGTCAAGGTGCCGGGCTGGCGAGGGAAATTTGACCGGCAAATGCCTTTGATTGCGCCGAAAATTGGCGCGCACGCACAATCTGGCGCCGCCGCCTTCGGTAAAATCCACGAGGGTCGATGAAACCACGCGTTAACCGCCGTCGTGGCATAGGTCGAGGATGGACCAGCCCCGCCCTCACGCGCCGATGCACCGTTGCGCCGAGCGCAAGCCTGTGGTGCTGAACGCGCGTTGCGCCACCACCAATGGCATGCGCGAGAATGGCCGGCTGTTCGACCTGTCGACGCATGGCTGCTGTGTCACCACCAACTCGCTTTATCTGTCGATTGGTAAGCGGGTCATCATCAAGGCCGATGGGCTGGAGGCGATCTCGGGCATCGTCCGCTGGATCGAGGATGGCCGCGCCGGGGTGCAGTTCGATGCGCCCCTGTATGGCCCGGTGGTCGATCATCTGACCCGCCAGCAAGAAGGCGCGCGCGTCGGCCTGAGCTACTAGTGGATTGACTTTGACATTTGCATCCCCTGGCGGTTGGGATGGGTCTGCAAATGTCAAAATCGTAAAATCCACTAGAATCAAAATCTTCTAGTGGTCCGAAAAGATTCTGACATTCGAGCGCGACTTGGCCCCAAGCGGTATCGAATGTCAGAATCGGACCACTAGATTTACGCTGCATCGCCGGGGGGGCGATATTGGCACGTCCCACTGGCCAAGCCGGCGGCTTGCTGTCACGCTGCGCGCGAAAAGGCGTGGGCGGTGCGATCCGCGTCGGAGCGGGCGCCCGCGCGGCGCCGGGCCTGCCGGGGGAGTCTCATCTTGCTACCAGCCGATTCGGATTCCGACTCGCCCAACCACGCCCAAGCGCCGCGCATGGCGCTGATCGCCGGCGTGTCGTTCAATGTGGTGATCGGCACGATCATGGGCTCGTTCAGCCTGATGATCGCCTCGGTCGAGACGCGGCTGCATGTCAGCACCGGCGCGGCGGCGGGCGGGTTGTTCCTGATGCTGCTGGTCGCATCGCTGCTGGCGCCTTTTGTCGGCGTGTTGATAGCGCGCTATTCGCTACGCATGCTGATGGTGCTCGGCGCGGTGCTGACGGTAGCGGGGTTCCTGATTCTGGCGCTCACCACCAGTTATCCGCTGTACCTTGCCGCCTATGGGCTCTGCTTTGGGCCAGCGATGATTTTGACCGGGTCGATCGGGCCGAACACGCTGGTGGCGCGCTGGTTCGGGCGCAATCGCGGGCTGGCGTTGGGGTTGGTCAATTTGCCGTTCCTGATTGCGATTCTGCCGGTGCTGCTGAATGCCTTTCTCGATCATTATTCGGTGCGGACCGCCTATCTGGTGCTGGCCGCGATTGCCGGGCTGATCATGCTGCCGCTCAACCTGTTGATCCGGGACCATCCGCCGGGCGGAGAGGCCGCTGTGCCCGGCGCACATACCGCCGATGGTTCGTACAGCCTGATGCAATTGCTGGGCAAGTCTCAGTTCTGGGCGCTGTGCCTGGCGGCAATTGCCAGCATGACCAGCTCGGTATTGCTGGGCGCGCTGCTGATTCCGATGGGCACGTCCTGGGGCTTTACCCGCGGCGAATCCTCGATCATTCAATCGGTGATGTCGATGGTTGGCCTCGCTGGTTCGGTGCTGTTCGGCTGGGTTGCGGACCGGTTGGGCGGCGGCAAGTCGCTGGCGCTGATCGGGCTTAATTGCGCGATCCTCTGGGCGGTCCTGTTGCTGCATCCCTCGTTCACGGTGGCGCTGGTGGTGATTGGCCTGATCGGGCTCCACGGTTCGGGGGCGATGCCGACGCTCGGGCGCGGGCTGTCCGACAGCTTCGGCAAGGCCAGTTACAGCCGGGGGTTGGGGCTCAACACATTGTTCAGCCTGCCGTTCATGGGTGCGGCGATGCTGGGCGCGCCCATCGCGTATGCGCGGACCGGATCCTACAATCCCTCAATTGCGGCGATGGCCTGTTATTTCGCGCTTGCGGTCGGGCTGGGTCTGTATGGTGCGCGCAAGCCGCGCTAGAGCATCGTGCCAAAAAGTGGGTACCGGTTTTTGGCAATAAACGATGCGAAAACAAAGACTCTAGAGCATCGTGCCAAAAAGTGGGTACCGGTTTTTGGCAATAAACGATGCGAAAACAAAGACTCTAGCCGCGCTGCACGCTGGCTAGGGGCTGACCCAGCACCGGATAGCCTAAGCCATCGGGGATGGTCAGCCACGGCTCGCCGTCCCGTTCGAGCTTTGCCGGGGTGATCATCCGCACCGGGATCGCTTCGGCCTGCGAGCGCGCCTCGGCAAAGCTGGCGAATAGCGCCAGCCGCTCCAGATTGCGGCGCGTGGGGAAGATCACGCTGATCTCGCCATTGTCCGCCGCCGTGAGGGCATCGGCGGCGCTCATCCAGAACAGCCGGCTGTTCTCGGTGTTGTCGACCAGCAGATCGACCGCGCCGCTGCCAAGGTCGGCGAGGTGGAAGAACGTGTCGAACGCGCCGGGCCATTGCGGGCACCACCGTGCAAACGGGATCAGCGCCTCCACCGCCAGCGTCCAGCCCATCTGCGCCAGCACCGGCGCCAGCGCGCCTTCCTTGGCCAGCAGCGCCCGTGCCCGTTCGGCATCCGGCCCGCTAACCGGCCGGGTCAGGCCGATGGCGAGGCCGGTCTCCTCCAGCGTCTCGCGAATGCCCGCGATGCGCGCGGCGAGGTCGTCGATGCCGGCGTGATCCCCAGTGGCGGAAAGCGTGGCTGCCAGCGTATGGTCCGAAGGATCGATCCGCCCGCCGGGAAACACCGCCGCGCCGCCGGCAAAACGCATCGCTTTCGCGCGTTGAACCATCAGCAATTCGGGCGGTCCGGCCTGCGCCTGGCGAAAGATCACCACCGTCGCGGCGGGGATCGTGCCGGCAGGGGAAGCGGGACTGGCGGCTGCGTCACTCATGCCGCATCCTTGACGGCACAGCGGTGGGAGGCAAGCTCAATCGGCCGAGCAAATTATCGCGCTATGCGGCAAATCTGTCGGAAAAACTGACACCGGGGGCAAATCGGCGCGGCCGGATTTTATCATAATTATATTATATCAGTCAGTTATGTAATCTGGCACGAACAATGCTTATACATGGATACCCCGTAGCAGTCGCTTACAGAGGCGGGGCCGGAAAGTCTCCCCGGTCCCGCCTCATAAGTTTTACAGCGACGCCAAGGTCCGGTTTAGGCGCAGTCCACAGGCCGCGCCACCTCCCCTCAGCAGTGAAAACTCAGGCGGAAACAATCAGGCCGATGCGATGCCATGCTGCACGACCAGCGCCTGCAATTCGCCCGCCTCGAACATCTCCATCATAATGTCGCTGCCGCCCAGAAACTCACCCTTGACGTAGAGTTGCGGGATGGTCGGCCATTCGGAGAAGCTTTTGATGCCCTGCCGGATTTCCATGTCCTGCAGCACATCCACAGTGTGATACTTCACCGCCATATGGTCGAGAATGGCGATCGCCTTGCTGGAAAAACCGCATTGCGGGAACAGCGGCGTGCCTTTCATGAACAGCACGATGTCATTGCCGGCCAGGATCTCGGAGATGCGGAGGACGGCGGGGGAATGTGCGGTGTCAGACATGATGGGGCCTTAAGTTTTGCGAGAAACAGGATGACAACGCCTAATTGGTAACCGAAGTCGTTAGTTGCAAGGCGTGCAATTCGCCGCCCATCCGCCCGCCCAACGCCGCATAGACCAGCTTGTGCTGCGCGATGCGCGGCTTGCCGGCAAAGCTGGCGGCGGTGACGTGTGCGGCGTAATGGTCGCCGTCGCCCGCCAGATCGGTGATCGTCACCTCTGCATCGGGGATGCCGGCGCGGATCAGCGCGACGATGTGATCGGCGGCCATGGCCATGGTGCGGTCCTTCGGGTCAGGCCGCGCCGAGCAAGGCGCGCCGCGCCTCGATCTCGCGGGCTTTGAGCGCGGCACGAACCTCGGCCTCATCGGCATCGACCCCGGCGGAGATGAGATCGCCGAGGAGCTTGCGCACCACGTCCTCATCGCCCGATTCCTCGAAATCGGCCTGTACAACACTTTTGGCATAGGCCTCACTCTCAGCCGGCGACAGCGCCATGCGCGTCGCCGCCCAAGCGCCCAGCAGCCGGTTGCGGCGGGCGTGGATGCGGAATTCCATTTCCTCGGCATGCGCGAAATGGGCTTCCTCGCCGCGTTCGCGGTCAGTAAAATCAGTCATGGGAAAGCAGTCATGGCGGAGCGTCCTTCAATGCCGCAGTGTAGAACGGCATGCCCCCGCGTTCAAGCTGCTTGCACCGCTCCGCTCAGAAACGGCATAGTGGTGGCGGCGCGCGCTTCGTAAGCGGCAATGGCGTCGCCGCGCGCCAAAGTCAGCCCGACCTCATCAAGGCCGCCCAGCAAGCAGGATTTGCGGAAAGGATCGATCTCGAAGGCGAAGCGATCCTGAAACCGCGTGGTGACCGATTGCGCCTCCAGGTCCACATCGACCGTATCGCCAGCCGCCGCGACGACCATCAGCCGGTCCACCGCTGCCTGTGGCAAGGGCACGGTCAGGATGCCATTTTTGAACGCATTGCCGGAGAATATGTCCGAAAAGCTGGGCGCGATGACACAGGTTATGCCAAGATCAAGCAGCGCCCATGCCGCATGTTCGCGCGATGAACCGCAGCCGAAATTGTCCCCCGCGATCAGGATCGGCGCGCCGGCATTGGCGGGCTCGTCGAAAACATTGCCGGGCTCGGCCCGCACCGTCTCGAACGCGCCCTTGCCCAGCCCCTCGCGGGTGATGGTTTTGAGATAGGCCGCCGGGATGATGACATCGGTGTCGACGTTCTTGCGGCCGAACGCGATGGCGCGGCCGGCGACATGGCTGATCGGTTCCATCAATCGGTCTCGGGCGCGTTATCGGCGGAAAGAGGGGCGGGATTGGCCCGAGCCTCAGCCCGTTCCTTGCGGCGCGAGGCATAGAGCAGCGCGGCGACCAAAGCCGCCGAACCGATGGCGGCCCCGGCGATCGAGGCCGCGCCGGTCCAGTTGGCCTTATCGGATGGTTTGTCGGGGATGTTGCTCATGCCGATGCCTCCTCACGTATCAGTTCGCGCACATCGCACAGCCGCCCGGTCACCGCCGCCGCCGCCGCCATCGCCGGTGACACGAGGTGGGTGCGCGCGCCGGGCCCCTGCCGCCCGACGAAATTGCGGTTGGAGGTGGAGGCACAACGCTCTCCCGGCGGTACCTTGTCGGGGTTCATGCCCAGACACGCCGAGCAGCCGGGTTCGCGCCATTCGAGGCCCGCGTCGAGGAACACCCGGTCCAGCCCCTCGGCCTCGGCCTGCGCCTTGACCAGCCCGCTGCCGGGGACGACGATGGCCCATTTGACACTGGCCGCCTTGTGCCGCCCCTTCAGCACAGCGGCGGCGGCGCGCAGATCCTCGATCCGGCTGTTGGTGCAACTACCGATGAAGATGTTTTCCACTGCGATATCGGCCATCCGCTGCCCCGGCGACAGGCCCATATAGGCAAGGCTGTTGCGAGCGGCCTCCTGCTTGGACGGGTCGGCAAAGCTGGCGGGATCGGGGACGACGCCGCCGATGCCGACGGTATCCTCCGGGCTGGTGCCCCAGGTGACGGTGGGCGGGATGCTGGCGGCATCGATGACGACGCTTTTGTCGAATTTCGCCCCCGCATCGGTGGCCAGACTGCGCCACCACGCCACCGCACGGTCCCATTCAGCGCCGGTGGGGGCATAAGGGCGGCCCTTGAGATAAGCGAAGGTCTTGTCATCCGGCGCGATCAGGCCGGCGCGCGCGCCGGCCTCGATGCTCATGTTGCAGATGGTCAGCCGGCCCTCGACGCTGAGCCCTTCGAACACCGTGCCGCGGTATTCGATGACATGGCCGGTACCGCCCGACGTACCGATCACCCCGATGATGTGGAGGATCAGGTCCTTGGGGGTGACGCCGGGTGAGAGAGCGCCCTCAACCCGCACCTCCATTGTCTTGGATCGCTTGAGCAGCAGCGTCTGTGTGGCCAGTACATGCTCCACCTCCGAAGTGCCGATACCGAAAGCCAACGCCCCCAGCCCGCCGTGGCACGAGGTGTGGCTGTCGCCGCAGACGATGGTGGCGCCGGGCAGCGAGAAGCCCTGCTCCGGCCCGACGACATGGACGATGCCCTGCTCGGCATCGGAGTCGCCGATCAGGCGGATGCCGAATTCGGGGGCGTTGCGGGTGAGGGCAGCCAGTTGCAGCGCGCTATCCGCGTCGGCGATCGGGATCGGCCGCCCGGCGGCATCGCGGCGCGCCGTGGTCGGCAGGTTGTGATCGGGCACCGCCAGCGTCAGGTCCGGCCGCCGCACCTTGCGCCCGGAGACGCGCAGACCCTCGAACGCCTGCGGGCTGGTGACTTCATGCACCAAGTGACGGTCGATATAGATCAGGCAGGTGCCATCATCGCGGGTCTCCACGACATGCGCGTCCCAGATCTTTTCGTAAAGCGTGCGGGGGGATTGGGTCATGCTTTCGCAATTACGCCGTGGCGGATGATTTGCAAGCGGGGGCTGGCATTATCGGCGCCGCTAGTGGATTGATTTTGACATTTGCATCCCCTTGCGGTTGGGATGGGTCTGCAAATGTCAAAATCGTAAAATCCACTAGAATCAAAATTTTCTAGTGGTCCGAAAAGATTCTGACATTCGAGCGCGACTTGGCCTCAAACGGTATCGAATGTCAGAATCGGACCACTAGTGGATTGATTTTGACATTTGCATCCCCTTGCGGTTGGGATGGGTCTGCAAATGTCAAAATCATAAAATCCACTAGAAACAATATAATATCTAGTGGTTCTTATGTTTTTGCGACATTTGCCTCTGCCCTTGCCCAAAGGGATGCAAATGTCGGAAATGAACCACTAGCTCAACTGCTTACGGCAAGCCGCGCTGCATGCGCGCGGATCAGCGCGATCATGTTGGGCACGCCCTGGGTGCGGTTCGACGACAGTTGGCCCTGCAGATCGAACCGCGCCAGCGCTGCGGCAATGTCCATATCTGCGACCTCGGCAGCCGGGCGATCCTGTACCGCGCTCAGCACCAGCGCGATGATGCCCTTGGTGATCGCAGCATTGCTGTCGGCGAGGAAATGCAGCCGGGTCGCCGCTTCGGTGGGATAGACCCAGACGCTGGCCGAACAGCCCGCTACCCGCGTCGCTTCGGTTTTCAGCGGTTCGGGCATCGGCGCCAGATCGCGGCCAAGCTCGATCAGCAGGCGGTAACGGTCATCGGCTTCGAGGAATTCATATTCCTCGTAAATATCGTCAAGGCTGCGCATGACGGCGCCGTAAACCGGGGCGGGGCAAAAATCTATCGCGTTGGTTTGGCGAAAAGCGCGAAAGACCGCTTTTCGGTTTAGGAGCCTGTGCCATCCCGCGCCCCCTCCCGACCTCCCATCCAGTATGTACTTTGTGGAAGGTCGGGAGGGGGCGCGGAATGGCACAGGCTTTCCCGCCGTCAGGCGGCAAATGACTCCGCGCCGGATGGAATCAGGCCTGTTACAGATCGACCCCGGCGGCAATCGCCTCCAGCTGGCGCACGCGTTCGCGCAGGTCGGCCAGTTCGATGCGGTTCATGCCCAGGCTGGAGCCGCCGCTGCGCTCGGGGGTGTCGTCGAACCGTCGGGGGCCGGTGTGCAGCGCCAGTTCGCCTGCCTTCAACGCCAGCCAGCCCTGCCAGCCGCGCAATACTGCGCCCACCACCATCGCCAGAGCCAGCAGCGCGGCGGCGGCGAAGATCAGCGATGCCTGCAAATCCATCATATGCGCCATGTTAAACCTCCCGTGGCACGAGAACGCCTCTATCGCCCGCGCAAAGCCTCGATCTCGTCCGAGATGCTTTGTGCATGACGGTTATCGGTGGCGATGCGTTCGAGCACCTGCACCCGCTCGCGCAATTCGCCCAGATCGCGGCGCAGATCGGCGTTCTCGCGGATCAGCGCCTGATGCTCCGGGCCAGGCAGAGCGGCCGGCTGGTCATAGCCGGTATTGCCGCGCCGCCCGCCAAAGCCCGAGATCGCACGATATCGCGCTACCTTGGCGAAGGATATGACCGCCACGATCACCACGACAGCTTCCCACATATTCATCGAAATTCCCCAAATTCGGTTGAGCCGGCTTTAGCTGAGTGTCCTAGTCCAGCGGCCTAGTTGAGTGGCTTGTCGCGCAAATCCTCGATCTCGCCCATCAGCCCGGCGGCGCGGTCGGTGGTGATGCGTTCCAGCACGCGGATGCGCTGCTCCAGCCGCTCGTTATGCGCGGCATATTGCGCGGCCTTCTCGGCGGTCTGGCCGGCGAACAGTTCCAGCTCGCGCCCCTTGAACTTCAGTCTCTGTTGATAGGCACCGGCCAGCATCCCCGCGATGGCGATGATCCCGACAAACATAATGCCCAGCCCGATGACATCACCGGCGCTCACAGCGCACTATCCCGGCCGGTGCTGCGCGGAGCAGCGATGGCCACAGGTTCGCGCAGCGCCTCGATCTGCGATCCCAGATCATAGCCCTTGTCGGTCACGATACGCTCCAGCACCCGCACCCGATCCTCCAGCGCGCGGTTCTGGCTGGCATATTGCGCGGCCAGTTGCGTGGCCTGATCGGCGCCATTGCCGACCTGCATTTCGGCCATCTTGCGCTGATGCTTGGTCCACACGATGAAGCAGACCATCAGGAACGGCGCTGTGGTTCCGGCCAGGCCAATAAGTTCGCCCATAACAATTCCCCCTCCCTGAAATACTTTAGCGCATCGTGCCAAAAAGTGGGTACCGGTTTTTGGCAATAAACGATGCGAAAACAAAGACTCTAGAGCAAGATGCGATTCTGTTTTATCGCATCTTGCTCTAGCGCAAGCGCTCGATCTCGTCGGCCAGGCGCGGATTGGCCGAGACGTAATAGGCTTCGACCGAGGCCAGTCGCTGATCGATCTCGCGGAATTGGCCGCGCACCTCGCGTGCGGTGCGCGAAGGGCTCTGGCGGACGCCCTGCCAGAATTGTTGCTCCTGGCGGTCGGTGTAAAGGCCCTCGGGCTTTTCATCGGCCAGCATGCCGATGCCCAGATAGATCAGCCAGCCGATGCCGTGCAGCGACAGGATCACCGTCGCGATCCGGATCCACAGCACATTGACCCCGGTGTAATCGGCGATCCCGGCGCAGACGCCCAGAAACTTGCCGTTGCGCTTATCGCGGTAGAAACGGGTGCGGTCGGTGGTCATTACTGCGGCCTTTCGGACAAATTGCGGACGGGCGCGGTGAAGCGGGTTTGCGCGGGCTCGGTTTGGGGCAGCGCGCGGGTGAAGTCCGGATGATCGGCGCTGACCAGCCGCTCAACCGTATCCATCCGGTCGTTCAGCCGGCGCGCCAGCTGGTATAATTCCTCCAGCAGCGCCTCGTCCTTGTTGGTCAGCGTGGCGCCGGTTTTCCAGCGGGTGACGTAATGCAGGATCAGCCACGGCAGTCCGATGAACATGGTGGGGACGGTGATCAGCGGGATGATGACATCTTCCATGCGCTCAACCCTCCCGGCCGGCGGATTTGTCAGAGGCTAGTTTGTCAGAGGCTAGGGCGGCCTTCATCGCCATCAGCTCTTCGTCGATCTTGTCATGGCTCGCCAGCGCGGAGATTTCGTCGGCGAGGCTGGGCCGGTGACCCTCGGCCAGACGCAGCGAGTCGGCGTGTCCTTCGGCATAATCGGCGCGGCGTTCCAGCGCATCGAACCGCGCCAGCGCCTCATCTACCCGCTCGCTTGCCAGCAGCGTACGCAGCTTGACGCGGTTTTCGGCGCTTTCCAGCCGGGCGGCGATGGCGGTTTGCTTGGACCGCGCCTCGCGCAAGCGGTTTTGCAGCTTGTCGATATCGGTCTCATAGGCGCGCAGCGAATCGTTGAGCACCGCGATCTCGGCCTTGAGCTGGCCCGCCATGTCCGACGCCTTGCGCTTTTCGAGCAGCGCGCCGCGCGCCAGATCGTCGCGGTCCTTGCTCAGTGCCAATTGCGCCTTGTCGGCCCAATCGGCCTGAAGCCGGTCGAGCTTGGCGACATGGCGGTTCATCTCCTTCTGGTCGGCGATGGTGCGCGCCGCGCTGGCGCGGACATCGACCAGCGTTTCCTCCATCTCGAGGATGATCATGCGGATCATCTTGGTCGGGTCCTCGGCCTTTTCGAGCAGGTCGGAGAAATTGGCGGCGATGATGTCGCGGGTGCGGGAGAAGATGCTCATGGCGGTGGCTCCGGTGTAATAAGGCGATGTGGTGTTCGGGGCGGTATGGTGCGTTGGCGTGGCCGGTTGACGGAGGTTTTCCAGCGCTCTGTCAAGCCGTGAATGGCGACGGGGCGGGACGGTGATGGGGGCCAAGAAGGAGGCCGGAGCGGCAGGTGGTGCCAGCCGCTCCGGCCTCAGTTCCTCCGCATCGAGCCCTTCAGCCGCCGGCAGGGGTATGCCAGCGCTGTCTTGGAGGGCGGAGAGGTCGGTGGCGGAATTGGTCATGTGACGTTCATCGCAAGCGCCGTGCCAGATCGACTGCATGGCGGAATTGCGCGGTTTTGACTATTTTGCCGCGATCAGGCGATGGTGATAATTGCTAATGCTCGGCAAAAACTGCTACATTTTGGCAATGGAGCGCGAAGCCCAATTCATCGGCCAATCCTCGGCCTTTCTCGACGCGGTGGAGCGGGCCAGCCGCGCCGCCGCCTTGCGCCGCCCGATACTGGTGATCGGGGAGCGGGGCACCGGCAAGGAGCTGATCGCGGAGCGGCTTCACCGGCTCAGCCCGCGCTGGGATCAGCCGATGATTACGCTCAATTGCGCGGCCCTGCCCGAGACGCTGATCGAGGCCGAGCTGTTCGGGCATGAGGCGGGCGCCTTCACCGGCGCGACCCGTGCGCGAATGGGGCGCTTTGAGGAGGCCGACGGCGGCACGCTGTTCCTCGACGAACTCGCCACGCTGTCGATGGGCGCGCAGGAGAGATTGTTGCGGGTCATCGAATATGGCGAGGTCAATCGCATCGGCTCGTCGCGCGCGATCCGGGTCGATGTGCGGATCGTGGCGGCGACCAATGAGGACCTGCCGGCGTTGACCACCTGCGGCCGCTTCCGCCCCGATCTGCTCGACCGGCTGAGCTTCGAGGTGATCACCCTGCCGCCATTGCGCGCGCGCGTCGATGAGAATGGGGGCGATGTCGCTGTGCTGGCCGAGTATTTCGGGCGGCGGATGGCGTCGGAGCTGGGCTGGGACCGCTGGCCGGGGTTTGCGCCGGCGGCGATGGCGGCGCTGGCCGCTTATGGCTGGCCGGGCAATGTCCGCGAACTGCGCAATGTTACGGAGCGCGCGGTGTACCGCTGGGCCAATCACGCCGCGCCGGTGGCCGACATCACCTTCGATCCGTTCGACAGCCCGTGGAAGCCGGAGGCTGCGTCCGCGCCGGGATCGGCGGCTGCTCCGGACCGGGTGCATGCGGTTCCCGATCACGCGGATGTCACCGACCTGCGCGGCGCGGTCGATGCGCATGAGCGGGCGATATTGGAAGCGGCGCTGGCGCGGCACCGCTTCAACCAGCGGCACACCGCCAGAGCGCTGGGGCTCAGTTACGATCAGCTGCGGCATTGCATGAAAAAGCATGCGCTGGCCGAGCGGTGATGCCAAGCATCGCGCCAAAAAGTGGGGCCCGCCTTTGGCCATCGGCGATGCGGCAACAAACTGTCCTTGCTTTTCGCGGAAACGGCGCTTAGTGAGGCGCCATTCCCGACATTGGTAACGCAACGACGGGCTGGCGCCGCAAGGGGCCGGCGCGATGCGGCTTTGTCGGGGCGGCTTTTCGGATTTACGGAACATCAATGACCAATATCGCCCGCCTGACCCAGATTATCGAGCCTGAGGTGACCGCCCTTGGCTTTGATCTGGTGCGTGTGCTGGTGTTCGGCCGTTCCGAGATTGGCGATGAGGAGGTCACGCTCCAGATCATGGCCGAGGACCCCGCCACCGGCCAGCTGGTGCTCAACCAATGCGCCGCGCTGTCGAACCGCATCTCCGACCGGATGGATGCCAGCGAGGAAGCGGGTGAGGTTTTGATCGAGGAAGCCTATCGCCTGGAGGTGTCGTCGCCCGGCATCGATCGTCCGCTGACGCGCATTAAGGATTACACGACATGGGCCGGGCATGAGGCGCGGTTCGCGCTGTCCGCCCCCGTGGAGGGCAATCGCAAGGCCCTGCAGGGCGTGCTGATCGGGATCGAGGGTGAGACCGTGCTGCTCGACGACAAGAAATCGGGGCGGGTGCAATTCGCGCTCGCCGATGTTCATTCCGCCAAGCTGGTCCTGACCGACCGGCTGATCGCCGCCACCCGGCCGCTGGATACCACCGGCGCCGACGAACTCGAAGAAGCACAGGAAGACTAGACCATGGCCAGTGCAATTTCCGCCAACCGCGCCGAACTGTTGGCGATTGCCACCGCAGTCGCCACCGAAAAGATGATCGACAAGAGCATCGTCATCGAGGCGATGGAAGAGGCGATCCAGAAATCGGCGCGCAACCGCTACGGCGCCGAGAACGATATCCGCGCGAAGCTCGATCCACGCACCGGCGACCTGCGGCTATGGCGCGTGGTCGAGGTGGTCGAGGAGGTCGAGGATTACTTCAAGCAGGTCGATCTGAAAGCCGCGCAGAAGCTTCAGGCCGATGCCAAGGTCGGCGATTTCATCGTCGATCCGCTGCCGCCGGTCGATTTGGGCCGCATCGATGCGCAAAGCGCCAAGCAGGTGATCTTTCAAAAGGTCCGCGATGCCGAGCGGGACCGCCAATATGCCGAATACAAGGACCGCGCCGGCGAGATCATCACCGGCGTGATCAAATCGGTCGAATTCGGCCATGTCATCGTTAATTTGGGGCGCGCCGAGGGGGTGATCCGCCGCGACGCCCAGATCCCCCGCGAAGTGGCGCGGGTGGGTGAGCGGGTGCGCGCGCTGATCCTCAAGGTCGAGCGTCAGAACCGGGGCCCGCAGATTTTCCTCAGCCGCGCGCATCCCGACTTTATGAAAAAACTGTTCGCGCAGGAAGTGCCCGAGATTTACGACAATATCATCGAGATCAAGGCCGCCGCGCGCGATCCTGGCAGCCGCGCCAAAATCGGCGTGATCAGCCGCGATTCGTCGATCGACCCGGTCGGCGCCTGCGTGGGCATGAAGGGCAGCCGGGTTCAGGCCGTCGTTCAGGAGTTGCAGGGCGAGAAAATCGACATCATCCCGTGGAGCGAGGACACCGCGACTTTCGTGGTCAACGCGCTCCAGCCCGCCACCGTCAGCCGCGTGGTGATCGACGAGGAGGAGAGCCGCATTGAAGTGGTGGTCCCCGACGATCAGCTGAGCCTCGCCATCGGCCGGCGCGGGCAGAATGTGCGGCTAGCCAGTCAGCTGACCAATTCGGCGATCGACATCCTGACCGAGGCGGAATCGTCCGAAAAGCGCACCCGCGAATTCGCCGAACGCTCCAAAATGTTCGAGGAAGAGCTGGACGTCGATGAGACGCTGTCGCAGCTGCTGGTGGCCGAGGGCTTCACCGAGCTTGAGGAGGTCGCCTATATCGATCTGGCCGAAATCGCCAATATCGAAGGGTTCGACGAGGAATTGGGCCAGGAACTGCAAAGTCGCGCGCAAGAGGCGCTGGACCGCCGCGAGGAAGCCAGCCGGCAGACCCGGCGCGAGCTGGGCGTGGAGGATGCGCTGGCCGAAATCCCGCATCTGACCGAGGCGATGCTGGTGACGCTGGGCAAGGCCGGGATCAAGACGCTCGACGATCTGGCCGACCTCGCCACCGACGAGCTGATCGCCAAAAAGCGCGCCGAACAGCGTCGCCGGACCCCCGAAAAGCCCGAACAGCGCCGCGAGCGGACCCCGGCCAAGACCGAGGAAGCCAAGGGCGGGGTACTCGGCGAATATGGCCTTACCGAAGAGCAGGGCAACGAGATCATCATGGCGGCGCGCGCGCATTGGTTCGCCGACGAGGAACCCGATTCCGGTTCAAACGGGGAGGCCGCCAATGCGGAACCCTCCCTATGAGGCGCTGACGGGATCCGCGCACAGGCGCGGGCACCCGGCACCTCCCAACGAAGACGCAGGCGAAAGCACTGGCCCGGAGCGGAAATGCATCCTCTCCGGGCGGGTGGCGGCGCGTGAGGCGCTGATCCGGCTGGCTATCGCGCCCGAGGGGCCGGACGGTGCCAGCGAAATTCATCCCGATGTGCAGGCGCGGGCGCCCGGGCGCGGGGCGTGGGTCGGGGTCAGCCAGGGCGATCTGGCGATTGCGCTGGCCAAGGGGAAGCTGCGCGGCGCGCTGGCGCGGGCCTATAAGGGCGCGTCTTTCACGATCCCCGCCGACCTGCCGGAGCGGATTGCGGCGGCGCTGATGCGTGGGTTTACCGACCGACTGGGGCTGGAGATGCGCGCCGGGCGGCTGCTGGTCGGATCGGACCGGATTGCCGAGCAGGCGCGCGGTGGGCTGGTGCATTGGCTGGCGCATGCCAGCGATGCCGCGCCCGATGGCTCGCGCAAGCTCGATCAGGCGTGGCGCGTGGGGCGGGAGGCCGAAGGGTCGGGCACTTGCGGCGTTACCTTGCCACTGGACCGCGCGGCTTTGTCTGTGGCATTGGGCCGCGACAATGTCGTCCATCTGGCGCTGACCGATGCCGCGGCGGCCGCAAGGCTGGACGCGGGATTGCAGCGTCTGTTGCACTATTTGGGTCATCAAGCGCCGCCGGATGGCAGCGCGGACGCAAAGAATTCTGGCACCCACGCGGCATCTGCCGTGCGCGCTGAAACGACAATTTGATTTTGAAGGACTGTTTGAAGCCATGAGCGACGACAACAAACCGACCCTGGGCCGTAGGCCGCTCGGCCTGCGGACATCGGTGCAGGCCGGCGAGGTCAAGCAGACCTTCAGTCACGGCCGCACCAACAAGGTCGTGGTCGAGGTCAAGCGCCGCAAGCTGCTGGGCAAGCCCGGCGAAGTTGCGCCCGAGCCTGTAGCCGCGCCGGCGCCCGCCCCCGTTGCCGCGCCGCGCCCTGCTGCGCCCCCACCGCCGCGCCCCGCCCCCTCCAACGAGAGCCGGCAGGAGGCGCAGGCGCGTCTGCTGCGCGAGGCCGAGGAGGCCCGCCTCAACGCCGCCGAAGCCAACAGCCGCCGTGAGCAGGACGCGCGGATGCAGGCGATCATCGACGCGCGGACCCGGGTCGAGGCACCGCCCGCCCCGGTTCCTGCCCCTGCGCCCGTTGCCGCGCCCACCGCGCCCGAGCCGGTGGCCGAGGCTGTGCCTGCTGCCGCTGCCGCTGCCGGAGCGCCCCCCACCGAAATCGCCAGCGATAGCGAAACCGGCGAAGCAGCCCCCGGCGATGCGGCCGCCATCCCCGCGCCGCGCCGCTTCACTCCGGTTGTCACCGTCCGCCGCCCGGAGCCTGCCGCCAAGAAGCCCGGCGGCCTGCGCGAAAAGGTGGGCGGCCCGGATCGCCGGCAATCGGGCAAGCTGACCGTTACCAAGGCGCTCAACGAGGACGAAGGTGCCCGCGCCCGCAGCCTCGCCGCGCTCAAACGTGCGCGCGAGAAGGAAAAGCGTGCGCATTTCGCCGGCAAATCCCAGCCGCGTGAAAAGCAGGTCCGCGATGTCATCGTGCCTGAGGAAATCACGGTCCAGGAATTGGCCAACCGCATGGCGGAAAAGACCAGCGATCTGGTCAAGATGCTGTTCAAGATGGGCACGCCGGTCGCCGCGACCGACACTATCGACCAGGACACTGCCGAGCTGCTGGTCGAAGATTTCGGCCACCGCATTCAGCGCGTCTCCGAAAATGACGTCGATATCGACAATGCCGCAGACATCGATTCCGCCGAATCGCTCAAGGTACGCCCGCCGGTGGTCACGATCATGGGCCATGTCGATCACGGCAAGACCAGCCTGCTGGACGCGCTGCGCGGCACCGATGTGGTGCGCGGCGAGGCTGGCGGCATCACCCAGCATATCGGCGCCTATCAGATTATGACCAAGGCCGGCGCGCTGGTCACGTTCCTCGATACGCCGGGCCATGAGGCCTTTACCGAGATGCGTCAGCGCGGTGCCAATGTCACCGATATCGTGGTGCTGGTGGTGGCCGGCGATGACGGGATCATGCCGCAGACGATCGAGGCGATCAACCACACCAAGGCCGCCGGGGTGCCGATGATCGTGGCGATCACCAAGAGCGACAAGCCCGAATCCAACCCGCAGAAGATCCGCGAACGCCTGCTGGAACACGAAGTCATGGTCGAGGCGATGTCCGGCGAGGTGCAGGATGTCGAGGTGTCGGCCAAGACCGGAGCCGGGCTGGACGAGCTGATCGAGAAGATCCTGCTTCAGGCCGAATTGCTCGAACTGGGCGCCAACCCCGATCGCAGCGCTGAGGCGGCGGTGATCGAGGCCAGGCTGGACAAAGGCAAGGGCCCGCTGGCCAGCGTGCTGATCACGCGCGGCACGCTCAAGGTCGGCGATATCTTCGTGGTCGGCACGCAGAGCGGGCGCGTCCGCGCCATGCATGACGACAAGGGCCGGCCGATCAAGGAAGCGGTGCCTTCGCTGCCGGTCGAGGTGCTGGGGCTGGGCGGCGTGCCGATGGCGGGCGACGTGCTGACCGTGGTGGAGAGCGAGGCCCGGGCCCGCGAGGTCGCCGGGTTCCGCCACGAACAGGCCACCGCGCGCCGCACCACTGCCGAGCCGACCAGCCTGGAGAACATGTTCTCCGCGTTGGCCGCCAAGCAGGCGATCATCGAATATGCAGTGGTGATCAAGGGTGACGTGCAGGGCTCCACCGAGGCCATCGTCAACGCGCTGAACAAGATTTCGACCGACGAGATCAAGGTCAAGATCCTGAACTCGGGCGTCGGCGCGATCACCGAGAGCGACGTGACGCTTGCTGCGGCCAGCGGCGCGCCGATCATCGGCTTCAACGTGCGGCCCAATGCCAAGGCGCGTGAGATGATCGCGCGGCACAAGGTGCGGATGAAGTATTTCGACGTGATCTATCAGCTGACCGACGATGTCCGCGCCGAAATGGCGGGCGTCTGGGGGCCGGAGCGGATCGAGACCGTGGTGGGCCGCGCCGAGGTCAAGGAGGTGTTCCCCGCCGGCAAGCACGACAAGGCGGCGGGCCTGCTGTGTCTGGAGGGCTATATCAAGAAGGGCCTGTACAGCCGGCTTACCCGCAACGACGTTATCGTATCCAAGACCCACATCAAATCGCTGCGCCGCTTCAAGGACGACGTCGCCGAGGTGCGTGCGGGCCTCGAATGCGGCGTGGTGCTGGAGGATACCAACGACATCAAGCCGGGCGATATGCTGGAAACCTTCGAGGTCGAGATGCGCGACCGGACGTTGTGAAGAACCGCAGGCCAACGCTTACCGATGAGATGCTCCGGGATCCTTGGAGTATCTCGCCGCCTTCTTATGGCCAAGATGCATTGAAAAACTTTGACAGACTTGTAGCATCTGCGGTTGCCAGATGTGTCAATTACGTTGCCGATACGAGGGGCGACATTGCTGATCTGCTATCGTCGATTTTGGGAGAGCCTGTATCTGCCAACACGATAAACGCCTATACGAGTGAAGCGCGCAGGGAGCATCCGATAAGTGCTCACCGATTCTTTGCTTTAATCATCATCACACAACGATTTGACGTGGTTGATGCTATCATCCGGCAGATCGCGGGAAAAACGCTCGGTGAACTTGATGCCAAAATTTTTCGGCTCGGACGAGATTATCTCGATAGTTTGCAAGCTGATCGACATCTAAGGAAAACCGTTTCTGATGTGACGGGCTTTGACTGACCTGAATGCCCCGCTATCTCGCCCTGTTTGGCAGCATCAATGTCGGCCCCAATCGGCTGACCATGGCGGACCTGCGCTATGCGTTCGAGCGGGAGGGGTTTACCGACATCGAAACCGTGGTGGCCAGCGGCAATGTGCTGTTCGCCTTCGATGACCGCCCCACCGAGGGGCTGGAGGACCTGTTCGCGCATATGATGGCCGAGCGCTTCGAGATCGCCAGCTTCGTCGCGGTGCGCGGACGCGATGAATTGGCCCACGCCATCGCGGACAACCCGTTCCCGGCGGATGGCGACGAGGCGCGGGTCCACACCCACTTCCTCTCGGCTGAGCCCGATCCCGCCAATTTCGCCGCGCTATGCGCTGCGCATACCGGGCGGGGGGCTGAAAGGCTGGCCATTGGGCCGCGCGCGCTCTATGTCGATTATGTCGACGGGGCGGGCAATAGCCGGCTGACCGGCGGCTTTATCGAGCGGCGGCTTGGCTGCCGGGGCACCGCGCGTAACATCCGCTCGCTGCGCCGCATTCTGGCCAAGATGGATCACGAGTAACCTAATGGGCAAACCCGCCGCAACGCCTGAAACCAGATCGGTCCGCCTGCTCAAGGTCGGCGAGCAGGTGCGCCATGTCCTGTCCGAATTGCTGACCCGCCAGCAGGTGCATGACGATGTGCTGAGCGCGCATGCGGTGTCGGTCACGCAAGTTCGGATGTCGCCCGATCTGCGCCATGCCGCCGCCTATGTAAAGCCGCTGCTGGGGGTGGATGAGGAGGTGGTGCTGAAGGCGCTGCGCACACATACCGCGTTTTTCCAGAAGGAAGTGGCGGGGCGGCTGAAGCTGAGGTTTGCCGCCAAGCTGCGGTTTCTGGCCGATGACAGCTTTGACGAGGCCGGGCGTATCACCGCTCTGCTCGCCGATCCACGCGTCGCCCGCGATCTGGACGATGCCGACGCGAATGCGGGCGAGACCTGAAAATGGCTGATTTCGTGTTTCTCCATGGCGGCGGGCAGGGCGGCTGGGTCTGGGATCAGACTGTCGCGGCCATAGCTTTGCAAGCTGGGGCGCTGCCATCGGGCGGCAAACCTGCGCCGCACTGTCTCGCACTGGACGCGCCCGGTTGCGGCGCCAAGCGGGGCCGCGACACCGCCGGCATCGGCTTTGCCGACATTACCGCCGAGTTCATCGCCGATATTGAGGCGGCGGGTTTGCGCGATGTGGTGCTGGTCGGGCATTCGCAGGCGGGCTGCACGATCCCGGCAATGGCGAAGCTGCGGCCCGATCTGTTCCGAGCGCTGGTCTATGTCAGCTGCATCGCGCCCGAGCCGGGGCTGACCGTGATAGATATGGTGAGCAAGCGGATGCAGGACCCCGCCGCAACCTCACCGTCCGCTGTGGCGAACACCGACCTGTCCCCGCGCGAACGCAGCAGGGCGATGTTCTGCAACGATATGCGCGCGCCGCAGGCCGAGGCATTCCTCGATCTGCTGGGCGCCGATGGCTGGCCGGGCAGCTGTTATGCGCAGGCGGAATGGTCCTATGACAATCTGACGGCGCATCGCTCGCATTATGTGCTGTGCTTGCAGGATGCGGTACTGACGCTGCCGTGGCAGGAACGCTTTGCCGAGAGGTTGCATGCCGCGCATCTCCACCGCATCGATGCCGGGCATCAGGCGATGAACACGCGGCCGCAGGCGCTGGCCGAAATGTTGCTGGGGCTGGCATGATGGGTGCCTGATGGCTGGATCATCCTCGACAAGCCGGTCGGGCTCGGCTCGACACAGGCAGTGGGCGCAGTCAAGCGTAACCTGCGCGAGGCGGGGCATGGCAAGGTCAAGGTGGGCCATGGCGGCACGCTCGACCCGCTGGCCTCGGGCGTGCTGCCCATCGCGCTGGGCGAGGCGACCAAGCTGGCGGGACGGATGCTCGACGCCACTAAGGCCTATGCATTCACCATCGTCTTTGGCAGCCAGACCGACACGCTTGATCTGGAAGGGCAGGTGATTGCGATCAGCGATGCGCGGCCGACGTGGGCCGAGGTCGCAGCGGTCCTGCCTTGCTTTACCGGCGCAATCGCGCAGGTGCCGCCGGCGTTTTCGGCGTTGAAGGTCGATGGCCAGCGCGCCTATGACCGTGCGCGCGCTGGCGAGGTGGTGGAGATGCCGTCGCGCCTGGTCACGATACATGCCTTGGCGGCCATGGGTGAGCCGCCGGAAGGGGCGCTGGAGGCGATCACCCTGACCGCCACTGTCTCCAAGGGCACGTATGTACGCAGCCTTGCGCGCGACATCGCGCTGGCGCTCGGCACGCTGGGGCATGTCACGATGTTGCGCCGCAGCCGGGCCGGTCCGTTCGCTTTGGTACACGCGATTTCGCTGGACAATCTAAACGAAATCGGCAAGGGCGCGCGCCTTGAACGCATACTCTTGCCGCTGGAGGCGGGGCTGGACGACATCCCGGCTCTCACCCTCGACCCGGAGCAGGCAAGGGCGGTCCATCAGGGCCGTGTTCTGACCGGAATGCCCCAGCAAGACGGGCTGTACTGTGCGTATCATGGCCGTGTGCCGTCCGCATTGGTCCAGCTATCAGGCGGCAGCCTGAGCGTTGTGCGGGGTTTCAACCTTCCCGATGTCGCGGAGTAAGATTATGTCGGTAACCGCCGAAAAGAAGCAGGAAATCATCGCTGATAACGCCCGTCAGACCGGCGATACCGGTTCGCCCGAGGTGCAGGTGGCGATCATTACCAGCCGTATCAACACGCTAAGTGGGCATTTCAAGGATCACCACAAGGACAACCATTCGCGCCGGGGTCTGCTGATGATGGTCAACAAGCGGCGCACGCTGCTCGATTATCTCAAGCGCAAGGATGTGGCGCGTTACAATGCGCTGATCGCCAAACTCGGTCTTCGCAAGTAATTTCCAAGCGGCCCCCGGGAAACCCGGCGGGCCGTTTGTGGTTTAGAACGCCGCATTTTCCGATAGGTCCGATGTTTGGTCGGACTGGAAAATGCTCAGCATGGGCCCGCATCGCAGTTCGGCGATGCGCCCTTGGGGCAAAAAAGGCCCCGAACCGGACCGGGACGGTAGCCCGGCAGAACGCCCCGCCTTAGCAATCTGGCCGGCGGGACCGAAGGAAAATATATGTTCGACGTCAAGAAAGTATCGATGGAGTGGGGCGGCAAGACCCTCACCCTGGAAACCGGCCGTATCGCCCGTCAGGCCGCTGGCGCTGTGCTGGCCACCTATGGCGAAACCGTGGTGCTCTGCGCCGTGACCGCCGCCAAATCGGTGAAAGAGGGCCAGGATTTCTTCCCGCTCACCGTGCATTATCAGGAAAAGTTCTTTGCCGCCGGGCGCATCCCGGGTGGCTTTTTCAAGCGTGAGCGCGGTGCGACTGAGAAGGAGACCCTGGTCTCCCGCCTGATCGACCGTCCGGTCCGCCCGCTGTTCCCCGAGGGTTTCTATAACGAGATCAACGTTATCGCTCACGTGATGAGTTTTGACGGTGAGTGTGAGCCCGATGTTCTGGCGATGATCGCGGCCTCTGCGGCGCTGACCATCTCCGGTCTGCCGTTCATGGGCCCGATCGGCGGCGTGCGGGTCGGCTATGAGGATGGCGAATATACGCTGAACCCCAAGCAGGAGGTCGCCGCTGCCGGCGCGCTCGATCTGGTGGTTGCGGCCACCGGCAATGCGGTGATGATGGTCGAATCGCAGGCGCGCGAGCTGCCCGAGGATATCATGCTCGGCGCGGTGCTGTTCGCGCATGACGAGTGTAAGAAGGTGGTCAATCTGATCATCGATCTGGCCGAGAAGGCCGCCAAGGAGCCTTGGAAGATTGCCACGTCGGACAATAATGCCGACATGAAGAAGGCGCTCAAGGCGCTGGTCGGCAAGGACATCGCTGCTGCCTACAAGCTGACCGACAAATCGGCGCGCTCCGACGCGCTGAACGCGGCGCGCGGCACCGCCAAGGCCGCCTATGCCAGCGAGAGCGGGCAGACGCAGATGGCGGCCGGCAAGGTCGTCAAGAAGCTCGAAGCCGAGATCGTGCGCGGCGCCATCCTCAAGGACGGCAAGCGTATCGATGGCCGCACCACCACCCAGGTCCGCCCGATCGAGGCGATGGTGGGCTTCCTGCCGCGCACGCATGGTTCGGCGCTGTTTACCCGCGGTGAGACGCAGGCGATCTGCACCACCACGCTGGGCACCCGCGAGAGCGAGCAGATGATCGACGGGCTGGAGGGCCTGACCTATTCGAACTTTATGCTGCACTATAACTTCCCGCCCTATTCGGTGGGCGAGGTTGGGCGTTTCGGCGCTCCCAGTCGCCGCGACACCGGCCATGGCAAACTGGCGTGGCGCGCGCTGCAGGCGGTGCTGCCGACCAAGGAAGAGTTCCCTTACACCATTCGGGTCGTGTCCGACATCACCGAGTCCAACGGCTCGTCGTCGATGGCCACGGTCTGCGGCGGGGCATTGTCGATGATGGACGCGGGCGTTCCGCTCAAGCGCCCGGTTTCGGGCATCGCCATGGGCCTCATTCTGGAGGGCAAGGACTTCACCGTGCTGTCCGACATTCTGGGTGATGAAGATCATCTGGGCGACATGGACTTCAAGGTGGCCGGCACCTCCGAGGGCATCACCACGATG
>JANXUK010000044.1 GCA_025356275.1 Sphingomonadales bacterium | reverse complement strand
AGACAGCCCGAAGGGCATATGTCTCGCCGCCGGGCAGGGTGTCGGCACTCGACCAAAAAACGGCTGAAGCCTTTCCCGACTGAAAGTCGGGGGTTTGAAACCGAAGGCGGGACAATCAATGGGACTTGGTATAAGTCCCATGGCCTGCCGGTTGTCGGACGTCGGGAGCCGACCAGTCCAAGTCGTTCAATGGTGTCGCCGCGAAGGTTCGGATTTAACAGGTGCAGTCGTCCGAGGCTCATGAAACTGTCGGTTGGCAGCCGCCAAAAAGGTGCGTTCGCGTAGCCAATCGTGTTTCCTCGAAGTAACCGAATTGTGGCGGGGTTTTTGGCTCGAATTGGGCCGGCAAAGGTCTGACCGCTTCGACACAAAAAATCAGCAAAACGGACATTCGGCAGCAGGTCCCGAACAGAAACCTTTGGCGGCGAGAGGGCCGCCGGACGGCGCTGAGACGGGCTACCACTAACCTATTGTTGAGTCTGAAACGCCACCTTGAAACAGGAACCGCCGTCAGGCCGGCGCCCGCTTGTGAGCACGCCGCCTAGCTGTCGTGCAAGCGATACGACAACTCGCATGCCCAGGCTCTGGCTCGCCGCAGCCGGATCGAAGTCTTTCGGGAGATCCCGACCTTCGTCAGAGACTATCAGAGTATGTTGGTTGGCCTTGATCTCATAGTGGACATCGATCAAACCTCGACCGTGTTTGGCCGCGTTCGTCACCAGTTCGTTGACGATCAGGCCTATGGGCTGAACCAACGTCGTCGGGATATCCCCCTCATCACCGCGCACTTGAATTTCTCGATCGAGGATCGATTCAAGATCGGCGCATAGCCGCCTGAGGAAAGTGATACAGGAAGCTCGATTAGCAGCCTCCGCGTAAAAATGGCGGTGCACCTGCGCAACTGCCGCAACGCGGTTGGCGGCGAGCTGAAGTTGGCCGATCGCATCTGCGTCGTTGAACGATCGGCTTTGCATTGCAAGCAAGCCCGATACGAATTGCAGGCTGTTCATCACACGATGGTCGATCTCCTTAGCCATCAGCTCAGCCTGAGAGACCGCTTGCCGCGCGGAAAGCTGCATTTCGATCTGGTCCATCACAATCGCTGCAAGATCCTTCAGATCCTCGATCTGCGACTGGTCGATCGGTCGTGCCTCTTTATCGATGATGCACAGGGTACCTAGATTATGACCGTCTTCGGTAGTCAGCGGAACGCCGGCATAGAAGCGCAGCCCAAAGTCCCCCGCTACCAGCGGATTGGCGAGCGAGCGGGGATCAATGCTCGCATCGGTAAGGATATGTGGATCGTCAGAAAGGATTGCCGACGCACAAAGACCTGGGTCGCGCCCAATCTGCTCGACCGAAACCCCGTGATGCGATTTGAACCAGATACGGTCCTGATCTACAATGCTGATGATGGAAATCGGCACTCCGAAGCGCCGAGCCGCGAGCGCGGTAATTCGATCGAACGCGCCGTCGGGTGGCGTGTCGAGTATGTCGTAACGTCGCACGGCCGCGAGGCGCTGCGGTTCGCATGCCGGAATGATCGAGGCGTTGGCCATTAAAACTCTCACCCCCTTAGCTGGCTGGAAATGTTCGTTGCAGGCATTTTACGGTCGGAACATGACCCGACATGCTCGCTGAGCACAAGCGCTCTTGCTTGTCCAGTCTGCCGGAGTTCAGGTCAGGCCGTCCGAAAACCCGATCTTGTAGAACGCATTGGAGGTTCAACAGCCTCTGCGCCGCTTTGGCCAGTAATGATTGAAAGATCGGCTTGTCGTGCGTTACATTCGGTCTCAGATTGGTATTGCGATTGTCGCGCAGGTGGCGAAAGTCCATCAAGGCAATGTTTCGATCGAAGAAATGCCTGGCGGCGGTACCTGCTTCGTCATGCGTCTTTGGGCATCAGAGAGGGCGCGCGAAGGACGTCCGCCGCTCAATGGGTACTGCGAACCGATTGAGCTCAGCTCAAACCTGCGGCACATGGCCGCCGGTCAGCCCAATCCAGCCCGACACCCCCATGTACAGCGCGATGACGATCATCAGCGCCGCCGAAGCGTAGGGCGCGCGCCGGGCAAAGGTGCTGAACCCGGACCAGCGCTTCTGGATATGGCGTACGCTGAGCGAGGCGGCGACGCCCACCAGCACCATCGTCAGCGCCAGCCCGATGCTGAACGACAGGACAAGGATCGCGCCAAGCGTGAACTGCTTGAGTTGCAGGCACAGCAGCAGAACGGTGATCGCCGCCGGGCACGGGATCAGCCCACCGGTGAGACCAAAGATCAAATTCTGTCCAGTGGTGACGCTGCGTCCGGAAAAGCGCCGCTCGATATCGCTCGCGTGGGCGCGCTCGTGCTCGTCCATATAACCGCCATCGCCAACTTTGAGGCCGGCGCCGTGGTCGGCATGGTCGTGATCTTCGACAAAGGTCAGTTCATAGTCGTGCGTGTGGCTGCCATGGCCGAGACTGAGCCGCGCGGTGAAGGCATGCGGCTCAGGAATCTCGTCTACGCTTTCGAGATAGCTGCCACGATCGACGAACGCGAACGCCTGGCGCGACAGGTCGCGGCGCTCGGTCACGACCAGCACGTCCGCCGCAGCCCAGGTATGGCCACGTTCCGACCGCAACCGCCAGCGCGGCGGCACGCCATCCTCGAAGACTTCGAGCACCGCGCTCCCGTGACCGGTCTCGATCCTGCGCAACTCTGCATGATCGTGCGAATGCCCGTGATCATGATCGTGGTTGTGACCGTGGCCGGCCTCAGCATCCGCTTCCCGCCGCGTGCGCCAGATCATCCAAAGCCCGACGCCGAGCACGATCACCGCCGAGGCCAGCTGAAGATAGGGCTCAGTCGTGCCGGCATTGAGATTCCGCCCGAGATATTGCCCGCCGAGCGCGACGACCCAGACGACGAGCGAATGCGAGACCGCCGCCGAAATGCCAAGCAGCACCGCCTGTGCGACCGTGCCACGTACAGCGATAATGAACGCGGCCATCATCGTCTTGGAGTGGCCGGGTTCGAGCCCATGGAGGGCGCCGAGCAGGATTGCGGTCGGGATGAACAACCAGGCGTTGCCACTGACAAGCAGATCGGGAAGCGAGGGCATGGTTGTTCTTTCAAAGATATTTGGTGAGCGACTTGAGTTCGCGCAGCGCCTGGTCCGCACCCATCCCGCCGTCCGCGACCGTGTCGGCGATGCAATGTTCCATATGGTCGTGGATCAGAGCGCGCTTGACGCCGCGGATCGTGTTTTCGACCGCCTGCAATTGCTGCGCGAGGTCGAGGCACGAACGGCCATCGCCGAGCATCGTCAGGATCGAGGCAAGATGACCCTGCGCCTGGGTCAGGCCACGGCGGACTTCGGGATCGGAGGCGTGTGACATAGATACCCCCTACCCCCTAGGGGGTAGGGGGTAGGGGGTAGGGGGTAGGGGGTCAAGAGGTGTCACTTCATGCCCGGCATGTCCTTCATCATCGCGTCGTGATCGGCGGGAGCGCTGGCGACGAGCCGCTTGTACCCACCGGATGTCATACGCGGCAGTCGCCGGACGAACGCCACCATATCCCAGATCAGTGGATCGGGATGCGTCTTGCCCCAAGCGGGCATCGCGCTGAGTTTGACGCCGTGCTTGATGATCCAGAACTGCTCAGCTGGGCTGAGATCGGTCGACTTCGCCAGCTCGGGCGCCTGCGGGTACAACCCTTGGCTGAGCTCGCTCCGCTCCACGCCTGGCCCGAGATGGCAGCTCGAACACATCTCGGTGTAAAGTCCTGCGCCGATCGACACTCGCATCGGCGTGTTGAGATCGGCGGGCGGTACGATGCCGCGCGCCCTGATCGCGATCGATCGGTCGCGCAGGCTTTCGAGCAAGGCGTAGACCGGGCGCGTATGCGGGGCATCGGCAGCGATGTCATAGACGCCAAAATAGATGAACAGGCCGGCGGTGCTCAGAATGACCGACGACAAGATGCCGACGAATGCACCGCTCGGAAGGTGGTGTCTGAGCCGTGCCCGGTCCATTATGTCTCTCTCCTGTCGTCGAATTGCGCGTGTTTCAGAACCAGAAGCGTACCCCGGCCACCAGGTTGGTGCCATTGGGCTTCTTGCCGTCGGCACGCGCGAAGTCGGCTGTGCGCCCGGTCCTGGCCTCGTACGAAACGCCGACATAAGGCGCGAACTGTCGGCTGATCTCATAGCGCAGCCTGAGCCCCAGTTCCGCGTCGGTCAGGCCGGCACCGAGCCGGTCTTCCGGCACATCCTGTGCCGAAAAATTCAGTTCGACCCGGGGCTGGAGGATCAGCCGCTGCGTGATGCGCTGGTCGTAATAGCCCTCGAGCCGGCCGAGCAGGTCGCCTTTGTTCGACAGGAACAATGCGCCTTCAACCTCGAACCAGTAAGGGGTTAATCCCTCGAACCCGATCGTCGCGTAGGTCCGTGTTGGCGAGGGCCGAAAGTCGTGGCGAACACCCGCCTGAATGTTGAAATAGGGGCCCACCGCGCGGCTATACAGCGCCTGGACTTCGGCTGCTTCGACGCCTTCGCGCAAAACACCTTCGCCTTCGCTCTTGATGGTCAGGCGGTTGATATCGCCGCCGAACCAGCCTTCGCCATCCCAGCGATATCCCTCCTTGCCGCTACGGATCTGCATCTCGGCAAGGTTGAACATCACCTGCGACAATGACCGTCCGCCCTGCTCGTGCATCATATCGCGGCGGGCACGGTCCATCTCTGACGCCGGAAACTGGCGGTCTGCGTATTGGTCCATCGGCGGCAGTGGCGCAGGCGCATCGCCAGCGGGCAGCGCGGTGCCGGTCATCGCCATTCCAGGCATAGGCTCCATGGGCTTTGCGTCGCCCGACATGTCCATCCCCGGCATCGATGTCATGGCGGAGCCGTTGGGCGTGCCCATACCCATTTCGGACATTGGTTCTGGCCTTTTCGGCGTAGATACGGACGGCACGACGGACGCGGGCGGCATCGCAATCGCGGACATGCTTTTCATAGCGCCCATGCCACTCCCGGTCGCGGGGCTGGGTCTGGCCATCTTCGTCGCTCTTGCCCGGGTCACCACCCGCCTTGGCGCGCTTCGTGGCGCCGTCCTTCTCGCCGCGGGCCTCTTGGCAGTGGGTTTCCTTGCTGGCGCCGGCATGGTCATGCCCTTCATGTCCATGCCAGACATCGACTGGGCGGAGCTGGCGGCCGGCAAGGCGAGCGCAATCCAGGCTGCGAGCGCGACGGCGAGCCGCCTCATGCCGCGCCTCCCTGTGGTCGCACGCTGACTATCCGCATCATCCCAGCCATCATGTGATAGAGCAGATGGCAGTGGAATGCCCAGTCGCCCACCGCATCGGCGGTGAAGTCCCAGGTGACCTTGCCGCCGGGCTGGACGATGACCGTGTGTTTGCGCGGGGCGTGGTCACCGTGGCCGGTAACAAGTTCGAAGAGGTGGCCATGGAGGTGGATCGGGTGTCCCATCATGCTGTCGTTGATGAGGTTCACGCGAACCCGTTCGCCTTCGATAAACGGGATCGGCTCCATCGTGTCCGACATCTTCACGCCGTCGAACGACCACATGAAGCGCTCCATGTTCCCCGTCAGATGAATGTCGATGCTGCGCGACGGCGCGCGCACGTCCGGGTTGGGCGTGAGCGCCATCAGATCCTTGTAGACCAGCACTTTGTGGCCGACGTGCTCCAGGCCCTGTCCAGGTTCG
The DNA here is from genome assembly GCA_025356275.1 of Sphingomonadales bacterium. Classification (GTDB taxonomy): domain Bacteria; phylum Pseudomonadota; class Alphaproteobacteria; order Sphingomonadales; family Sphingomonadaceae; genus Novosphingobium. The sequence goes on along the minus strand of JANXUK010000044.1, from coordinate 22,976 downwards.
CCGGTGCGGTCCATCGGCATCGACGAGATGGTCTGGACGCCCGGACCCTTCCTGACCTGCGGCGCGGCCGAGAAGTCGCGCATCTTCATGGATCCCATGTCCATTCCGGCCATGCCCGCCATGCCGTCGGTAGGCACGCCCGCGCCCATCTTTATACCCTTCATACCAGCATGGTCTATTCCAGCTCCTGAAGTTGTCCCCGTCATGGCAACCGCGCCGGTGGCAAGCGTGGCCGGGCGATTCTGTTCGGCAGCGGGATCGACCCCGCGTGTCGCCAAGTCGGCCGTGCCCGACATGTCCATTCCTTCCATGCGGGGCATGCCGGCCATGTCCATCCCCATGTCCTTCATCGTCGCCAGCGGGCGCTTGCGTAAGGGAGGTATCTCGGCGGCCATGCCGGCTCGCGGCGCCAGCGTCGCGCGCGCCATGCCTGAACGATCGATTGCCTCACCAACAAGTGTGTAGGCGCGGTCGCCGGCGGGCGTAACGATCGCATCATAGGTCTCGGCGACGCCGATCTGGAACTCATCAACCTCGACCGGCAATACGTTTTGGCCATCAGCCTGAACGATGGTCAGCCGCAAGCCGGGGATGCGCACATTGAACGTCGTCATCGACGAAGCGTTGATCACGCGCAGTCTTACCCGCTGCCCAGGCGTGAAGAGTGCCGTCCAGTTATCGTGCGGCCCATGCCCGTTGACGAGATAGGTATAGACCGCGCCGGTCGCGTCCGAGATGTCCGCCGGGTCCATCCGCATTCTGCCCCAGTCCATGCGGTCCCTCAGCGTCTGGTCGCGGCCGGAAAGCAATCCTGCGAGCGTCTGGCGCTGAAAGTTGAAATTGCCCGGATTGACTTTCATCGCGCGGAAGATCGCGTCGGGCGACATCTGGCTGTGGTCGGACAATACGATCACATGCTCACGGTCGGACTGCACCGGATCGGCGCCGGCCGGATCTATGACGATCGGACCGTAAAGCCCCAGTTGCTCCTGCATCCCCGAATGGCTGTGATACCAGTAGGTGCCGTTCTGCCGGATCTGGAATTCGTAGAGGTAGCTCGAACGCGGCTTGATCCCGGGGAACGACACGCCCGGCACGCCGTCGAACTGCGGCGGCACGAGCAGGCCGTGCCAGTGGATCGAGCTGTCCTCGTCGAGATCGTTGATGACGCGAAGGCGCACGTTCTGGCCTTCGCGCAGGCGGATCAGCGGCGCCGGCACGGTGCCGTTTATACCGATCGCGCGCGATGGGCGGCCATCGATCATCATCGTCTGACGCGCGATCTTCAGCGTGATATCAGCGCCGGACACGGTCGGCAGCGGCGCCGCAAGGCCAGCAGACCCGGATTGTGCCCAAGCTGGCATCCACGCCCCGAAGGCAAGTCCGCCGCCGGCAAACGCAGCGCGCCGCAGAAACTGTCGGCGGCCGGGATCGGTTCGCTTCACCACTTCACCGCCATCCAGATCGCCATCGCTACCATCATCACATTCTCCGTGAGCGAGACGAAACCCAACGGCACGTTGCTCGACCCGCCAACACAGGCGCATTTGAGCTCGCGCTTATCGATATAGACGGCCTTGAACACCGACACGGCGCCGATCGAACCGATGAAGAGCGCGACGGGAGCCGACAACCAGCTCCAGACACCTGCCGCCATCAGCACGCCAGCCAGCGCTTCGGCGAATGGATAGACATAGCCATAGCGAACCCAGCGGCGGGCCAACAGGTCGTAGCTGAGGAACATCGCGGAGAACCGCTCGATGTCTTGCAGTTTCAGAATGGCGAGGACGCACATGCTGAAGGCGATGAACCATTCGCCCATGCGCATGGTGAGTGGATCACCGAATGCCGCCTGGCTCGCCGCCAGCGCCATCAGTCCGGTCATGGCAAAAACGGCGATCACCGGACGATAGCTGGTCTCGCCGACTTGCGCGACATATTGCCCGAAATGGCGGCGCAGATCGTCATAGCCGCCGATCCGCTCGCCACCGATGAAGACTTGAGGAGTCGTCTTTACGCCGCGCTCGGCCTTGAAATCGTCGGTTTCGGCGCGGGTTTGCAGCCAATGGTCTTCGACCACGAAACCCTTGCGCTTCAGCAGATCGAGGGCCTTCAGGCCGTAAGGGCAGACATGGTCCGGCATCACCATGCGGTGAATGACGGCAGTGGGACGCGAACTCATCGGGTGCCTGCCTCGATTGCTTGTGACCTAGCGCACCGCCGCTATATGGGGTCCGTACCATAGTCCGGAGTCAAGTCATGAAATCGATGACGATCGCTGGCCTCGCCCAACAGGGTAGGGTGGGGGTCGAAACGGTCCGCTACTATCAGCGGCGCGGCCTGATCGCCGAACCTGTGCGGCCCAGTTCTATGGGATCGCACGGCGCCCGTCGCTACGGTGAGGACGATGTGCGGCGACTACGCTTCATCCGCGCGGCGCAGGCGGCCGGGTTCACACTCGAGCAGATTCGCGAATTGCTTGACCTCGACGCAAACAATGATCGTGCCCGCGCGAGAGCTCTTGCTCTGGAGCGGATCCTTGTTCTTGATCACAAGATCGCCGAATTATCAAATGCACGAAGCGCGCTTACTCGCCTTGCGAACGCGTGTGGGGCATCCACTAAGGGACCATGCCCGATACTTCAGGCTTTTGATTTATAAAGGCCGGGTCAAGATTTTCTTCATCCCTTTGTATGACGCCGCGGCCGAACTCCTCGTCTGCATTCGGCCAATCTTTCGCTAAGGCCGCTGTCCGACCATCGAAGGCGCTACGTCTGCTTCTAAAAATAGCGGTCATTCGTCGCGACCGTCCAGAATGGCCGCAAAGTCCCACTTATTGTCGTTGCCTATCTGTTGCTGGCGGGCCTGCGGGAATAGACGCGTTCAGGATCGGGTCTCAAGATTTTAAATGACGACATTTGGGCGCGCAGCGGCGAAGATCTGTGGCCAAGCACTCCGGTCTTCCGGCAAGGACAAATCTGCTCGTGGCGCGGAAACTTAATCGGGTTTCGGAAGCTGCTTAGCCGGGACACTATATGGCGAGTGCATATAGTTCGCGACACATCTGAGATCGCTGCGTCTTTGAATTTCCGTGCGAGGTGAGTGAAAACGAAAGCGTACCACGCCAGAGAGCCACAGAGAAAAGGGCTGATATGGCCCCCCAAATCGGCGTTTTTCGCGTTCTCTTGGTACGCAAATATCGCGCAAGTCGCCCGGAAACGCGAGGCTTTCGAGACAATTTATCTTTCTATTTCAATAGCTTAGGACTGTATGGCGGAGCGGGAGGGATTCGAACCCTCGATACGCTTTTGGCGTATACTCACTTTCCAGGCGAGCGCCTTCGACCACTCGGCCACCGCTCCGCATGCTCTGGACACGACCAGCGCCCTAGCGGCACATATTGGGTTCCGCAAGGCGCGGTTCGATGGCACAAAGGGTGATGATCCATCACCGACACGCAATCGCCATCCTTGCCGCCGCGCTGACGGCATTGGGCGCCCCCATGCCTGCCCCGGCGCAATCGCCGCCTCTACAAGCCCTCGCACAGGCCCCGGCAGCAGCAGCGCCCCGTCCTGCCGGGGCCACCCCCGGTGAGATCGTCAAAGCCGCGCCAGCCGCTGATTGGACCGCGATAGCCGCCAACGATCTGCTGGTGATGGATCTGACCCCCGATGCGTCCGGCGCGCGTCGGCGCGTGGTGATCCAGCTGATGCCGGCGCCGTTCTCGCAAGGCTGGGTCGGCAATATGCGGCTGCCGGCCACCGCGCATTGGTGGGATGGTACCAGCGTCTACCGAGTGCAGGACAATTACGTCGCGCAATGGGGCGATGGCGAGGATGACAAGGCCAAGGCCAAGCCGCTGCCCTCGGGGTTGGTCACGGTCGGCGAGGGGGATTATACGGCCAGTCTGGCAACTCACCCCATTTGCGACCGGGATGTTTGCAAAGACGTGCCGGAGGTGGTGGGCCTCTGGTCACAGGGTATCGAATACAGCGCGTTCGAAGCGACCGGCGGCTGGTCCCACGGTTGGCCTGTTGCATTCGAGCGGGTCCGCAGCGGCAAAAGCACCGCATGGCCCATTCATTGCTACGGCATGGTTGGCGTCGCCCGTGACCTCTCGCCCGACACCGGCACCGGCGCGGAACTATACGCAGTGATCGGCCAATCGCCGCGCCCGCTGGATCGCAATATCGCCTTGGTAGGACGGGTGATCGAGGGGATCGCGTATCTCTCCAGCCTGCCGCGCGGTCCCGCTCCGATGGGGGTCTACACCGCCCCGTCCGCAAACACGCCGATCCGCAGCGTCCGCCTCGCCAGCGAAATGCCCGCTGTCGAGCAACCGCATTTCCAATATCTCTCGACGCGATCCGCCAGCTTTACCGCCTATGTCGAAGCACGGGTCAACCACCGCGATGCTTTTTTCGTGCGTCCCGCCGGCGCGCTCGACATCTGCAACGCAACAATCCCCATTCGGCAAGTGCCAGTCGCTTCCCGCTAAATTCGTATTCACCCCGCACTACGCCCGCCAATCCCCGTATCCGCGCTGGCGCGGCGGGGATTGCGCTGATACCCTCCCGCTTCGCAAGCGCAGCACAAAGTGTTTGGGGGCCGCTAGACGGAGTATTTATGAAGTTCACCGCTGACCGCCTGCTGCTGTTCGGCGCCACCGGCGATCTGGCACAGCGGATGCTGCTGCCTTCGCTGTGCGCGCTGCATGCCGACAAGCTCGTCGATGACGATCTGGCGATCATCGGCACCGCACGGTCGGAATATAGCGATGAGGAATACCGGGAGTTTGCCCGCGTCGCGCTCGAAAAATTCCTGCCGGAGCATCGCAAACCGGCGATCGACAGCTTCTTGCCGCGCCTGTCCTATCAGCATCTCGACGCTACCAATCTGGAGCATTTTCCCCAGCTCGCGCAAAAGCTCGGCACAGTTGGCAGGGGGATCAGCAAAGGCCTCGCGATCTTCCTCTCCACCGCACCCAGCCTGTTCGAGCCGACCATTGCCGGCCTCGCCGCCAGCGGTCTGGCGGGAGAGGCGACGCGGATCGGGCTGGAAAAACCGCTGGGCACCGGTCTGGCCACCAGCCGCCACATCAACGACGCCGTCGCCAGCGCCTTTCCAGAGGACCGCATCTTTCGCATCGACCATTATCTCGGCAAGGAGACGGTGCAGAACCTGCTGGCTCTGCGTTTTGCCAATATCATGTTCGAGCCGCTGTGGAACGCCGCGCATATCGATCATGTGCAGATCACCGTGGGCGAGACCGTGGGCCTCGAAGGGCGCGTCGGCTTCTATGATGGCGCCGGCGCGCTGCGCGACATGGTGCAGAACCACATGCTGCAACTGCTGGCGATGGTCGCGATGGAGCCGCCGGCGCATTACGACGCCACATCTGTGCGCGACGAGAAGGTCAAGGTCCTCCGCTCGCTCCGCCCGATCCGCGCCGATGAGACAGTGCGCGGGCAATATGGCGCAGGCGCGATCGCGGGGGCGGCGGTGCCCGCCTATGCCGAGGAGCTTGGCAGGCCCTCCACCACCGAAACCTTCGTCGCGATCAAGGCGCATCTCGACAATTGGCGCTGGAAGGGCGTGCCGTTCTACCTGCGCACCGGCAAGCGGATGAGCCGCCGGGTCACCGAGATCGTGGTACAATTCCGCAACGTGCCACACTCGATCTTTGACGGCAAAGGCGCGCGAACCCAACCCAACCGGCTAGTCATCGGCATCCAGCCGTCGGAGAACATCACCCTGTCGCTGATGGCCAAGGTACCTGGGCTCGATCGCGGCGGTATCCGCCTGCGCGAAGTGCCGCTGGATATCGCAATGGACGATGCCTTTGCCGGTCCGACCCGCCGTATCGCTTATGAACGTCTGCTGCTGGACCTGATCGAGGGCGATCAGACGCTGTTCGTCCGCCGCGACGAGGTCGAGGCACAGTGGGATTGGATCGACGGCGTGCGCGACGTTTGGGAGGATAATGGCATCATGCCCAAGACCTATTTCTCCGGCAGCTCGGGGCCCGAAGCCGCTGTCGCCCTCGCCGAACGCGGCGGGGTGACGTGGCACGAGTGAGCGCGATGAACCCCACAGTCGAACGCGTCACCCGGCGGATCATCGAACGCTCGCGCGATTCGCGGCAAAAATACCTCGCGCTGATGGACCGCGAGGCCGGCAAACATGGCAATCGCAATGCGCTGTCTTGCTCCAACCTGGCGCATGGCTTCGCCGCCTCGGAAGCCGACAAGCCGAGCATCGCCGCTGGCCGCTCCCCCAATCTGGCGATCGTTACCGCCTATAACGACATGCTCTCGGCGCATCAGCCCTATGGCCGTTACCCCGAGGCGATGAAGATCTATGCCCGCGAAGTCGGCGCCACCGCCCAGGTCGCGGGCGGCGTGCCAGCCATGTGCGACGGGGTGACGCAGGGGCAGGACGGCATGGAACTGTCGCTGCTCAGCCGCGATACCATCGCGCTGTCCACCGCCATCGCGATGAGCCATGCGATGTTCGACGGCATGGCGTGCCTCGGCATTTGTGACAAGATCGTGCCGGGGCTGGTGATCGGGGCGCTGCGCTTCGGGCATCTGCCGGCGGTGTTCGTGCCCTCGGGGCCGATGCCATCGGGCATCGCCAACCGCGAGAAGCAGAAGACGCGGCAACTCTATGCCGAGGGCAAGGCCACCCGCGCCGATCTTCTGGCCAGCGAGAGCGCCAGCTATCATTCGCCGGGCACCTGCACTTTTTACGGTACCGCCAATTCCAACCAGATGATGATGGAGATGATGGGGCTTCATATCCCCGGCGCCGCCTTCGTGCCCCCGAACACGCCGCTGCGCAGTGCGCTGACGCGGGAAGCGGTGCATCGGCTGGCCCGCATCGGCAAACAGCCTGGCAGGGAGGGCGATTACCGCCCGATGGCGCGGGTGGTGTGCGAAAAGGCCATCGTCAACGCCTGCGTCGGGCTGCTGGCGACGGGGGGCAGCACCAATCATGCCATCCACCTGCCCGCGATGGCGCGCGCCGCCGGCATCCTGATCGACTGGGAGGATCTGGACGAGCTGTCGGGCGCGGTGCCGCTGATCGCGCGGGTCTATCCCAATGGCGCGGGCGACGTAAACCATTTCCAGGCCGCCGGCGGCATGGCCTATGTTGTGCGCGAATTGCTGGGCGCGGGCCTTGCACATGGCGATATCCTTACCATCGATCCGCGCGGGATGGCGGCCTATGCCGAGGAGCCAGTGCTGGACGATGGCGTGCTGCAATGGCTCCCCTGCCCTGAGGTCAGCGGCGATGACGCGATGCTCCGCCCCGCCGCCGCACCGTTCATGGCCGATGGCGGGATGCGGCTCGTCACCGGCAATCTGGGCCGCGCCACTTTCAAGACCAGCGCGGTCGACCCTGCCCGCTGGACCATCGAGGCACCCGCGCGCGTGTTCGACAATCAGGAAAGCGTGCAGGCCGCGTTCAAGGCCGGTGAGCTCGACCGCGATACCGTGGTCGTGGTCCGCTTTCAGGGCCCCCGCGCCAATGGCATGCCCGAATTGCACAAGCTGACCCCGCCGCTCGGCGTGTTGCAGGACAAGGGTTTCAAGGTCGCTCTGGTGACAGACGGGCGGATGTCGGGCGCATCGGGCAAGGTGCCCGCCGCGATCCATGTCACACCCGAGGCGTTGAACGGCGGCGCGCTGGCGCTGCTGCGCGATGGCGATATCGTGCGCCTGTGCGCCGAGACGGGCACGCTGACCACCACCGCCGACCTTTCCGCCCGCACCCCCGCCCCGCCCCCGTCCGCCGACTCGGGGATGGGCATGGGGCGAGAGCTGTTCGCGATGATGCGCCTCTTTGCCGATGGCGCCGAGCAGGGCGGCTCGGCGATGCTGGCGCTGGCCGGGCTATGAGTGCTGGGCTGTGAGCACGCGCGAACTGGTCGCGGTCGATATCGGCGGCACCCATGCCCGCTTTGCCATCGCCGCGGTTGGCGCGGATGGCAAGATCACGCTGGGTGAGGTCGCGACGCTGGCCACCAGGGACCACGCCAGTTTCCAGACCGCGTGGGAAGCGTTTGCCGCCGCGCAGACCCGCCCGCTGCCCCGCGCCGCCGCGCTGGCGGTGGCGGGGCCGGTGGGCAATCTGGACGATCCGGCGCATGTCATCCGCTTCACCAACAACCCCTGGATCATCCAGCCGGCAGGGCTGGCGCAGCGGCTGGGGGTCGATGCGATCGGCCTGGTCAATGATTTCGAGGCGGTCGGGCATGCCGTCGCCCACGCCGCGCCCGATCATTTCCTGCACCTCACGGGCCCCGACACCCCGCTGCCAGCGACCGGAACGCTCAGCGTGGTCGGCCCCGGCACCGGGCTGGGCGTGGCATGGGTGTGGCGCGCCGGCGGCGGCTTCTATCATGTGCAGGCGACCGAGGGCGGCCACAAGGATTTCGCCCCGCTCGACGCGATAGAGGACGCGATCCTCGCCCGGCTGCGCCAACGCCATCGCCGCGTCTCGGATGAACGGGTGGTGTCGGGCCCGGCACTAGTCGACATTTACGAGACGCTGGCCCTGCTGGAGGGCCGCACCATCGCCCAGCATGACGACAAGACCCTGTGGCAGGCCGCCGCCGCCCAGACCGACAGCCTGGCCCTCGCCGCCGCCGAGCGTTTTTGCCTGTGCCTCGGCGCGGTGGCGGGCGATATCGCGCTGGCACAAGGCGCGAGCGGCGTGGTTATCGCCGGGGGCCTCGGCCTGCGCATCAAGGATATGCTGGTCACCTCGGGCTTTGCCAGCCGCTTTGCCGCCAAAGGGCGCTTCGAGGGGCTGATGGCGAGCCTGCCGGTCAAGCTGATTACCCATCCGCAGCCCGGCCTGCTCGGCGTCGCCGCCGCATTCATCAAGGACCATCCCGCATGACCCGTTCAATCGACGCGCTGATGCGCCTGTCACCCGTGATCCCGGTGCTGGTGGTGGATGATGTCGCGCATGCGGTGCCGATCGCGCAGGCGCTGGTCGCGGGCGGCTTGCCGGTGCTGGAGGTGACTTTGCGCACGCCCTGCGCGCTCGACGTGATCGCCGCGATGCGCGAGGTGCCGGGCGCGGTGGTTGGCGCCGGCACAGTGCTCAATCCCGCCGATCTGGAGGCCAGCCTGAAGGCCGGAGCCGAATTCATCGTCTCGCCCGGCCTCACCCCGGCGCTGGGTCAGGCGGCAGTGGCTAGCGGCGTGCCGTTCCTGCCCGGCACGGCGAACGCCGCCGACATCATGCTGGGGCTGGACCTTGGGCTGACGCGGTTCAAATTCTTCCCGGCGGAGGCTTCGGGCGGCATGGCTGCGCTGAAGGCCATTGCCGCGCCTTTTGGCATGGCGCGTTTCTGCCCGACCGGCGGCATTACGCTGGCCAGCGCGCCGGCGTGGCTGGCGCTGGATGCGGTGCTATGCGTCGGGGGCAGCTGGATGGTGCCGAAAGGCACGCCGGACCCCGCCGCCATCACTGCGGCAGCGCGCCGCGCATCCGCGCTGGCCGATTAAAGAACACCGCGCCGGCACAACGCCGGGCGGCAATGCGGGAGAGGCGACCATAACCCTCCTTTCGGAGTGCCCGTGACATGAGCGAATACGCCGCCCTCGATCTCCGTCTGCAAGAACTGCACGAGCACACGCGCGAGACGCCGCTGTACAATCCGGTGTTTCAGCTCAGTCTGGAATTGTCGCGGCGGATCGAGAGCGGCACTCTGACGCTGGACGGCGTGGCGGCGCTGGTGGCGGAGCTGGAATGCGAGGGGCTGTTGGCGCGCGCGCGGCGGCTGCACCGTCTGTTGGCGCCGGTCGACCCCGCCGCCAATGCGGAGCGTCTGCGTGCCCTCGCCGACACCGCCGATTTTACCACATTTGCCGCGCGTTGGACCCGTCCGCTGGCGCATATCGTGTTCACCGCGCACCCGACCTTCCTGCTCAACAAGGCCCAGACCGAGGCTGTGGCACAGGCCGCCAGCGCCGGCGACATCGGGCCGGCAAATGTCTGCGCCGCCACCCACATTCGCGATACCATCACGCTGGACAGCGAACATGCCGCTGCAATGGCGGCCATCGCCCGGGCGCAGGGCGCGCGCGATGCGATCAATGCCGCGCTGTTCACCCTGGCGCGCGAGCGTTGGCCCAAACGCTGGCGCGAATTGCGCCCGCTGCCGCTGCGCTTTGCCAGCTGGGTCGGCTATGACATGGACGGGCGCACCGACATCGGCTGGGCCACCTGCATCCGCTATCGGCTGGCGGAGAAGGCCGAGCGGCTGGCGTCTTATGCCGCGATGCTGGCCGATGCCGCACCCGACATCGCCGAGGTGCTGACCCGCGCCGGTGAACGGGCCGCAGATATGGCCGCGCGTTTCGGGGCCAATCTGGAGGCGCCGGCCGCGCTGTCCGAGCTGGCCAACAGCCTGACCGGGGATCACCCCGACAAGCTGACCAGCCTCGGCGGCATCATCACCGACATCGAGACCCGCGCCGCCACGGCCGACGATGGCGCGGCGCAGGCCTTGTTGCTGGCGGCCGCCGCGATGCGCGCCGAGGGCCTCGGCATGGGCTGGGTGCATTTCCGGGTCAACGCCTCGCAGCTCCAGAACGCGATCCGCCGCCGCATCGATCCCGACGGCAAGCTCGATCTGGCCAGCCAGGCGGCGCTGGTCACGATGCGCGAATTGCTGGCCGAGAGCCGGGTGTTGCGCGCCAATTTCGCGGCGCTGGCCATCGAGAACAGCACCGCGCTGCGCCTGTTCCTGACCGCCACCCAGATCCTGCACCACATCGACGCCGACACCCCGATCCGCATGCTGGTGGCCGAATGCGAGCTGCCGACCACCATGCTGGCAGCGCTGTATTTCGCCAAATTGTTCGGCATCGAGGGAAAGCTGGACGTCTCGCCGCTGTTCGAGACCGAGACCGCGCTGGAGCATGGCGGGCGCTTCCTCGACGCGCTGCTGGCCGAGCCGGCCTATCGCACTTACGCCCGCGCAAGGGGCCGCGTGGCGATCCAGACCGGCTTTTCCGATGCCGGGCGCTTCATAGGCCAGATCCCGGCGGCGCTGGCGATCGAACGGTTGCAAGGCCATCTCGCGGGCGCGATGGCAGCCAACGAGCTGAGCGATGTCGCGGCGCTGATCTTCAACACGCATGGCGAATCGATGGGCCGGGGCGCGCATCCCGGCTCCTTCGCCGACCGTCTGGCATGGCCACTCTCGCCATGGGCGCGGCGGCGGTTCGTGCGGGCCGGCATCCGGCTGGAGCCCGAGGTCAGCTTTCAGGGCGGCGACGGCTATCTGTTCTTCGGCACCGACGCGCTGGCCCTGGCCACGCTGACCCGCATCGCCGAGCTGGCCCCGGCCGAGACCGACCCCTATGCCGCCGCCGATCCGTTCTATCGCCGCACCGATGTCAGCCTCGATTTCTTCCGCGCGATCCGCCGCGTCCAGCAGGACCACCTGGTCAGCACCACATATGCGCGCGGGGTCACCGCCTTTGGCCTCGGCCTGCTCAACGACACCGGCAGCCGCAAGTCGCGCCGCCAGTCCGACGTTTCGGCGGACCGCGCGATGAACCTGCGCCAGATCCGCGCCATCCCACACAATGCCGTGTTGCAACAGCTGGGCTACCCGGTGAACATCATCGCCGGCTTTGGCACGGCGGCGGAAGGCGCCTATGAGGACATCGCCGGCCTGCTCCGCTCCAGCGAGCGGGGCCGCCAGATGGTGCGGCTGGTGCGTTCGGCCAATGCGCTGGCCAGCATCAAGACGGTGACCGCGTTCGGTGAGATGTTCAACTCCGCCTATTGGGCCTCGCGGCCGTACCGGGGCGATGAGCGGGGCATCGCCGATGGCTGTCTGGCGCTGGCCGACTACCTGACCGCCGATGACCGTACCGGGGTCTATCGCCGCCTCGCGACGCGGCTGCGCGTCGATGCGCTGAAGCTGCACCGCCTGCTGGCGCTGATTCCCGATGAGGCGCCGCTGGACGACCGTGAGCATACCAGGCGAACGCTGGGCGTGCTCCAGGCGCTGCGCCTCGCGCTGTTCCAGCACATGTTCCTGCGCGCGGTGATGATCCCGGCCTTCAGCCGCGCCAACGATATCGCGCGCGAGGATGTGCTGGAGATGGTGTTCACCCTGCGCATCGACGAGGCGGTGGCCCAATTGCGCCGCGCCTTCCCGACCAGCTTCCCCAGCCTCGGCGATTTCACGGTTCACGAACCCGCCGATTACCCCGATGAGGCCGCGACCGGCTACGGCGCGATCCAGCGTGAGTACATCGAGCCCATCGCCGACGCCTATGCGCTTAGCCTGCGGATCGGCACGGCGATCGCCAACGAGTTCGGGGCGCACGGGTAGGGAGGGGTCTGTTTGATTGTTCGCCTTGCGGCGATGAAGCCTGTGCCATCCCCCGCGCGTCTTTGTTGCGGGAAGCCTGCGCCATCCCGCTCCGCCTCCCGACCTCCCATTCAGTGTGCATCCTGTGGGAGGTCGGGAGGGGGCGCGGGACGGCACAGGCTTCCTTAGCGAAAAGCACTCTTCCGCGCTTTTCGCCAAACCAATATTGCAAATAAATGAACCTCCGCTAGAGCCGGGCACCGGACAGCGAGGGACCGCGCGCAATGAAGATCATGGCCGGCAACAGCAATCTGCCGCTCGCCCGCGCGATATGCGGCTATCTCGAAACGTCGCTGATGGATGCCAGCGTGCGGCGCTTCGCCGACGAGGAGGTGTTCGTCGAGATCCATGAGAATGTGCGCGGCGAGGATGTGTTCGTGGTGCAATCCACCAGCTTTCCCACCAACGACAATCTGATGGAGCTGCTGATCTGTATCGACGCGCTGCGCCGCGCCTCGGCCAAGCGGATTACCGCGGTGGTGCCCTATTTCGGCTACGCCCGCCAGGACCGCAAACCCGGACCGCGCACGCCCATATCCGCCAAGCTGGTCGCCAACCTCATCACCCAGGCCGGGGCCGACCGGGTGCTGTCGGTCGACCTGCATGCAGGGCAGATTCAGGGCTTCTTCGACATCCCGACCGACAATCTGTACGGCGCGCCGGTGATGGCCGCCGATATTCAGGCGCGCTATTCGGTGAGCGGCGATCTGATGGTGGTCTCGCCCGATGTTGGCGGCGTGGTTCGCGCGCGGGCCTTGGCCAAGCGGCTGAACAACGCCCCGCTGGCCATCGTTGACAAGCGCCGTGATCGCCCCGGCCAATCGGAGGTGATGAACATCATTGGCGACGTGGCCGGGCGCACCTGCATCATGATCGACGACATCATCGATTCGGGCGGCACCTTGTGCAACGCGGCGCAGGCGCTGCTGGAGGCCGGCGCGGCCAGTGTTTCGGCCTATATCAGCCATGGCGTACTGTCGGGCGGGGCGGTGGCGCGGGTCAATGCCTCGGCGCTCAAGGAGCTGGTGATCACCGATTCGATCCTGCCGACCGAGGCAACGCAGGAGTCCGGCCGCATCCGCATCCTGACCATCGCGCCGCTGATCGGCGAGGCGATCCGGCGGATTGCCGATGAAAGCTCGGTATCGAGCCTGCTGGATTGATCCGGTGGTGCGGCTGATCGAACTCAACCATGTGATCGAGGCCGGCATGACCACCTACGCCGGCCTGCCGGGTCCGGTGATCTGCGATTACCTCTCCCGCCAGGAATCGCGCGGCAAATATGCCGAGGGCACCGAATTCCAGATCGGCCGCATCGACATGGTCGCGAACACCGGAACCTACCTCGATACCCCGTTCCACCGTTATGAGGGCGGCGCCGACCTTGCCGAAATGCCGCTGACGATGGTGACGCAGCTGCCGGGGCTGATGGTGCCAGCCGCCGAGCCTGTCATCGGACCGGAGGCTTTCGCAGGAACGGCGGTGCGGGGGCGCGCCGTTCTGGTCTGCACCGGCTGGGACCGTCACTGGCGCACCGCAGCCTATCTGACTGGGCATCCGTTCCTGACCGAAGCCGCCGCGCTATACCTGCGCGATGCCGGCGCGGCCCTTGTCGGCATCGATTCGCACAATATCGACGATACGTCGGGCGACACCCGTCCGGTTCACACCATCCTGCTCCACGCCGGCATCCCGATCGTCGAGCATCTGACCGGCCTCGCCGCGCTGCCCCGCGAAGGCTTCACCTTCAACGCCGCCCCACCTCGCATCCGCGGCATGGGCACGTTTCCGGTGCGCGCGCACGCGGTGATCGCGGCATGAACCTCGACGCCGACATCGCCCTCGCCATGCGACTGGCCGATGCAGCCGGCGACGCGATCCGTCCGTATTTCCGCAGCGGCATCGCCAGCGAGCGCAAGGACGACGCCAGCCCGGTCACACTGGCCGACCGCGCCGCAGAGGAGGCGATGCGCCGCATTCTCAAGGCCGAATGCCTGCGCGACACCGTTATCGGCGAGGAATTCGGCATCACGCCGGGCTCAACCAGCCGCAGCTGGGTGCTCGATCCGATCGACGGCACCGCGGGTTTCCTCGCTGGGCGCGCCATGTTCGGCACGTTGATTGCGCTGATGGTCGAAGGTTGGCCGGTGCTGGGCATCATCGATCAACCGATCTCGCGTGAGCGCTGGCTGGGCGCGACCGGGCGGCCGACCACGCTGGGCGGCGTCGCCGCGCGCACCCGCGCCTGCCGCCAGCTCTCGGACGCTACCATCGCCACCACCGGGCCGCATTATTTCGACGACCATGACGGCGCCCACTTCATGGGCCTCGCCGCCAAAACCGATCACAAGCGCATGGTGATGGGCGGCGACTGCTACAATTATGCGATGCTGGCCAGCGGCCATGTCGACATCGTCTGCGAAGCCAATCTCAAGCTCTACGACTGGGCCGCGCTGGTTCCCATCGTCGAGGGCGCGGGCGGGACCATGGCCGACTGGAACGGAGAGCCGCTGCACGCCGGATCCGATGGCCATGTGCTGGCGCTGGGCGATCCGGCGCGGCTGGAGGATGCGGTGGCGGCGCTGGCCTGCCACCATTAAGCCGAAGCTTCACGAGCCGCCGCCCTGGCCGCAGCGATCACGGGGTTGCCACCGGCGCGCCTTGGCTTAAGGCGGAAACGGGTCCCGATTCGCGCGGAATTTGCAGATGGTCGAAAAACGTGATTTTTCCACAAAAACGCGGGTTGCCGCGCTGCGCCGCTATGGTGTGCCCGATGCCACGGCGGAAGATGGCGCCGACGAAATCGCCAAGCTGGCCAGCGCGATATGCGACACGCCCGTCGCGCTGATCAGTCTGATCGACACCGATCGTCAGTGGCTCCGGGCGCGCGTCGGTTTTGAGCCCGAATCGATCCCGATCGAACAGAGCATCTGCGCCCATGCGATCCTGGAGGGTGGCCTGGTTGAAATCCCGGACACCGCGCTGGACCAGCGGACCTGCAACAATCCGCAGGCATGCGGCCCCGAGGGCATGCGGTTCTATGCCGGCGCGCCGCTGATCACGCCCGACGGCATCGCGCTGGGCATGCTCTGCGTGCTCGATCACCAGCCGCGTGTGTTGACTGCGCTGCAGCGGCAGGCGCTGACGACGCTGGCGGGGCACGCAATGCGCGACATGGAATTGCACCGAACGATGCGCAGCCTGGAGTCGATGCACCGCGAGGTCGATCACCGGGTCAAGAATTCGCTGGCCTCGGTGGCGGCCGTGGTCCGTCTGCAAACGGCGCGCGCGACCACGCAGGAGGTGCGCGACGCGCTGGGCACGATGGCGGCGCGGCTGGATATCCAGATCGGGCTGCACACTGAATTGTCGCAGGTCGGCATGCATACCGAGGGTGATATTCATAGCTTTTTTAACCGGCTGGCCCGGCCGTTCCGCGAGCTGCTGCCCGAGGGGGTCGCGCTCGACATGAATGTCGATTCGGCCGAAATGCCGTTCGACCGGATCAATGCCATCGGCCGGGTGGTCAACGAATTCGTCACCAATTCGGCGCGGCACGGCTATCCCGATGGCCGGACCGGGACCGTGAGCATCACCGGCCGCGCGCGCGACGGGTGCTATACGCTCACCTGCTGCGACGATGGCTGCGCCGATCAGGCGGTGCTGGACAAGGTGACGGCGGCCACCGGGCTGGGCACGCGAATCATCGCGGCCTCTGGCGCCGGCATCGCGCGCACGCTTAGCTGGAAATGCATGGAGCCGGGGCTGACGATGGAAATCACGCTCGAAACCGCGCCTCATGCGGCCAGCTCGCCCGCGTAAAGACTTGCCTTTTGGCGCGCCGGCTCTTATGCGCCGCCGCTTCATCGACGCACATCGCGAAATCGGTCTGGCTGTAAGGGCTGCCACGACAGATTGTCATGCGTCGCACCAAGGAGACGAAAATGCCCAAACTCAAGACCAAGAGCGGCGTTAAAAAACGCTTCAAGCTCACCGCCACCGGCAAGATCAAGCACGGTGCGGTCGGCAAGCGCCACCGGCTGATGAGCCACAATGCCAAGTACATCCGCCAGCACCGCGGTACCGACGTGATCTCCGATGCCGATGCAAAGGTGATCAAGAAGTGGGCGCCCTACGGGCTGAACTGAGCCGATTTGCCGGGGTTTGCACCGGCAATCATGGCACATCTAGACGGAGTACCTGAAGCATGTCCCGTATCAAACGCGGCGTTACCACCCGCGCCAAACACAAGCGCATCCTCGATCAGGCCAAGGGCTATCGCGGGCGCCGCAAGAACACCATTCGCGTCGCGCGGCAGGCGGTCGAAAAGGCCGGCCAATATGCCTATCGCGATCGCAAGGTCAAAAAGCGGACCTTCCGGGGTCTGTGGATTCAGCGCATCAATGCCGCCGTGCGCGAGGCAGGCCTGACCTACTCGCAATTCATCCACGGCGCCAAGCTGGCGGGGGTTACGCTCGACCGCAAGATCATGGCCGACCTGGCGATGAACGAGGCCGGCGTGTTCGCCACGGTGATCGCGCAGGCCAGGGCCGCGCTGGCTTAACCGCCTCGCCCCCGGTGAAACCGGGCGCAAACTGACAAAAGGGCGCGGGGTGCAGGGCACTTCGCGCCCTTTTTGCGGTGTAAATTCTGATGTCTCCAAAAATGGACAGGTTGCCAATCTTTGCACCCTCGCCCAATGGACAAAAAGCCCGAGATTGCCGGCTATGACCTGAGGGAAATCTGGTGCCGCGCCGCTGTATCGTTGCCGCCCGGTTCTTTCCGCCGCCAGCGCCGCTCGCGCGCTATTTCACGACATTTTATTGCGCCGATATCACCGTCGCGGATGGCATTGCGGTCACCGACCACCTCCATCCCGAATGGAGCAATCTACGCTTCCACGCACCGCCGCTGATCGACGCCGAAAACCACGCCGGCATGCGGATCGGCGCCACGCATTTCAGCGCGACGGGCCCCAGCGCGCATGCGCTGCGCTTTACCGTGGGCAGCGGGCGGATCTGGGGCGCAGGCCTGCTGCCGCTGGGCTGGGCGAAGTTCGTCGGCGTCCCCGCCGCCGAACTGGCCAATGCGGTGGTCGACGGGGCTCGTCACGCCGCCTTCGCCAGCTTCCTGCCGCTGGCGGACAGCCTGTTCGAGGCCGCGCCCGATAGCGATGCCGAGCTGGCCCGGATCACCACGCATTTCCTCGCGCGCGTCGACGCGCCGGTCGCAGGCGAAGCGCGCATCGTCGCGGTCCACCGCGCCATCGTGGATCCCGAAACCGCGACCGCCGCGCAATTGGCCGAGGTCGCCGCTCTCACCTCGCGCACGCTGGAGCGGGTGTGCAATCGCGCGTTCGGCTTCGCGCCCAAGCTGCTGCTGCGCCGTCAGCGGTTCATGCGCAGCCTGGCGCAATTCATGCTCGACCCCTCGCTCAAATGGATCGGCGCGCTCGACGGGCATTATCACGATCAGGCGCAATTCGTGCGGGAGTTTCGCCAGTTCATGGGCATGACCCCCGGCGAATATGCCGCGCGCCCGCACCCGATCCTCGACGCATTCGTGGCGGCGCGGGCACGGCTGGCGGGGGCGGCGGTGCAGACGCTGGATCAACCGGGCGGCGCCGCGCTATTGTCGTCTCCACTCATCCCGGCCCCCATCCGTCCCCCAATCTCCCCCCCAATCCCCCCCATTGCGATGCGACGGATTGATCCGTAAGGGCACTGCTCAGGCATCAGGCAGGCATTTGCGTGGATTACGAGGGCATAGGGACAGAGGCGAGGGAGCGCATCACGGCGGCGCAGGATCTGCCGGCGGTGGAGGCGTTGCGCATCGCGCTGCTCGGCAAGGCGGGTTCGATCTCGGCGCTGCTCAAGACGCTGGGCGGCATGAGCCCCGAGGCGCGTGCCAGCGAAGGCCCCCGCATCCATGCGCTGCGCGAGGGCGTGACCGCCGCGCTGACCGCGCGCAAGGACGCGCTGGAGGGCGCCGCGCTGGAACAGCGGCTGGCGGCGGAGCGTATCGACCTCACCCTGCCCGCGCCGCTCACCCCGCGCGGCACGGTGCATCCGGTCAGCCAGGTG
The DNA here is from genome assembly GCA_025356275.1 of Sphingomonadales bacterium. GTDB lineage: Bacteria > Pseudomonadota > Alphaproteobacteria > Sphingomonadales > Sphingomonadaceae > Novosphingobium. The sequence continues at coordinate 4,481 of JANXUK010000044.1, read as the reverse complement.
ATGGACGAGCTGGCCGAAATCTTCGCCGATCTCGGCTTCGCGGTCGCCTCCGGGCCGGAGATCGAGGATGACTGGCACAATTTCACCGCGCTCAACATGCCCGAGAGCCACCCGGCGCGGGCGATGCATGACACGTTCTATCTGGAGGGCGAGACCGACGATCATCGTGCGCTGCTGCTGCGCACTCACACCTCGCCGGTGCAGATCCGCAGCATGTTGGCAGATGGCGCGCCGCTCCGCATCATCGCGCCGGGGCGGGTGTATCGCTCGGACAGCGACGCCACCCATACGCCGATGTTTCACCAGATCGAGGGGCTGGTGATCGACAAGGGCATCCACCTCGGCCACCTCAAATGGACGCTGGAAACCTTCCTCAAGGCATTCTTTGAGCGCGACGACATCGTGCTGCGGCTGCGCCCGTCCTATTTCCCCTTCACCGAACCCTCGGTCGAGATCGACACCGGCTACAGCTGGCAGGATGGGCGGCGCGTGGTCGGCGGCAGCGGCGACGCGCCGGGTCACAGCTGGATGGAACTGCTGGGCAGCGGCATGATCAACGCGCGGGTGCTGGCCGCCGGTGGCCTCGATCCCGACCAATGGCAGGGCTTTGCTTTTGGCGTCGGGGTGGACCGGCTGGCGATGCTCAAATATGGCATGAGCGACCTGCGCGCTTTCTTCGATGGCGATGCGCGCTGGGCTGCGCATTACGGCTTTGCGGCGCTGGATGTGCCGACATTGTCCGCCGGCGTGGGGGCGCGGCCATGAAGTTCGCGCTGTCCTGGCTCAAGGATTACCTCGAAACCGACGCCGATGTCGCCGCCATCGCGGCGCGGCTCAATGCCATCGGTCTGGAGGTCGAGGGGATCGACGACCCTGCCGCGCGCCTCGTGGGCTTCTGCGTCGCACGCATAATCAGCGCCGGCCCCCATCCCGGCGCCGACAAATTGCAGGTGCTCAGCATCGATGCCGGCGGGCCCGATCCGCTCCAGGTCGTGTGCGGCGCGCCCAACGCGCGGGCCGGGCTGGTCGGCGTGCTGGGGCTGCCGGGAGCGGTGGTGCCGGCGGGTGGCATGGCGCTCAAGGTCGCAGCGGTGCGCGGGATCGAATCGCATGGCATGATGTGCTCCGCGCGCGAAATGGGGCTGGGCGATTCGCACGAGGGCATCATCGAGCTGCCCGCCGACGCGCCCGTTGGCACGGCCTTTGCGGACTATCACGGCGCCGACCCGGTGTTCGACATCAGCATCACTCCCAACCGCCCCGATTGCATGGGGGTTTACGGCATCGCGCGCGATCTGGCGGCGGCAGGGCTGGGCCGGCTGAAGCCGATCGCCGCGCGCGCCGTGGCCGGCACATTCGCCTGCCCGGTCCCGATCCGCACCGACGACGCGAAAGGGTGCCCCGCTTTCTATGGCCGGGTCATTCGCGGCTTGCGCAACGGCGCTTCGCCCGAATGGCTCCAGACGCGGCTCAAAAGCGCGGGCCAACGCCCGATATCGGCGCTGGTCGACATCACCAATTACCTGATGCTGGGCTATGGCCGCCCGGCCCACGCTTATGACCTTGCCAAGCTGAGCGGTGCGGTTGTCGCCCGGCGCGCCCGCGATGGCGAGTCCTGCACCGCGCTCAACGGCAAGACCTACGCGCTGGACAGCAGCATGACCGTCATCGCCGACGACGCCGGGGTCCATGACATCGCCGGGATCATGGGCGGCGAGCATTCGGGCTGCTCGGCCGAGACCACGGACGTTCTGCTCGAAATCGCCTATTTCGACCCCCAATGCATCGCCGCAACCGGCCGCAAACTCACTCTCACATCCGACGCCCGCGCCCGGTTTGAACGCGGCGTCGATCCGGGCTTCCTCGATACCGGGCTCGACTTGCTGACCGCGCTGATCCTTGAGATTTGCGGCGGCGTGGCGTCGGAAATCGCCCGCGCCGGTGCATTCCCAGTGGCGCCGCACCGCGTCGCCTATGACCCGGCGCTGGCCGAAAGGCTGGGCGGCGTGGCGATCGCGCCCGACGAGCAGCAGCGCATTCTCGCCGCGCTGGGCTTTACCGTCGACGATGCGTGGGCCGTCACCGCCCCGTCATGGCGCCCCGACATCGTCGGCCCGGCCGACATCGTCGAGGAGGTGGTGCGCATCCACGGCCTCGACCGGATCGCCAGCGTGGCATTGCCCCGCGTCGACGGCGTTGCCCGCCCTACCGCGACCCCGCTGCAGAAGCTGGAACGCCGCCTGCGCCGTGCCGCCGCCGCGCGCGGCGCCAACGAAGCGGTCACCTGGTCATTCCTGCCGCCCGCCGACGCCGAGGTGTTTGCCGTGGCCGACAACGCGCTGTGGCTGCTGGCCAACCCGATCAGCGAGGATATGAAGGCGATGCGCCCCTCCTTGCTGCCCGGCCTGCTGCGCGCTGCGGCACGGGGTCAGGCGCGGGGCAGCGGGGCCTCACGCCTCTTCGAGATCGGGCGGCGCTATCTGCGCGGCCCGGGCGGGCGCAGCAATGAGGCGCTGAGCCTCGCGCTGGTGCTGACAGGCGAGAAGGGGCCACGCGGCTGGGCCAGCGGCAAGGCGGCGCTGTTCGATGCCTATGACGCCAAGGCCGAGGCGCTGGCGCTGTTGGCCGAGGCGGGGGCGCCGGCGGAGAATTTGCTGGTGATGGGTGAGGCGGGTGCGCAGTTTCATCCCGGCCAGTCGGCCACGCTGCGGCTCGGGCCGAAGGTTGTGCTGGCGCGCTTTGGCATGCTGCATCCCGCCACGCTCAGGCATTTCGATCTGGACGGGCCGGTGGCGGCGGTGGAGCTGTTTCTCGACGCCCTGCCCGCGCGCAAACCGGCTGCCAGCTTCGCCCGCGCGTCCTATGCCCCCCCCGCATTGCAGGCGGTGACGCGGGATTTCGCCTTCCTCGTCTCCGCCGCACTCCCGGCCGGCGATTTGCTGCGGGCGGTTCGGATGGCCGACAAGGGGCTGATCGTTGGCGCCCGCGTATTCGATGATTTCCGCGGGCCCGGCGTGCCCGAGGGCCAGAAATCGCTGGCGCTGGAGGTTACTCTCCAACCGGGCGACAAAAGCTTTGCCGAGGCCGACCTCAAAGCCATCGCCGAGCGCATTGTGGCGTCGGCCGGCAAGCTGGGCGGCGTGCTGCGGGGCTGAACCCGCCCGGCCTCAGCCTCGGCGGGCAGAACCCCGGACGCAACAATGCGCCCGAAGCGTGGCCCCAGGCGCATCATTGCTCCGCGTCATTGCTCCGCGTCGTTAATCCAAAAGGCGGGTCATCCCCGCCCCGGCAGCAAGTTCAGGCAGCCTGCTTCTTGGCCAGCTCGCGCTTGACCTTCAGCGCGCGGGGCGACAGCGAGCCGTCCGACACCTTGAGCAACCAATTGTCCAGCCCGCCAACATGCTCCACCGAACGCAGGCCATGCGTCGAAACGCGAAAGCGATAGCTGCGCTCCATACCATCGGACATCAGCGTCACGTTCTGCAGATTGGGCAGGAACACGCGCTTGGTCTTGTTATTGGCGTGGCTGACGTTGTGGCCGATCTGGCGGCCCTTGCCGGTCAGTTCGCAAATACGGGACATGGTGCTCTCACTTCGATCAAAGGGCTGGCAAAGGACTGGTGTTACCAGCGAAGGCGCGCGCTTAACGATTCGGCGTCAAAAGGTCAAGTTATCCCGCGTTGCCGCGCCCGGGCCGTGCCGCTAAGCCGGGTTGGATGACCCGCTGGCCCCTCCCTCCCCCGATGGCGCAAGCTTTGCAAGCGGCGCGCGAGGGCGGCGCAGCGGGCGAGGTGCCGGTGGGCGCGGTGGTGGTGCGGGACGGGCTGGTGATCGCTGCGGCGCATAACGCTCCCCGCGCGCGGCAGGACCCCACCGCCCATGCCGAGATTCTGGCGATTCGCGCCGCCGCCGTGGCGCTGGGTCAGGACCGGCTGGACGGCTGCGAGCTGTGGGTGACGCTGGAGCCGTGTGCGATGTGCGCCGGCGCCATCGCGCATGCCCGCATTGCCCGGCTGACCTATGCCGCGCCCGATCCCAAGGGCGGGGCGGTGACGCATGGGGCACGGGTGTTCGACCACGCGCTCCATCGCCCCGAGGTGGTGTCAGGGATTGGCGAAAACGAAGCAGCGGCGCTGCTGCGCGAGTTCTTCGCCCGGCGGCGTTAGTTGTCCGCCTGCCGGTGGGTAAGCCTGTGCCATCCCCCGCCCCCTCCCGACCTCCCGTTCAGGATGCACGCCGTGGGAGGTCGGGAGGGAGCGCGGGCCAAATCCGCCGGCAAGCGGCAAACCAACTCCACAGACTTCCCGAAAAGCGCTCTTCCGCGCTTATTGCCAAACCAGCTTATACCAACCTGCATTGATCATGACCCATGTGCCCATTTGCGCCGACCGATGGTCATGATGTGCCATGGCTGATCTATAAGTTTGTTCCATGCCTCGCAGCAATGATCGACGATGTTATCGTAGGAGTTGAAGGCGCGG
>JANXUK010000036.1 GCA_025356275.1 Sphingomonadales bacterium | reverse complement strand
GCGGTCAGACTTTCGCGCTTCATGACCGCTGCCATGCCCATATCGGATAGCGGCTTTCCCCGCGCCGAAGCGAAGAGGTAATCGCTAGGCGACAAAGCTCGCGCCGCCTCGATCACCTTCTGCGCTTCAGGCACGAGCGGTACGCGGTGTTCCTTGCCGGACTTGGTGCGGATGGCAGGAATGGTCCAGACATCGCCAACGATCTCACCGAACGTGGCCAGCCGCACCTCGCTAGTTCGCGCCACAGTCAGCATCAGCAGGCGCAGCGCCAGCGGCGCCACGCCGCCCATGTCCGGGAGCGAATGATAGAAGGCGGAAACGTCCGCATAAGGCATAGAGGGGATATGCTCGACCTCGTGACGTTGTTTGCCAAGGAGCGCCCTCGCCTTCATTGGTGCCTGCAGGTCGACATTCAGCCCCAAAGCGGCGCCGTGCTTGAGTGCCAGGTTGATCCGGTTCAGCGCCTTGCGCGCCGAATCCGGCTTCTCGTGCCAGATCGGCCCTAAGGCATCGACGAGCGTGTGCTGATCGACATCCTCGACCGGATGCTTGCCGAACTTAGGAATGATATGAACCTGAAGCGGTGACAACCAACGGCCGGCGTCACCATCGCGCTTGAGTTCAGCCTTCCGCGCCTCAAAGCACCGGGCGATCACCTCCCCAAAGGTCAGTCGCCGGGTGCCCCGGCGCGCCTTGAGCCGCTCGACTATGGGATCGGCACCATCACGAACTGCCTTGCGCGCTTGTGCCGCCCGCTCTCGCGCCTCACTGATCGAGACATCGGGCCAGCGGCCGAGACCCATTTCGCGGCGCTTGCCGCTAACTACGATGCGTAATATCCATTTGCCGGCTTCCTTGGCCCGCTTGATCAGCCACAGTCCCTGGCCATCGGGATGCTTGCCCGGCCCAAGGCTTTTGACCCTCAAATGGCCAAGCGCGTTATAGAGCACCAGCCCACCTTTCGCGAAATCAGGCCTCTAACAAATCGGCCCCAATCTGGCCTACCCTATAGACCACCTTTTCGCGTGCGAAAAGATGAAATTGCATGTTCCGCCATGTGTCGGCCGGATTTGTATATGCCTATGAAACAATGATAAAATGCACACCTATGTGCCGATATGAGTTCCGATCAACATGCCTCTAAGCGGCACCACCTTTCCAAAGTCCAAAGTTCAGGAAAAACAAAAGCCTAAGGGTAACGTGCCTTGGGCTTGATGTGACTGTTTTGCCTTTGATTCGGCCTCAACCCGGTTCATGCCCACTTAGCACGCCAAAGAATTCCCACTTTGATGTGGAAAATCATACTGTTAGAAGTACCACCAGCCGAACGGTTAGCCGGACAACAGGATTGTGTGCAGTAGCGTGGATCAGTCGTCCACATGGGCCGTGCGTGGGCGCATTTGGGCCAGCGAAGTGTTGCGTAATTGCCGCCACCCCCCCCACCCTTCAGGGGCCGACCGGGCCGAAAAATAAGCGCAATTGCCAAGCCCGCCACATCCCGAAGGATATGACAGGCTGTTGCTATGTTGCGGCTTGCGCCATCCCGTTTTTAGTAGTGGCCCAGCCGATTTCAATTTGGTGCAGCAAATCAAAATCGGCTGGGCGACAGGACCGGAGCCGGGCACCCATCGTAGGCACCCGACACTGGGTTCGCGCTCAGATCAGCTTGTAATACCAAGTCCCATTGATTGTGCCGCCTTCGGTTTCAAACCCCCGACTTTCAGTCGGGAAAGGCTTCAGCCGTTTTTTGGTCGAGTGCCGACACCCTGCCCGGCGGCGAGACATATGCCCTTCGGGCTGTCTCCCCGCCGGGCAGGGTGTCGGCTACAAGCATCAATGTCCACTGTCACCCAGCTTTTTGCACCGCGCGCTCGGGCCACATTGCGATGGCTTCAGCCGTGGCTGGCGAACCTACCGGCATCAGCCGGTAGTCGTTCAGTTTGACCTTTGCATCCCCTTGCGGTTGGGATGGGTCTGCAAATGTCAAAATCGTAAAATCCACTAGATTCATAAGTTTGCTAGTGGTCCTTATGTTGCCAACATTATGGACGCGCGTTAAGGGGATAGGGGACCAAATGTCGGAAACGGACCACTAGGAAGCCTGCGCCATCCCGAGTCTATTTGATTGGCGACCTGGGGGTCGCAGCCTGCTCCATCCCGCGCGCCCTCCCGACCTCCGATTCAGATTACACGCTTTGGTAGGTCGCTAGGGGGCGCGGGATGGAACAGGCCATCAACAAAGAGACTCCGCGCGGGATGGCACAGGCTTCCTTCGCCGACAGGCGGCAAATAAAGGAGCCCCCGATGCTGGCAATCATCTGGCACAGTCGCACCGGCGCCGCCGACGCCATGGCGCGCGCTGCCCTTGCTGGCGCTAACCCCGCAAAGGCGCGCCTGATCGCGGCCGAAAGCGCTACCGCCTCCGACCTGCTCGCCGCAAACGGCTATCTGTTCGTCTGCCCCGAAAACCTTGGCACTATGGCGGGCGTGATGAAGGCCATGTTCGACCGCCTCTATTACCCGCTGCTGGGCCAGATCGAGGGTCGGGCCTATGCCACCGCCATCGCCGCCGGATCGGACGGGCGCGGTGCGCAGGCCCAGATTGACCGCATCGTCACCGGCTGGCGTCTGAACCGCGTCGCCGAACCGCTGATCGTTAACCTGGGCGCGCAGACCCCCGAGGCAATCCTCGCGCCCAAGCACTTGTCCGACCGCGCCCACACCCAATGCCACGAATTGGGCGCCGCGCTGGCCGAAGGGTTGGCGATGGGCGTTTTCTGAGTCGTCCCGCATCGGGAATTACGCAAAATCCGCGACTCGACGTGGCCCCGCGCAAACGGCATAGCTAGCGCTGTTTTCTAGCGGCAGGACCCACGCGCATTTCGATCTCGCAGACCGATACCACGGCGCGGCAAGATGGCTTGTCGCTGATATTTCCGGCGGCGGGCAGGCCCACGTCGGGTGATGTCGCGCGCGTACTGGCGGCGGCGGCGGGCGATCTGTGCCCGGCGATCAGCCATGATGCCGGGGAGGGCTGGGTCGAGCTGCTCGCCAATGGGCTGGCGTTCGATCTGTCGGGGTTGGCGCCGGGTGCGGGCGCGGTGATGCCGGCTATGCAGCAAGCCTATGACCTTGCCGCGCTGCCCGATGCCGCATACGCGGCGATCACCTTGCGCGCGGGGCCGCATATGGCCGGCGCCGAGGCAATGTTGCCGGTGGTCCGCACCCAGCTGGGCATCGCGCTGGCGCTAAGCACGTTGCCGGGACTTGGCGCGGTGGTCTGGCATCCGGCCGGCACAGCGATGAGCGTGGCGCATTTCGCGCGGCTGACCTCGGCGTGGCTGGCGGATGGACCGTTCCCGGCGCTGGGCCTCACCGCGCTGACCCGAATGAGCGATGGCGACCTAGTCAGCCGGGGCCTAAGTTTTTTCTGTGGACAAGAACTGCGAATCAAAACAACCTCGTCTGATAATCCGGCACAGGCTGGCAAGATCGCGATTCGCCTTATCCACAGTTTGGTGGAAGGTGGTTCGGTCAAAACCGGCTTCGATTTCACCGGACCCGATGGCGAACGTCTGCGCGGCGAGCCGGCGGATAGCGGGAAAATAGTGGAAATATGGTATGTTGCCTAGAGATTGATGTTTGCGCCGGGCCTCGCTCCCAGCCATCCGCAAGCCGGGCCGCTCCCGATTCCACGACACTACCGCTGATCGGCGCCGCACTTGCCCGTGCCCGCAAGCTCGAACGCACCGCGCTGCCGTTCCGTTCGGTCAACCGTAGCGAGGCCCCCGGCTACAACCCCGGCATGCAGCGCCACCACCTTCTGCCGCGCCAATTGCTGTCCCGCCGCTGCTTCGGGCCGCTGCTGGAGGAGATCGGGCGCGGGCGGGTCGGCTTCGATGATTTCCGCAGCAATGGCCTGCTGCTCCCGGCCAGCGACAGTGCCGCGCTGGCGATCCGCCTGCCGCTGCACCGCGGCCCTCACCGCGATTATAATGCGATGGTGATTGAGCGGGTGGGGCAGGTCGAGGCGAGTTGGTCGGCGCTGCGGAGCCGTGCGCCCGAGATCGCACTGGACGAGGCGCTGATGCGGCTGCGGCTGCTGCAAGGCGCGCTGCGGCGCCGGTTGCTCGACCCGGCGGGCAAGCCTTTCACTCTCAACCGCCACGATCCCATCGGCCGCGCGTATGATTATGCCGAGCTGGACGGGATGGTCGAGGCACTGTGGCCGGCGACCGAAACCGCCGCCGAAAACATGCTGATCACCAGTGGCGAGCCTTTTGTTGACGCATCGCTTGATGCCAAAAAACCGGGACCACTTTTTGGTGCGATGCTTCAAGCCCCGACCAGATCCGCCTTCGCCTTCTGATATTCGCGCATCAAACGCTCCACCAGATCCGCCGTCGGTACCACCGCCTCCACCGCGCCGATACCCTGGCCCGAACCCCAGATGTCCTTCCACGCCTTCGCCGACGTATTGCCGAAATTCATTGCTGAGCGATCGCTGACCGGCAGATGGTCGGGGTCGAGCCCGGAGGCAACGATCGAGCCGCGCAGATAATTCCCATGCACCCCGGTGAACAGGTTGGTGTAGACGATGTCCGCCGCCGCGCCCGCTGCGATCCCATCCTTATAGGCGGCGCTGGCATTGGCCTCCTGCGTGGCGATGAACGCGCTGCCGATATAGCCGAAATCGGCGCCCAACGCCTGGGCTGCCAGCACTGATCGTCCGCAGGCAATCGCCCCCGACAGCGCGACCAGCCCATCAAACCAGCCGCGAATTTCCTGCATCAACGCAAATGGCGACAGCGCCCCGGCATGCCCGCCGGCGCCTGCCGCCACCGCGATCAGCCCGTCCGCGCCCTTGGCCACCGCCTTTTTCGCGAAGGCATTGTCGATCACATCATGCAGCACCAGCCCGCCCCAGCCATGCACCCCGGCGTTCACATCCTCGCGTGCGCCCAAAGATGTTATCACCAGCGGCACCCGCCATTTGGCGCAGGTCGCCAAATCCTCCTCCAGCCGCGCATTGGTACGGTGAACGATCTGGTTGACCGCGAATGGCGCCGCCGGGGCCTCGGGATGCGCGGCATCATGCGCCGCCAGCTCCTCGGTAATCCGGTGCAGCCACTCATTAAGCTCGCTTTGCGGGCGGGCGTTGAGCGCCGGGAAACTGCCGACGATCCCGGTCTTGCACTGCGCGATCACCAGCTCCGGCCCGGACACTATGAACAGCGGCGCCGCGATCACCGGCAAACGGAGATTGCGGAACAGCGGGGGCAGGGCGCGCGTCATGCTTTTTTCGCCGCCACGCTGTTCGCCGCGCTGAGCACGGCACGCACGCTGGCGGTGGCGACATCCTCGTCGATCCCCACGCCCCAGATCGCCGCACCATCCGGGCCAGTGCATTCAACATAGGCCACCGCCCGCGCATCGCTGCCCCCGCCGATCGCATGCTCGGTATAGTCGCGCACCGCGAGCTCCACGCCGAAACTGTCCGCGAGCGTCGCCACCACCGACGAGATCAGGCCGTTGCCGCGCCCTGAGACCGAGCGCGCCGCACCGTCCACCACGATGCTGCCCGCAAACAGCCGCGCGCCATCGGGCGCATGGCTCTCCGCGTACTCGTCCAGCGCGAAATGCTGCATACCGTCCAGCCGGTAGACGCGCTGGAACACCTGCCAGATGTCGCCGGCATGCAGCTCACGCCCGACCTCATCGGCCAGCGCCTGAACATACCGCGAGAAATCGGCCTGCATCCGCTTTGGCAGGCGTAGGCCCTGATCCTGCTCGATAACCCAGGCGAAACCGCCTTTGCCGCTCTGCGAATTGACGCGGATCACCGCCTCATAATCGCGACCCAGATCGGCGGGGTCGATCGGCAGATAGGGCACCGCCCACATCTGGTCGTTGCGCGTCTGCTGCGCGGCAAAGCCTTTCTTGATGGCGTCCTGATGGCTCCCCGAAAAGGCGGTGAACACCAGCTCGCCGCCATAGGGATGGCGCGGATGGACCGGCAGTTGGTTGCAATATTCGACGGTCTGAATGATCTCGTCAATATTGGAGAAATCGAGCCCCGGATCAACCCCTTGCGTGTACAGGTTGAGGCCAACTGTCACCAGGCAGCAATTGCCGGTCCGCTCGCCATTGCCGAACAGACAGCCCTCGACGCGATCTGCGCCGGCCATCAACCCCAGTTCCGCCGCCGCGACCCCGGTGCCCCGGTCATTATGCGTGTGCAAGCTGATCACCGCTGCTTCGCGATGGGGCAGGTTGCGGCAGAAATACTCGATCTGGTCGGCATAGATATTGGGCGTCGCCGCTTCCACCGTGGCGGGCAGGTTGAGGATGATCGGATGCTCCGCCGTCGGCGCCAACACCGCCATCACCGCCTCGCAGCACTCCAGGCTGAAGTCCAGCTCGGCGGTGGAGAACGTCTCGGGGCTATATTCAAAGTGCCATTTGGTCTGGGGAAACCGAGCCGCCTGATCGCGCAGCACCTTGGCTCCGGCCACCGCGATGCCCAGAATCGCCGCGCGGTCCATGCCGAACACCACCTGACGCCACAGCGGCGACACCGCATTATACAGATGCACGATCCCGGCATGGACCCCGGCGATGCTCTCGAAACTGGTGGTGATCAGGTCCTCGCGCGACTGGGTCAGCACCTGCACCAGCACATCGTCGGGAATGCGTCCGCCATCGACCAGGCCGCGGATAAAATCGAACTCGGTCGCGCCGGCGGCGGGAAAGCCGACTTCGATCTCCTTCAAGCCGACCTTGACCAACAGATCGAAAAACCGCGTCTTTTTCTCCGCCCCCATCGGATCGATCAGCGCCTGATTGCCGTCACGCAGATCAGTCGACAGCCAGCGCGGCGCTGCGGTGATGGTGCGTGCCGGCCACTGACGGTCGGGGAGGTTGATCTGGGGAAATGCGCGATATTTGACCGAAGGGTCGGCAAGCATGGTCATGGAAAATCTCGATTAGCTGGCGATATGAGGCTGGACGGAGCATCCCTTGGGCGCCGTGCGCGCCACCCATGTGCCGCGCCGCGCTACGCCCAAGGGCGGATTAGTCGTAGGGTCAGGGCCAGCCGAATGATCATGCCGCATCCTATGCGCAAGGCGGGGCGGGCTGTAAAGAGGGTTTCCCGGCACGCGCCGCCGCCACCGCGTCGAACCAGTCAAGATAGGCGGCGGCGCACACATCCGGCTCCAGATGTGCGGTCAACGCCGCCAAAGCCCCCGCATCGGGCCGCCCGGCCTTGCATACCTCGGCCAGCGCGGCGGCCAGATCGCGCGGTTTGCGCGTCGTCACGATGCGCCCCGCCGCCGGGATCGCCATGATATCGCGCAGGAAATGCGAGCAATCGGTGGCCACCACCGGCACACCATGCGCCAGCGCCTCGACCGCCACCGCCGGGCCCCCTTCGTAATGCGATGTGACCAGCAGCGCATCGGCCCGCGTCAGCCACGCGTCGATCCCCGCCACAAAGCCCGGCGCCGCAACGATTTCGCTCAGGCCCAGCGCGCCGATCGCGCGTATAACGCGGCGTCGCTGGCTGCCATCCCCCAACAGGGTCAGCCGCACCCGCGCGCGCTCGCTCAGCGCCTTGATCGTGCGCAGCGCCAGCATCACGTCCTTCTGCGGCTCGAACCGCCCGGCCCACACGATCTCCAGCGCCCCCTCACCCGCCGGGGCATGCGGCTCGGGCGCGTGGCTGAGGTAAACCGGATCGAACAAGGTGCGGACGGCGATTCCCGGCAGCAGCGCGGCAATATCCGCCTCCAACCCGCTGTTCATCGCCGCCACCCCATCGACGCAATCCCGAAACCGCGCCAGCAACGCGCGCACCGGCATCGCCAGCAGGCCGCTGGGCACCGTGGGATTGGAAATCTTGACGATGATCGCCCCGCGCGCCGCTTTGCGCAAAGCAGGGGCCAGCATCAGATGGAAATTGCCCGGCAGGAAGATGATATCGGGGTCGATCTCAGCCAGCCGCGCCGCCATCGCCCGCGCCAATTTCAACCGCGAGGTCAGGCTGCGGCGGATCGGCGGGTCCAGCTCGATCACCGGCACGCGCGGGTCCACCGTAGCGCGCAATCCCCCCTCGGTGGTGCCGCACAGAAACGCCACTTCGCGCCCGGCATCAACCCAGTGACGGGCGAGGCCGATGGCGATCCGCTCGGTCCCCCCGCGCGAGAAATCGTGGCAGCAGATCAGGATGCGCTGTGCCTGACCGCCTGCCGGCGGCAAGCCTGCGCCGTCCCGCCCAGAAACCCAAATGCTACCTTGCACGGGCGGCTGGGCCGGAGGAACGGGATGGCACAGGCTCATCCACAGTCCGCGCTTTAGTTCTTCGTCTTGTCCACCAGTGCGTTGGCGCCGATCCACGGCATCATCGCGCGCAGTTGCGCCCCGGTCTTCTCGATCGGATGCGCCGCCGCCGCCTTGCGCGCCGCCTTCAATTCCGGTTGGCCAGCACGGTTGTCCAGCACGAAGTTCTTCACGAAGCGCCCTGACTGGATATCGGCCAGCACGCGCTTCATTTCGGCCTTGGTTTCGGCGGTGATGATGCGCGGCCCGGTGGTGATGTCGCCATATTCGGCGGTGTTGCTGATCGAATAGCGCATGTTGGCGATGCCGCCCTCATACAGCAGGTCGACGATCAGCTTGGTCTCGTGCAGGCACTCGAAATACGCCATCTCGGGCGCGTATCCAGCCTCGACCAGCGTCTCGAACCCGGCCTGGATCAGATGCGTCACCCCGCCGCACAGCACCGCCTGCTCGCCGAACAAGTCGGTCTCGCATTCCTCGCGGAAATTGGTTTCGATGATGCCGCTGCGCCCGCCGCCCACACCGCTGGCATAGGCAAGGCCGATGTCATGGGCATTGCCGGTGGCATCCTGATGCACCGCAATCAGGCAGGGCACGCCGCCGCCGCGCACATATTCGCTGCGCACGGTGTGGCCGGGGCCCTTGGGGGCGATCATGATCACATCGACATCGGCGCGGGGCTCAATCAGGCCGAAATGCACGTTGAGGCCGTGGGCGAATGCCAGCGCCGCGCCGGGCTTCATATTGACATGCAGATCCTCGGCATAGATCGCCGCCTGATGCTCATCGGGGGCCAGGATCATCAGGATATCGGCCCATTTGGCAGCATCCTCATTGGCCATCACCTTGAAACCGGCCCCCTCGGCCTTCTTCGCAGTGGCCGAGCCGGCGCGCAAAGCGATGGCGACCTCTTTCACGCCGGAATCGCGGAGATTCTGCGCATGGGCGTGGCCCTGCGAGCCATAGCCGAGGATCGCGATTTTCTTGCCGGTGATCAGGTTGAGATCGCAATCTGCGTCGTAATAGACTTTCACTGTATTCCCCTGCAAAGCGCAGCCCAGGCGGGCGCTATCAATGGTCAAAAAACTTGCACGTCCCCTGCAACTTTCAGGGCCCGCAATCAATATGCTGTGTCAGGTGCCCTTGGCCCCGCGCACCATGCCGGCAACCCCGGTACGCCCCACCTCGACCAGCCCCAGCTCGCGCATCAGCGCGACAAAGCTGTCGATCTTGTCGGGCGTGCCGGTCAGTTCGAAGATGAAGCTGGCGGTGGTGGTATCCACCACCTTGGCACGGAACACATCGGCCAGGCGCAGCGCCTCGACCCGCATCTCGCCGGTCCCCGCCACCTTGATCAGCGCAAGCTCGCGCTCTACATACGGCCCGTTCTCGGTGAGGTCCGCGACCTTGTGCACCGGCACCAGCCGCTCCAACTGCGCGCGAATCTGTTCGATCACGGCGGGCGGCCCATGCGTGACGATGGTGATGCGCGAAACCGCGTGGTTCTCGGAAATGTCCGCCACGGTCAGGCTGTCGATATTATAGCCGCGCGCGGTGAACAGCCCGGCAATCTTGGCGAGAATCCCCGCCTCATTGTCGACAGTAACGGTGAGGACGTGGCGTTCGGACGCCTGTTGTTTGATATGCATCACACCAAAGCCTTCGCTGCATCGTCCATCGTGCCGACCACCGCGTCGCCCTGCAGGATCATGTCAGTATGCGCCGCACCCGAGGGGATCATCGGGAAGCAATTGGCGTCCTGCGCCACCCGGCAATCGACCATCACCGGTCCATCATGCGCCAGCATCGCGGCGATCCCGGCATCGAGATCGGCAGGGTCCTCGATCCGGATGCCCTTCCAGCCATATGCCTCGGCCAAAAGCACAAAATCGGGCAGCGCATCCGAATAGGACGACGAATACCGGCTTTCGTAAGTCAGTTCCTGCCACTGACGGACCATGCCCATCCATTGATTGTTCAGGATAAACACCTTCACCGGCAGGCGGTATTGCGTCGCGGTGCCCAGCTCTTGGATGTTCATCTGGATCGACGCCTCACCGGCAATATCGATGACCAGCTTGCCGGGGTTGCCCAGTTGCGCCCCGATCGCCGCCGGCAGGCCATAGCCCATCGTGCCCAGCCCGCCCGAAGTCAGCCATTTGTTCGGCCCGAAGAAGTGGAAATGCTGCGCCGCCCACATCTGATGCTGGCCAACCTCGGTGCTGATGATCGGATCGGCCGCCTTGGTCAGCTCGAACAGCCGCTCAATCGCCAGTTGCGGCGCGATTTCGGCCCCGCCTTTGGGATAGGCGAGGCTTTTCCGCGCCCGCCACCCGTCGACCCGCGCATGCCACGCCGACAGGTCGCGGGGCGTATGTGCCCCTAAAGCCGCGATAATCTGCTCCAGCACCACCGCGCAATCGCCGACCACGCCCAGATCGACCGGCACCACTTTGTTGATGCTGGCACGGTCGATATCGATGTGGATCTTGGCCGAATTGGGCGCGAACGCATCGAGCCGCCCGGTCACCCGGTCGTCAAAGCGCGCGCCCACCGCGATGATCAGGTCGGCCTGATTCATCGCCATATTGGCTTCATACGTGCCATGCATGCCCAGCATGCCCAGCCAACAGGCATGATCGGCGGGAAACGCACCCAGCCCCATCAGCGTCGAGGTAACCGGCGCGCCGACCATCGCCTGCAAGGTTCGCAGAGCCTCCGAAGCGCGCGGGCCCGCGTTGATCACCCCGCCGCCGGTGTAGAAGATCGGCGCCTTGGCCCTGGCGATCATCGCGGCGGCCTGCGTGATTTCGTCGCCGCCGGCTGCCATCTGAGGCGCATAGCGGATGCGCCGCTGCGGCACGCCGGAATGCCACGACGCCATCGCAATCTGCACATCCTTGGGGATGTCGATCACCACCGGCCCGGGCCGCCCGGTGGTGGCGATCTGAAACGCTTCGTCGACAATAGCCGCCAACTCCGCCGGGTCTTTGACGAGGTAATTGTGCTTGCAGCAATGCCGCGTGATGCCGATGGTATCGGCCTCCTGAAACGCATCCGACCCGATCAGCCCGGTCGGCACCTGGCCGGTGATGATCACCAGCGGGATCGAATCCATGAACGCATCGGTAATTGCGGTCACCACATTGGTCGCGCCGGGGCCGGAGGTGACCAGCACCACGCCAGGCTTGCCGGTGGAGCGCGCATAACCTTCGGCGGCATGCCCCGCGCCGGCCTCGGCGCGGACCAGAATGTGCCGGATGCGCTTCTCGCCGAACAGCGCGTCGTAAATCGGCAGCACCGCCCCGCCAGGATAGCCGAACACGAATTCGACGCCCAGCCGGACCAGGCTCTCGACTAGAATATGCGCGCCGCTGCGCTCTGCAATATGCGCGCCGCTTCGCTCTGCCGCGCCGGCGCTATCGCGCTTGTCGCTCACGTCTAATCCTTTCGCCGGGCAGGCCCCTTGCCGATTTGGCCCATGCCAATTCGGATTGGCCCGCGCCCGCATATCTCACAGCAACATTAACGCCGCTCTGACCACAATGAGAGCGCCTGTAGAAGAAATGAAATGTCGTGTCAACCAGGGCTTAACGTAATAAAGATACAAAAATATCATCTATCTGGTAATTCTCAGCGATGACACGCAGCCATTCCACCGGCGGCTGGTGCCGCAGCCAAGTATATTGCCGCTTGGCATAATTACGCGTCGCCTGCGCGCCCGCCGCCTCGGCCTCGGCCAGCGACAGCACCCCGCCCAGATAATCGGCAATCGCGCCCACCCCGATGGCCCGCATCACCGGCAGCGCCGGATCAAGCTCCCGCACCAGCAATGCCCGCACCTCATCCACCGCGCCCCCCCCCAGCATCGCGGCAAAGCGCGCATCGCATCGTGCGTAAAGGCCGGCGCGCTCCGGCAGCAGGATCGCCGGATGCAGCGTTACATCGCCGCCAATCCCGCCGCTCATCCGCGCCTGCCACACCGTCAAAGGCACGCCCGTCGAGCGCACCACCTCCAGCGCCCGCGCGATCCGCGCCCCATCCGCCACATCGATCCGCGCCGCCCGCTCCGGGTCCTCAGCCTGCAAAGCCGCGCGTGCCTCGGCCACCGGCAGCGCCCGTACAGCCGCCCGCACCGCCGCATCGATCGGCGGCACCGGCGCGATCCCGTCCAGCAATGTGCGGATATAGAGCCCGGTTCCGCCCACCAATATCGGTACCAGCCCGGCGCCATGCGCCGATGCGATCTCCCGCTTTGCCGCCGCCGCCCAATCCGCCGCCGAGCAGGCCTCCGCCCCGTCCCACACGCCGTAAAGCCGGTGCGGCACCTCTGCCATCTCGGCCCCCCCGGGCCGCGCGCTCAGTACCGCCAGATCGGCATAGACCTGCGCGCTATCGGCGTTGATCACCACCGCGCCTTGCCCGCGCGCCGCCAAGCCCTGCGCCAGCCGCACCGCGACTTGGCTCTTGCCGCTGGCGGTCGGCCCTGCGATGAGCGCCAGCGGCGGCTTAGGGAGGGAAGATTCAGTGTTCATCGCGCGCGTAATACCAGAAGGCGGCATCCTGCATACCATGCAGGGCGAAGGCGACGCAGCGACCTTCCGCGCCGAGGTGGAGCGCCAGCACAAGGTCGCCGACGCGCTGATCACCGACCACGCCCCGCAGATCCCGCGCGTGTTCGTGTCGGACATGGATTCGACGATGATCGGGCAGGAATGTATCGACGAACTCGCCGATTTTGCCGGCCTCAAACCCCAGATCGCCGCGATTACCGAGGCGGCGATGCGCGGCGAGCTCGATTTCGCCGCCGCGCTGCATGAGCGGGTGGGCCTGCTGGCGGGCCTGCCCGAGGGCGCGATCGCTCAATGCCTGGCGGAGCGGATCACCGCGATGCCGGGCGCGCGCATCCTCGTCCAGACTTTGAAGGCCCATGGCGTCCGCTGCGTGCTGGTTACCGGCGGCTTTCACCAATTTGCCGATCCGGTAGCGGCGATGCTTGGGTTCGACCATGTTGTCGCCAACCGGCTGGAGGTGGCGGACGGCAAGCTGACCGGCCGCCTGACCGGCCCGATCTGCGACAGCGCCACCAAACAGGCCACATTGCTCGCGGAGGTCGCACGGGAAGGGGGCACCAGCCTCGCTACCGGCGACGGCGCCAATGACATCCCGATGATCGAGGCCGCGACCTATGGCATCGCCTATCACGCCAAGCCCAAGGCCCGCGCCGCCGCCAATGGCTGGATCGACCACGGCGACCTGACCGCGGTCCTCACCCTGCTCGATATCGCGCCCGACGCATGGGCGCGAGGATGAGAGCTAACCCTCCATCCAGTCCATGAAAAACGCATCATTGGCCGCGCGCAATTCCGTGAGGCCGACCTGCTGCACCCGCCCATCGGCAACGAACCGGAACGCGCAAAAATCGCCCCCGGTGGTCCCCACGACAACGGCATTGACCCCGCCATCCAGAGCCCGCTCAATCACCGGCCCGGCATCGCGCGCGGTTACCAGATAGCGGCCCTGATCCTCGCCGAAATACAGGCCCGCCAGCGGCGGCAACCCGGCTGCCACATCGCTGACAAAGCCGATGTCGCCCGCAAGCGCCATCTCGGCCAAAGCCACTGCCGCGCCGCCATCGCTGCAATCATGC
>JANXUK010000026.1 GCA_025356275.1 Sphingomonadales bacterium | reverse complement strand
CCTGGCGGTTGGGATGGGTCTGCAAATGTCAAAATCGTAAAATCCACTAGAATCAAAATCTTCTAGTGGTCCGAAAAGATTCGGACATTCGAGCGCGACTTGGCCTCAAGCGGTATCGAATGTCAGAATCGGACCACTAGACGGCTGCGGGGCGTGCTTTACGTCGCTGCGCGGCTTAGGCGATCCTTGATCGCGGCGCCTATGCCCTCGGCCGGCAGCGGGGCCACCGCGATGCGGGCATGCGGCGCGGCGGCGGCGGTGTGGAGCGCGGCGTAGAGGTGCGACGCCGCCTCTACCAGATCGCCGGCGGGCGACAGGTTGAAATCGCCCTGCTGCGGGCCGAAGCCGATCAGGAATTCATTGGGCGCGGCATGGCTGGCGTTCAGGCGGATCGGCTTGCCGGGGGCGTAGTGGCTGGCGAGTTGGCCGGGGGCTTCGATAGATGTCGCGGCGTTGGCAACGGGCGGCGTGCCCAGGACATTGGCGATCTGCCCGGCGGTGATCGGTCCGGGGCGCAGGACCTTCCAGCCGTTGCCTTCGCGCAAGACCACGATGGTGGACTCGATACCGCCCGCACAGGCTCCGCCATCGAGGATCATCCCCGCCGCCGCGCCCAGCGACGCGGCGACATGCGCCGCCGTGGTCGGGCTGACCCCGCCGCTGCGGTTGGCCGAAGGCGCGGCCAGCGGGAAATCGACCAGAGCCAGCAGGGCGCGCATCACCGGATGCGCCGGACATCGCAGCGCCAACGTCGGCAGCCCCGCGCTGACCGCCGTCGCCAGCGGGGCACCGGCGCGGCGCGGCAGCACCAGCGTCAGCGGCCCCGGCCAGAACGCGCCGGCAAGGTCTAGCGCGCGCGCATCGAACACCGCCAGCCGCTCCGCCGCCGCAACGTCAGCTACATGGACGATCAGCGGGTTGAAATCGGGGCGACCTTTGGCGCGATAGATCGCCGCGACCGCCGCATCGCTGTCGGCGCGGGCGGCCAGACCATAGACCGTCTCGGTCGGCACCGCGACCACCGCATGCCCGCGCAGGCACGCCGCCGCCGCCGCCAGACCAGCGGTATCGGGCATCACCATATCGGGCGGGCTGTTGTCCATCGCGCTAGCCCGGTATAGGCGGGGCGGCCCCGTGCCAAGGGAAAGCAGCCAAGGATTAGCGCGCATGAGCTTCACACCCGCCACAGCCGACCAGATCTTTGCGCTGAAAATCAATGCCGGAATTGCCGAACTGGCGGAAAGCCCGCGCTTTGCCGATGCGACCGATGACGTCGTGGAGGCGATTGCGCAAGGGATCGGCGCATTCGCCGCCGGGCATTTCGCGCCGCTGTCGCAAAGCGGTGACCGGGTGGGCGCGTGCTTTGCCGATGGCGTTGTGACGCTGCCGCCGGGCTATGTCGAGGCGTACCTCGCCTATGTCAAGGCCGGGTGGAACGCGGTTGCCGCGCCGGCGGAGTTTGGCGGACAGGGGCTTCCCTCGGCGTTGGCGGCCTGTGTGATGGAGAATTTGGGCAGCGCCAATCTGGCTTTCGGGCTGATGCCCGTACTGACGGTGGGGGCGATCGATGCGCTGCACCATCATGGCAGCGCAGAGCAGCAGACGATGTACCTCGCCAAGCTGGTCAGCGGCGAATGGGCAGGCACCATGAACCTCACCGAACCGCAGGCGGGTAGCGATGTCGGGGCGCTGCGCACCGTGGCGACTATGATCGGCGAGGGCGAGAATGCTGGCAAGTATATGATACGCGGCACCAAGATCTTTATTACCTGGGGCGAGCATAACCTCACCCGGAATATCATCCATCTGGTGTTGGCGCGCGTCCCCGGCGCGCCCGAGGGATCGCGCGGCATATCGCTGTTCATCGTGCCAAAGTTCCATGTGCTGGCCGATGGCAGCCTGGGCACGCGCAACGATGTGAAATCGGTCAGCATCGAACACAAGCTGGGCCTCCATGCCTCACCGACCTGTGTGATGAGCTATGGCGACGAAGGGGCCTGCATCGGCGAGCTGATCGGCGCGCCGAACGAGGGCCTGAAAGCGATGTTCACGATGATGAACTCGGCGCGGATCAATGTCGGCAATCAGGGCTTGCAGGTGGCGCAGGCGGCGCTGGGCATGGCGGCACATTACGCGCGCGAGCGGGTGCAATCGGCGCGGGCGGGCGCTGCCGATTGCCGCCCGGTGCCGATTGTGGAGCATCCCGACGTGCGGCGCATGCTGCTGCGGATGCGCGCGCTGACCGAGGGGGCGCGGGCGCTGCTCTACTACACCGCCGGGATGGTAGACCGGGGGGTATTGGGGATCGAGGGCGCGGCGGCGCGCGCCGATGTGCTAGTGCCGCTGGTCAAGGCATGGAACACCGATATCGGATGTGAGGTGGCCAGCCTGGGTGTGCAAATCCATGGCGGCATGGGCTATATCGAGGAGACCGGCGCAGCGCGGCATTACCGGGATGCGCGGATCACCCCGATCTATGAGGGCACCAACGGCATTCAGGCTGCCGATCTGGTGACGCGCAAGCTGGGATACGCGGGCGGCGGGGTGGTGATCGCGCTGTTCGAGGAGATTGCCGCCGACGCCGGGGATGCGCCGACGCTCGCAGCTCTGGCGCGGGATTGCGCGGGGATTGCGCGCTGGATGGCGCAGGATGCCAGTCTGGACGACAAGCTGGCCGGATCGGTGCCGTTCTGCACTATGAGCGCGGTGGCGGTGGCGGGTTGGCAGTTGCTGCGGCAATCGCGCGCGGCAGCGGCCGAGGGCGGGACGATTGCGGCGACCAAGCCGGTGGTCGCGCGCTATTTCCTGGAGCATATCGTGCCCGAGGCGGCGGGGTTGAAACCGGCGGCGATGGCGGGCGCGGCACTGCTCTATGCGCTGGATGCCGAGGCGCTGGCCGGATGAGCGGCGACGCCACCGACGCATTGCTGGCGCGGATTGCCGGGGCGCTGGAGCGGCTGGCGCCGCTGACCCTGGCACCGACCGATTGGCTGGGTTCGCCGGCCTATGTCTGGGACAGGGCGCACGCGCGCAGCGTCCTGCGGCTCGATGCGCCCGACCTGGCGCTGCTGCGCGGGATCGATGCGCAAAAGGCGCTGGTCACCGCCAATGTCGTGCGGCTGGCGGCGGGGTATGCGGCGCATGACATGCTGCTGTGGGGCTCGCGGGGGATGGGCAAGTCGGCGCTGTTGCGCGCCAGCATCGTGGCCGCCGCCGCCGCTCACCCCGGCGCCATCGCGCTGGTGCAGGTGGCGCCTGACGCGCTGACGTCGCTGACGGCTTTGTTTCGGGCGCTGGCCGGGGTGGAGCGCCGGTTTCTGGTGTTTATCGACGATCTCGGCTTTGAGGATGCCGGCGCGGCTGACGCACGCGCTTTGCGCAGCTGGCTGGAGGGCGGGGTTGAGGCGCGGCCCGGCAATGTGCGGCTGGCGGTCACCTCGAACAGGCGCGCGATCGTGGCGCGCCATGCCAGCGAGCAGGACGATCCGATCAATCCGCGCGATGCGGTGGATGACCGGCTGGCGCTAGTCGACCGCTTCGGGCTGGCGATCGGCTTTCATGTGTGCAGCCAGGACGATTATCTGGCGATCGTCGCCGGCTATGCCGCAGCGGGGGGGCTGGATTGGGATCAGGCGGACGCGCTGGAATGGTCAAAGCGGCGGGGCAGCCGCTCGGGCCGGGTAGCGTGGCATTATGTTACCGAGCTGTCCGGGCGCGCCGGGAGAGAGCCCTGATCCGCTCCGGCGCGCGCGCGGAGTCACTGCTGCTCGCGTGGGTCGCCCTTCAGATTGCGCTGCGGCGGCATATGCGTGGTCACCACCGGCGGCGGCGCGGCTGAGGGCGCGGCGCCCGGCGCGATCACCCGCCAGATGATCCCGGCGGTATCGTCGCTGACCAGCAGCGCGCCATCCTTGGCCCAGCTCAGCCACACCGGCCGGCCATGCGTGGTGCCCTTGCCGGTGAGGAAGCCCGTCAGCACCGGCCTGGGCATCCCTACCGGATTGCCATGCGCATCGAAGCCGACGAACACCACGTCATAGCCCACCGGCGCGCGCCGGTTCCAGGAGCCATGCCGCGCGATAAAGGCGCCATTGGCGAAATCAGGCCCCATCCGCCCGCCGCCACCGGCAAACACCAGCCCCAGCGGCGCGACGTGCGGCCCCAACGCATATTCGGGCTTGCGCGAGTAATCGGTCAGGAACTCGGGCATCTGCGACGTCACCCGGTCATCGACCACGTCCTTCCAATAGACCCATGGCCAGCCATAATGCGCGCCGATCGGCACATTGGTCAGGTAATCGGGCACCAGATTGGCGCCCAGCATGTCGCGCTCATTGACCACGCTCCACAATTCGCCGGTCGAGGGGTTCCACGCCATGCCATTGGGGTTGCGCATCCCGGCGGCATAGGTGCGCGGAAAGCGGCCATGCGCCAGGTTGAATTCATAAATGCTGGCGCGGCCCTTTTCGGCTTCCATGCCGTTCTCGCCGATGTTCGATGACGATCCGACCGCGATATACAACAGCTTGCCATCGGGGCTGAGCAGCAGGTTGCGCATCCAGTGGATGCCGGAACCGGGCAGCTCCATCATCTTCGTCGGCGCGCCGGTCAGCGCAGTGTCGCCAAGGCGGTAATCGAAGGCCAGCACCGCGTTATGGTTGGCGACATACAATTTGCCATCAGCCCACGCCATGCCCGAGGGCGAGGCTAGGCCATCATGGCGCAGCACAAAGCGCGCCGGGGTCTTGCCATCGCTGCTGTCACGCAGCAGCAGGATCGTATCGGACGAATGCCCCGATGCACCGACCATGTGCATAAATGTCCGCTGGAAAAAGCCGGTAATGCCGCCCGGATCATTACCCGGCGGCGCGTCTGTCTCCGCCACCAGCACATCGCCATTGGGCAGGGTCAGCAGGGTGCGCGGGTGATCGAGCCCCTCCGCAAAGCGGGTGACCGTCAGGCCCGGCGCGGATATGGGCGCCTCGCCTGCCTGCCAGCCGACGGATTTGACCAGCCCAACGCGCGGAAAGGTCTGCGCATCGGGGTCGTCCAGCTTGGGGTGCGGGCCCTCATAGGCGGTGATGTCGGTCGGGCCGGTGTCAACATGGCTGAGCCACAGGGCGAACCCGCCGGCCAGAACGATGATCAGGGCGAGGGCGAGGAGCAGATTGCGGCGCAGTGCGGTCATGCCTGCGCGAATAGAGCTTTGGGGCCTAGGCGGCAAGCGCGGCGCGTCAGAGCGGGCAGCGCGAAACGCGAATAAGCTGCCCGCTCAAATTTTTGTTGTCACATCGCCTGGTGCCAAAGGCGGGCCCACTTTTTGGCGCGATGCGTTTTTGTTGCCGCATCGCCCAATGCCAAAAACCGGTTCCCACTTTTTGGCGCGATGCTCTAGGGGTGCGCCATGTTCGATTTCGCCCCCGATGCAGCGCTGGCCAAGCCAGAGGCCTATCGCCAGCTAAGCGTTGCCGCCGCCGCGCTGACCGAGGGGGAGAGCGATGCGGTGGCCAATATGGCCAACCTTGCCGCGCTGATCTGGCAATATGTGCCGGGGCTCAATTGGGCGGGGTTTTACCGGGTGGTGGATGGCGGGCTGGTGCTGGGGCCGTTTGTCGGCAAGCCGGCCTGCATCCGCATCGCCTTTGGCAGCGGGGTGTGCGGCACGGCGGGGGCATCGGGGCAAACGCAGCTGGTGGCCGATGTCCACGCCTTTCAGGGGCACATCGCCTGCGACGGAGATAGCGCCTCCGAACTGGTCGTGCCGGTGCACGCGGGGGGCCGGGTGATCGCGGTGATCGACCTCGACAGCCCGACTATCGCCCGTTTCGATGCCGAGGATGCCGCGGGGATCGAGGCTTTGGCTGTGGCAATTGGGGCCGCAATAGCGGGCTGAAAAGTTGCGCGGCGCCACTTAACGGACGCCGCGATTTCATAAGATTTTCGCTTTATATCAAATACTTGATGCTAAATTGTGCCGCCCGTCAGCCGCTGACAGATCAGGTCGAGCTGATCCAGCGTGCGATAGCGGATGGTCACCGCGCCCGAGCGGGGATCGGCATCGGCGCTGATCTTGACCGGCAGGCCCAGAAACTCCTCAAGGTGATTCTGCACCGCGATAATGTCGGCATCGCCCGAGGATTTGGTTTCGAGACGCGCGCGACGCGGCGGGCCCTTAGCGTCACCGCTGCGGCGGCGCACCAGTTGCTCGACCTCGCGCACCGACAGGCTGCGCGCCACCGCTGTCTCAGCCAGCGCGGCGGCATCACCATGGCCGATCAGCGCGCGGGCGTGGCCCATCGACAGCCGTCCCTGCTCGACCAGTGCCATCACCGTCTCGGGCAGGCTCAGCAGCCGCTGGAGATTAGCGACATGGCTGCGCGATTTGTCAACCATCCGCGCGATATCGGCTTGGGTCATGCCCTCGCCCTCGGCCAGGCGGTGGTAGGCGCGCGCTTCCTCCATCGGGTTGAGGTCCTCGCGCTGAAGGTTCTCGATCAGCGCCAGTGCCATCACCTCACGCTCATTGAGGTTGCGGATCAGTGCGGGGATCTCGTGCAATTGCGCCAGCTGCGCCGCGCGCCAGCGGCGCTCGCCCGCCACCAATTGAAAGCGGCCGCCCGGCAGAGGCCGCACGATCACCGGCTGAATCACGCCTCTCGCTGCGATCGATGCCGCCAACTCGGCCAGCGCTGCCTCATCGAAATGGCGGCGCGGCTGATCGGGATGTGGCTCGATGTCGGACACCGCCAGCTGCGCGAGGCCACCCGCGCGCAGCGAATCGCCGGCACGGCCAGCGGGGACCGCCAGCGGCTCCTCGCGGCGGCTTTCCCCGAGCAGCGCCTCAAGGCCCCGGCCCAGCGCCGGACGCTTGGGGGCTGCGTGAAGGGGAATGGCGCGGGTCTCGGGTTGAATATCGGTCATGCGGCTTTTCTTCTCTCAGGCAGGCGGGCAATCAATTCGCGGGCGAGCGCCATGTAGGCGCGGCTGCCGGCGCAATGCTGATCATAGACCAGCGCCGGCAATCCATGGCTGGGTGCCTCGGACAGGCGGACGTTGCGCGGGATCGTGGTGTCGAACACCAGATGGCCGAGGCAGGCGCGCACGTCGTCCGACACCTGATCGGTCAACCGGTTGCGCCGGTCGTACATGGTGAGCGCCACGCCGATGATGCTGAGGCCGGGGTTGAACCGCTGTTGCACGCGGTCGACGGTCTGGAGGAGCTGGCTAAGGCCCTCCAGCGCAAAGAACTCACATTGTAGTGGCACCAGCAGCGAATCGGCGGCGGTCAGCGCGTTCAGCGTGAGCAGCCCGAGCGAGGGCGGGCAATCGACGAAGCAGATGTCATAGGTCGGGGCCGCGGCGTCCAGCGCCTCGCGCAGTCGGTCCGTCCGGCGGTCCACCGCAACCAGCTCGACCTCCGCGCCCGACAGATCGACCGTGGCGGGCACGATGGAAAGCCCGGGGATTCGCGTCTCCAACGTACATTCGCCCAGCGGCGCGCCATCAACCAACAGGTCGTAGGACGATCGCTCGCGGTCCGCCGCGGCGATGCCGATGCCGGTCGAGGCATTACCCTGCGGGTCGAGATCGATCAGCAGCGTGCGCCAACCGGTGGCGGCCATCGCGGTTGCCATGTTTATCGCGGTGGTGGTCTTGCCGACCCCGCCCTTCTGATTGGCAATCGCGATACGGATCATTACATTTTTCCCAGCAGGTGCCCGGTGATGATACCCGCTTCAAGATCGGTTAGCGAGTGTTCCACGTGAAACATTTGCCGCCAACCCTTCAGCGCCGCCAATTCCTGGCTCGCATGGCGGCCCTTCGGCAACAGCCAGCAGGTAGCGCTTGTGGAAAACCTTGCGGATAATGTCAGCAATTGGGGCAGCGGGGCGAAGGCGCGCGCCGAAATCACCGCCATAGCCGCGCTTGGCAGCGCTTCGAGCCGTGTGCCGATCACCTCGGCATTGGTGAGCCCCAGTGCGAGTCGCGCCGATTCGAGCCAGCCAATGCGCCGGTTGCGCGATTCGACCATCAGCATCCGCAGATCGGGGCGAAGCACCGCGATCACCAGACCGGGGAACCCCGCGCCGGTGCCGAGGTCGAGCCATAGGCCTTCGGTTTCCTTCGGGACAAGCCGCAGCAATTGGGCCGAATCGGCGATATGCCGCCGCCAGACCTCGCCCAAGCTCGCCGCCGAGACCAGATTTTGCCGCGCATTCTCCTCCGCCAGCATAGCGGCAAGCATCTCCAACCGACCCATCGCGGCATCGTCGCATTCGGGCAGCGTGCGCAGCCAGTCCCGCGCTGCCACCTCATCCGTAATCACGCCGCCCACCGCCGCGCGTGCACCAGCAACGCCGCCAGCGCCGCCGGGGTGATCCCTGGCACGCGTCCGGCGGCCGCCAGATTGCCAGGCCGCGCCGCGCTCAGCCGCTCCACCATCTCGCGCGACAGGCCGGGGGTCGCCGCATAGGGAAAATCCTCGGGCAAGCGAAGCGCCTCGCTGGCACGCAATTCCCGCAACTCGCGATCCTGCCGCGCCAGATAGGGCGCATAGGCAACATCCTCCGCCACTTCCTCGACCAACGCTGCATCATTTGGCAGCGCATCACCCAGCCATGGCGTCAGCGCGTCCAGCGTTATGCCATCGAAACGCAGCCATTCGCTCAACGCCATCCGCCCGGCATCGGGGCGAGCCGCAAGCCCCTGTTCAGCCAGTTCCGTGGCGCCAATTTCACGGGTCAGTGCTGCCTCGATAGCGTCTTTCGCAGCCATCCGCGCCATGAACCCCACGCGCCGCTCCTCCCCGACACACCCGGCGTCAATCGCCAACGGGGTCAACCGCGTCGCCGCATTATTCGCCCGCAGCCGCAGCCGGTACTCGGCGCGAGCCGTGAGCATGCGGTAGGGTTCGCTGACCCCGTGCAGTGTCAGATCGTCGACCATCACCGCCATGTAGGAATTGGCGCGGTCCAACCGCGCCGGATCGAGGCCCAACACAGCGGCGGCAGCATGCATTCCGGCGATCAGGCCCTGCGCGGCCGCCTCCTCATAGCCGGTGGTACCGTTAATCTGGCCAGCGCAATAAAGCCCGCCAATCGCCCGTAATTCAAGGCTGGGGCGGAGCGCACGCGGGTCGATGTGGTCATATTCCACCGCATACCCGGGCACCACGATATCGACGCTTTCCAGCCCCTGCATCGTCCGCAACATCGCCAGCTGCACGTCTCTAGGCAGCGAGGTGCTGACCCCGTTGGGGTAGATCAGGTGACTGTCTAGTCCCTCGGGCTCGAGGAAGATCTGGTGGCCGTCGCGGTCAGCGAAACGGTGGATCTTGTCCTCAATGGAGGGGCAATAGCGTGGGCCCTGGCCCCCAATCGCGCCGCTAAACAGGGGGGAACGGTGGAGGTTGGCGCGGATGATTTCGTGGCTGGCCGGGTTGCTGCGAGTTATGGCGCAGAACACTTGGGGATTGCGGCGGGCAGGCGTCAACGTCGACATGCACCATGCGCCAACATCCGATGGCTGTTCGTCGAGTGCAGCCCAATCGATACTGCGCCCGTCGAGGCGGGGCGGGGTGCCGGTTTTCAGGCGGGCCATCGGCAGATCGGCACTGCGCAATTGTGCCGCGAGCCGGCTGGCGGCGGCCTCACCAATGCGGCCACCAACCATCCGCTCCTCGCCCCGAAACATCGTTCCGCCAAGGAATGTGCCTGTGCACAGGATCACGGCCGGCGCGGTCAGGCGCGTGCCATCGGCGAGATCGATACCGCTGATCCGATCCCCGGCAAAGCACAGCGCTGCGGCTTCGCCTTCGACCAGTATCAGGCCGAGCTGCGCGGTCAGCATGCGCTGGATCGCGGTTTTGAAAAGGCAGCGGTCGGCCTGTACACGGGGCCCCTGCACCGCGCTGCCCTTGGAGGCATTGAGCATGCGGTAGTGGATTGCGGCGGCATCGGCAGCTTTGGCAATCAGTCCGTCGAACGCATCGACCTCGCGGACCAGGTGCCCCTTGCCTAGCCCGCCGATAGCCGGATTGCAGCTCATCGCGCCGACCGCCGCGAGGTCGAAGCTGACCAGTGCGGCGCGCGCACCCATCCGCGCCGCCACTGCCGCCGCTTCGCAACCGGCGTGGCCGCCGCCGATTATGATGACATCGAAATTCATATTCGCATCGCGCCAAAAAGTGGGTGCCGGTCTTTGGCATCAAGCGATGCGACGACATGATGCCGCGTTATCGCACCGGGGCGCTGCCGTCAAAACGATGTTCCACGTGGAACACTCACTTGCCGATGCAGAAACGTGCGAACAGCGTGTCAAGCATATCCTCGGTCGCGGCGCGGCCCAGCAGCGCGTCGAAAGCGCGGCGGGCCTGCCGCAAATCCTCCGCCGCCAACAGGACGTCCGTCTGGGTCGCGGCGGCGGACAAGGTTACTCGTGCATCGGATAGCAAGCCGTGCTGCCGCGCATTGAGCGCTGCTTCGCCGGCGCGGGGCAGGGCGGACCGCGCGGTGGCAACCAGATCATCGCGCAACCGGTCCATCCCTGCACCTGTCCGTGCCGAGATGTGGTGCCGGGCATCGACCTTCGCCGGCGCTCCGGCCCGATCGGATTGCGCCGCGATCTCCCAGCAACCCGCCGTACCCTCGCCCTCAGCCCCCAGCCATAGCACCAGGTCGGCCGCGCGCATTGCGCCCTCGGCGCGGGCAATGCCGATGACCTCGATAGCGTCGGCGCCGTCTTCGCGCAGGCCGGCGGTGTCGACCAGCACCAGCGGCACCCCGGCCATGGCAATTGGGCGGGTCAAAACATCGCGGGTGGTGCCGGCCAGCGGCGCGGTGATCGCGGCCTCGCTGCCAACGAGCGCATTGAACAGCGTACTCTTGCCGGCATTGGGCGGGCCTGCGATGACGATGCGAAAGCCATCGCGCAGCAACTCGGCCCGGGGCGCGGTGAGCCAATGCGCGATGTCGTCGGCCAACGCAGCGAGCACCCCGCCGAACCCAGCGGGCAGCGCGGCGACATCATCCTCATCGCCGAAATCCAGCACTGCCTCCAACCGCGCCGAGGCCAGCAGCACGCGCTCGCGCCACGCGGCCACCATCGCTGAAAACGCGCCGCCAGCCATCGCCATCGCGCTTTGCCGCTGAAGCTCGGTCTCGGCGGTGAGCAGGTCAGCCAGCCCCTCGGCCTCGGCCAGATCGATGCGCCCATTGGCGAAGGCGCGCCGCGTGAACTCCCCCGCCTGTGCCGGCCGCAGCCCAGGCAGCGCGCCCAGCGCCGCCAGCACCGCCGCAATCACCGCGCGCCCGCCATGGCAATGCAGTTCGGCGCTGTCCTCGCCGGTAGCGGTGCCGGGGCCGGGCAGCCACAGCACCAGCGCCCGATCGAGCAAACCACCATCGGCATCGCGCAGAGCGGTGAATTGCGCAAGACGGGGCGAGGGGAGCCGCCCGGTCAAAGCCAGCAAGGCACCGTCCGCACCGGGGCCACTGACGCGGATCACAGCGATAGCCGCAGGGGCCGCGCCGCTGGAATGCGCGAAAATCGTATCGTCCATCACCGGCGTCACATAGATCACATGGCGAGGCTCAATCGCCGCGTTTCTTGCCCCCGAAGCCGGCGCCCGATTCAAGGAATTGCTGGAACAGCTTCATCCCGACCTGGCCCATCGGCGCCAGCTGCTTGGCATATTCTTGAAGCTGCTCGACATTGCCGACCCCGGCCATGGCCTTGGCAATCGTTTCGACATAGACCTCATTGGCCTTGGCGACATCGGGCAGGCCGAGGAAGCGCCGCGCCTCATCGGGGGTGCATTCGATCTCGAAATTGACCTTCACGGGCGTTCTCCTTGGCCGGTAAGGGTGACACAGCGGCCGGCTCGGTAACCTACTGATTCATCGTCGCAAAGAAGTCCTCGTTCGACTTCGATTCCTTCATCTTGTCGAGCAGGAATTCCATCGCATCGATGGTTCCCATCTGCATCAGGATGCGGCGCAGCACCCACATTTTAGAGAGGTTGGCCTTGTCCACCAGCAGTTCTTCCTTGCGGGTGCCCGATTTGCCGACATCGAGAGCCGGGAAGATGCGCTTGTCGGCCACCTTGCGGTCCAGCACGATTTCGGAATTGCCGGTGCCCTTGAACTCCTCAAAGATCACCTCGTCCATCCGGCTGCCAGTGTCGATGAGGGCGGTGGCGATGATCGACAGGCTGCCGCCTTCCTCGATGTTACGCGCCGCGCCGAAAAAGCGCTTGGGGCGTTGCAGCGCGTTGGCATCAACACCGCCGGTCAGCACCTTGCCCGAGGAAGGCACCACGGTGTTATAGGCGCGGCCCAGACGGGTGATGGAATCGAGCAGGATCACGACATCGCGCTTGTGCTCGACCAGGCGTTTTGCTTTTTCGATAACCATTTCCGCGACTTGCACGTGGCGCGTGGCGGGTTCGTCAAAGGTGGAGGAGATGACCTCACCCTTGACGCTGCGCTGCATGTCGGTGACTTCCTCGGGCCGCTCATCGACCAGCAGCACCAGCAGGAACACCTCAGGATGATTGTCGGTAATGGCCTTGGCCATGTTCTGGAGCAGCACGGTCTTGCCGGTGCGCGGCGGCGCGACGATCAGCGCGCGCTGGCCCTTGCCCTGCGGGCTGATCAGATCGATCACCCGGGCCGACTTGTCTTTCACCGTGGGGTCCAGCGTATCCAGCCGCAGCCGCTGATCGGGATAGAGCGGCGTCAGATTGTCGAAATTGACCCGGTGACGCACTGCCTCGGGATCG
The DNA here is from genome assembly GCA_025356275.1 of Sphingomonadales bacterium. Lineage (GTDB taxonomy): Bacteria > Pseudomonadota > Alphaproteobacteria > Sphingomonadales > Sphingomonadaceae > Novosphingobium. The sequence continues at coordinate 11,595 of JANXUK010000026.1, read as the reverse complement.
TCGAAATTGACACTCGTAAGCCGGGTGATCGCGAAATAGCGCTCGCCATCCTTGGGGGCGCGGATCTCGCCCTCGACGGTGTCGCCGGTACGAAGCCCCCATTTGCGGACTTGGTTCGGCGAGACATAAATATCGTCGGGGCCGGCGAGATAATTGGCCTCAGGGCTGCGCAGGAAGCCGAAACCATCGGTCAACACCTCGATCGTGCCGAGGCCCATGATCTCCTCGCCCTCATCGGCTGCCTCTTTCAGGATCGCAAACATCAGATCCTGACGGCGGAGCGTCGAGGCACCCTCCACCCCCAGCGCTTCGGCCATCTCGACCAACTCGGCAGGCTTCTTTTTCTTCAAATCTTTGAGGTGCATTGGTCAGTCCAGCTTGGTCTTAGGGGCCGGTTCGCGGTGCTGCCAGCCAGATATTGGCGGGCAAGAGCTTGGGGAAAGCATACCGGGCCGGGCGCATCAAAACGCCCTGAGCCTGTACCGGAGGAGCCGTTGTTTAGGCGGGCACGCGACCGGCGTCAATTAAAAGGCTTCACCACCACCAGCACGATGATCAACGCCGCAGCCAAGCCCGGGACCTCGTTCAGCAACCGCAATTGTCGCCCGGTCAGCTGCCGCTCTCCGCGTGCGAGCGCCCTGGCATAAGACGCGAGCAGGCAATGATACGCCGTCAGCCCAATCACCAGCGCCAGCTTCAGATGAAACCAAACATGCGCCCACACGCCGATGTCGTAGGCCAGCGCCAACCCCAGCACCCACACTGCCACCAGCGAGGGCCACAGGATGATCCGGAGCAGTTTGCCCTCACGCTCCACCCATAGCGATGCCTCGGGCGAACCGGCCGCCGCCTCCTGATGATAGACGAAAAAGCGCGGAAGCATGAAGAGCCCTGCCATCCAGAACACCACGAAAATAATATGCCCGGCCTTGAGCCACAGATAGATCATCGCCAGAATCTGCTCCCTAACAACGCCTTAACCCTTCCAGCCGCGCACCACGCCCAGCAGATGCTCAACATGCTCGATCGGCGTGAATTGCCCGATGCCGTGACCGAGGTTGAAGATATGCGGACGGCCTGCGAAAGCTTCAAGGATACGCAGAGTCCGCGCCTCCAATTCTGCCCCGCCGGCGAGCAACAACAGCGGATCAAGATTTCCCTGCACCGGCAGTCCCGCCGGCAGGGCCTTGGCAGCCCATAGCGGATCGATGGTCTCATCCAGCCCCAGCGCGTCGATCCCGGTGCCTGCGGCATAGGCGACCAGCTTCTCACCCGCTCCCTTGGGAAAGCCGATTACGGGCACGTCGGGGTGCCGCTGATGCAGCGCAGCAATGATCGCGGCATTGGGCGCGATCACCCAGCGTTCGAACTCGGCCGGGGCGAGGCTGCCCGCCCAACTGTCGAACAGCTGCACCGCTTCGGCGCCGGCCAGAATCTGCCCGTTTAGGTATTCGATCGTCACGGCGGTGATAGCATCGATGATCGCCTGAAATGCCGGCGGGTCGCGATAGGCCATAGCGCGAGTTTCCGCCTGATCGCGGCTGCCCTCACCGGCCACCATATAGGTCGCGACAGTCCAGGGGCTGCCCGCAAAGCCCAACAGGGTGCGCGAGCTACCCAGGCTTGCCCGAACGCGGCGAACGGTCTCATAGATGGGTGTGAGGCGCTCTGGCACGCGGTGCAGGGCACCCAGCGCGCTATCGACCAGCCTGGGGCTGAGCCTCGGGCCTTCGCCGGCGAGAAACTCTAGCTCCTGACCCATCGCGTGAGGAACGATCAGGATGTCGGAAAACAGGATCGCCCCGTCGAAGCCAAACCGCCTGATCGGCTGGAGCGTAATGTCGGCAGCGGCCTCGGCATCATAGACCAGCGGCAGAAACCCACCTTTTTGCGCGCGCAAAGCCCGGTATTCAGGCAGATACCGCCCAGCCTGGCGCATCAGCCAGATTGGACGCGGACACAGGTTTTCGCCGGTCATGGTACGGAGCAAAAGGCCGGGCATCACGCAGGTCCATTCAACTAAAAAGAGTCTTAAAAATAGGATGCTGTAAGTAGTTGTCTTGTGGATAGTGGGGATTGCGGACCCTTGCCCGATTTGTCCCCGGCTGAACAGGGGTGACGGCTGCGCGAATCGCGATGGTCCTGCGTCAAGCAGTGCTTATCCCCGCTGCCGGGGCTCTGTGCATAGGTCTATCCCGCTGTCCATAAGGCCGGCGCGGGCAGGCCGGAACCGGGGAGTGTTTGTGCCACCAAGATTGTCAGCCCTGTTGTCCCGTGCCTATACAGGCTGTATCCACAGGGGTGGAAGTTTGTTTGGATTGATCGCCTTACGGCGATGAAGCCTGTGCCGTCCCGCGCGCCCTCTCGACTTCCCATCCAGTATGTATTCTGTGGGAGATCGGGAGGGGGCGCGGGACAGCACAGGCTCCCCGAAAAGCGCCCGTTCGCGCTTTTCGGCAAACAGACTCTCCCCCAACAAAGGCCCACCGCACTCTCCATGGCCCGCCATCTCCACCTACTGTCCGACTCCACCGGCGAGACGCTGGAGATGATCGCCAAGGCCGCCTTGGCGCAGTTCGACGATGCCGATGTCATCCGCCATTTCTGGCCGATGGTTCGCTCCCAGCAGCATCTGGACCGGATTCTCGCCGATATCACCGCCAATCCGGGCCTCGTGCTATTCACAATGGTAAGCCACGATATCCGCAGCCTGCTCGAGGAACGCTGCCGCCAGCTCGGGCTTCCGGCGATCCCGGCACTCGATGTCGTGGTCGGCGCGCTGGAGGATATGCTTGGGCAACAAGCCAAGGCGCGGCCCGGGCGTCAACATGTTCTGGATGCGGCTTACTATGCGCGGGTCGATGCGATTCAGTTCACCATCGCACATGATGACGGCATCGCTTCGGAGGATTGGGAGGAGGCCGATATCGTGCTGGCCGGGGTGTCGCGCAGCTCCAAGACGCCGACCAGCATTTATCTCGCCAATCGCGGTTATAAAGTCGCAAATATTCCCATCGTGGTGGAAAGCCCGCCTCCGCCCGCGCTGTTCGGGCTTCGCTCGCCGCTGGTCGTCGGGCTGACCACCGCGCCCGAGCGGTTGCTGCAGGTGCGGCGCAACCGGCTGCTGTCGCTGGGTCAGTCGCCCGATACCGCCTATGTCGATACCGAGCATGTCGCGGCGGAGGTGCAATATGCGCGACGGATGTTTGCCGACAATGGCTGGCCGGTGATCGACGTGACGCGGCGCTCGATCGAGGAAACGGCGGCGGCGATCATCAATTTGATCAACCAGCGGGTGGTGGAAACCAGCACCCCCGGCTCAAAACCGATCTAAGCGGCATGGTAGATGGGATCGCAGGCCTGATTCTCGCCTCGCGCAGTGCGTCGCGCATCGCAATGTTGCAAGCGGCCGGGGTGACATTCACCGCCGCGCCGGCGCCGGTCGATGAACGCGCGGTGGAGGCGGTGATAGCGGGTGCGGCGCCCGGGGCCATCGCGCTGGCGCTGGCCGAGGCCAAGGCGCTGGCGGTGTCGGCGCTGCATCCCGAAGCGTTGGTGCTGGGTAGCGATTCGCTGGTGGTGAGCCGGGGGCGGCGCTTCGACAAGCCGGCCTGCCGCGACGAGGCAGCGGCGCATCTGCGGTGGTTTTCCGGTGGCGTGATCGAACTGACCAGCGCGGCGGCACTGGCGCGCGGCGGCGTGGTGGTGTGGCGTCACGCCGGCCACGCGCGATTGCAGGTGCGCGCGCTGTCCGAGGGGTTTATCGCTTCCTATCTCGCCGCCGAATGGCCAGAGGTTGGGGCCTGTGTTGGGGTGTTTCGTATCGAGGGGCTGGGGGTGCAATTGTTCGACGGGATTGAGGGCGAGCATTTCACTGTGCTCGGCATGCCGCTGCTGGCGGTGCTGGGCGCGCTGCGCCAGCATGGGATTTTGGCGGTATGAGCCGGCCCTATGCCGAAGTGATCGGCGATCCCATCGCACATTCCAAATCGCCGCTGATCCACAATTTCTGGCTGGAGCGGCTGGGGATTGATGCGGAATACCGGACTTGCCATATGACGGCAGAGGGGCTGGCCGATTATTTCGCCGCGCGCCGGGTGGATCCCGATTGGCGCGGATGTAACATCACCGTGCCGCATAAGGAGACGTCGCGCCGCCTGATCGAGGCGCTGCTGGCGGGCCACGCGGATATCGGTGCGATCAACCTTGTGGTTGCGCGCGGCGGCGCGTTGCTGGGCGGAAATACCGATCTTGAAGGGGTTGCCGGGCCGATCAATCTGTTCCTCGACGGCGCGTTCAATCACAAACCGGTGCCCCCGCAAAAGGCCGGTATTATAGGCGCGGGCGGCGCGGCGCGGGCGGCGGTGGCGGCGCTGAAAGCGCTGGGCTGGGTGGGGGAGTGGCGTATCGCGGTGCGCCGGCCCGAAAGTGGCGCGAAATTGCTCGATGATTTCGGGCTCCACGGACAGGTGGTGCCAATCGAGGATGCGGCGCTGGCGGGGCTGGATATACTCATCAATGCCAGCACTATGGGCATGGGCGACAGCGGGGATGGCAGGTTGGCGCTGGCCGGGTTGGGCGGCGGCGGCAGCCAGCCTGTGGTGTTCGACATGGTCTATGCGCCGCTGGAGACCGGCCTGATCCGTGCCGCCCGCAAGCAGGAATACGCGGTGATCGACGGGCTGGATATGCTGGTGGCGCAAGCTTCGGGGGCGTTTTTCCATCTGTTTGGCGCCCGCTCGCCGCGTGACTGCGATAACGAGCTGCGCGCCTTATTGACCGCATGAGCCGCGCAAAGCCCTTCATCCTTGGCCTGACCGGATCGATCGGCATGGGTAAATCGGCGGTCGCGGCGATGTTTGCCGATCTGGGCGTGCCGGTGTTCGATGCCGATGCGGCGGTTCACCGATTACAGGGGCCGGGCGGTCTTTTGCTGCCGGCGATAGAGGCTGCGTTTCCCGGAAGCACCGGGCCAGGCGGGGTGGACCGCGGCCGGTTGGGCGCGGCGGTGTTTGGTAATGCGGCGGCGCTGGCGCGGCTGGAGGCGATTGTCCATCCTGCAGTGGCGGAGGAGCGCCGGGCGTTTGTGCTGGCCAATAACGGCGCCTCGCTGGTGGTGTTCGACATACCACTGTTGTTCGAGAAAGGCGGTGCCAAGGGCGTCGATGCGGTCGCGGTGGTCTCTGCCCCCGCCGAGGCGCAGCGTGTGCGGGTGCTGGCCCGCCCCGGCATGACGGAGGAGAAATTCGGGGCGATTTTGGCGCTGCAAACCCCCGATGCCGAAAAGCGTGCGCGCGCCGATTATGTGATCGACACCGGCACCAGCCTTGCCGAAACACGGACCACCGTCGCCGCGCTGGTGGATCGGTTGCTGGCGGGATAGGGCGATGGATATCCCGGCCAAATCCCGCCAATCTCCACTTGCGTCACGCGGCGGGCGGGAGGATAGATACGGTAATGCGTGAGATTATTTTCGATACGGAAACCACCGGGCTTGATGCGCAAGGCGGTGATCGGATGGTGGAGATCGGCTGCCTCGAAATGGTCAACCGGGTGACCACCGGCGCCACATTCCACGCCTATTTCAACCCCGACCGCCCGATGCCCGCCGCCGCCGAGGCTATCCACGGGTTGGGTGATGCGTTTCTGGCCGACAAGCCGCGCTTTCATCACCATGCCGCCGAATTGCTGGAGTTTATCGCCGATTCGCCGCTGGTCGCGCATAATGCCCGCTTCGATTTCGGGTTCCTCAATGCCGAGCTAGCCACCGTCGGACTGGAGGCGGTGTGCAGGACGCGGATGATCGACACTGTGGCACTGGCGCGGGTGCGGCATCCGGGTGCCAAGCTCAGCCTGGATGCGCTCTGCACCCGCTATGGCATCGATCGCAGCCACCGCACGCGCCATGGTGCGCTGCTTGATGCCGAGCTGTTGGCGCAGGTCTATGTCGAGCTGACCGGCGGGCGGCAGATCGGGCTGGAGCTGGCGGGCGATCTGCGTGACGAACTGCTGGCGCCGATTATGGCGCCGGCCACGCCGCGCCTGCTCCGCGCAGCCCGCCCGCACCGTGCCAGTTCTGAGGAACTGGCGGCGCATGCCGTGTTTCTTGCCACGCTGAAAGACCCGGTCTGGACCGCGTGAAGCCCGAAATTACCTGCGGGCCATGCCTGCCAACCTGAGGAGTACTCCATGGACATTCGCGTTTCGGGCCATCAGATCGAAACCGGCGAAGCGTTGCGGATGCACGCGGAAGACCGCCTGACCAGCACTGTCGGCAAATATTTCAGTCGCGCGCTGTCCTCGGTGGTGACGATGGGCAAGGCGCCGGGGGGCTCGTTTCGCTGCGATATCATTACCCATGTCCAGCATGGCCTGATCCTGAAGGGCGCGGGGATAGCGCATGACGCGCATGCCGCGCTGGATCAGGCGGCGGAGAAGATCGACACCCAGCTGCGCCGTTACAAGCGCCGGCTGAAGGATCATCATGTGCAATCACAGCATGCCGCACGCGTCGAGGATGCCGCCTATACCATCTTTGTCGAGCCTGCGGTCGAGGCCGAGGAGGTAACCGTCGAGGCGCCGCTGGTCATCGCCGAAATGCGCGTCGACGTGCCCGAGGCGACGGTTTCGGACGCGGTGATGATGCTGGATCTGCGCAATACCAACGCGCTGCTGTTCAAAAATGCTGGCACCGGCAACCATAATATGGTTTACCGCCGCGGCGATGGGTCGATCGGCTGGGTCGAACCGTCCTGAGGTGCGCGTCGCGCGGTTTTCTGACCAGGTATGGGCGGACTTTCGGAAATTTCCTCTTGCTGAGGTTTTCGGGGGGCCGGCCCATGGCTGTAGGCAGGGGCCGCGCCGACGCCCTTTGGGCATTGCCCGTGCTTCCTTCCGCATCGGCCGGAGCGGGGGCGGGTTCAATCCGGTTTGGGTTACATGATGGCGGCGCTTTTCACTCTCCTTCCCGAAGCGGTCAGCACGGTTCGGGCTGACAGCAAGGCGGGCATTCTTGTCGCGCTGGCCGACAATTTTGCCCGTATTTATGCGCTGGACCAGACCCTGGTGCTTGAGCGGATCGAGGAGCGGGAGCGGTTGGGCAGCACCGGTTTCGGGCGCGGCGTGGCCATCCCGCATGCGCGGATGCCCGATCTGGCGCGGCCCGTTGCGGTGTTCCTGAAACTGACCTCGCCGGTGGCGTTCGATGCCGCCGATGACATGCCGGTCGATCTGGTGTTCGGCCTACTCTCGCCCGAAAATGCCGGCGCGGCGCATCTGCATGCGTTGGCCGCGATGTCGCGGATGATGCGCAATGAGGTGATGCACGCGGCGCTCAGCGCGGCGCCGGGTGATGAGGCGCTGTACGGCCTGCTGTCCAATGGCATCGACCGCGACGCCGCCTGAGGTGGCCCCAGCCCGGTCGAATCACGGCGTGTCGAACCCCGCTGCGCTGCATTGGCGCGCGTTGGAGAGCCTGTATGACTCGGCGCCGATCAACGCCCTGTTCGCCTCGCAGCTGAGCATTACCAAGGAGGGTACGGCACGGATCGCTTTTGACATAGAGCCCACCGTTCACCATGCCGCCGGCGCGGCGCATGGCACGATCTATTTCAAGATGCTCGACGATGCCGCGTTCTATGCCGCCAACACGATGGTGACCGACCGGTTCCTGCTCACCACCTCATTTAACCTGCATTTCAGCCGCCCGGTGCGCGCCGGGCGCGTGGTAGCCGAAGGAAGGTGGGTCAGCGGTCGGCGCCGGGTGCTGGTGGCCGAGTCGGTGCTGGTTGATGCGTCGGGTGAGGAGATCGGGCGCGGGACCGGCACGTTCATGCGATCCCGTATCGCGCTGTCCGGGCTCGCCGGTTATACGCGGGGCTTAAACGGCGGCGGATGAGCGACCGGCTGGCCACGCATATCGAGGTGTCGGGCCTGCTACGCGCGGTAAACACGGCGGGCGGTTTTGGCATGGTGGTGGCGCGCGGTGAGGCCGAAACGGGCGCGTTGCTGGTGGTTTTGACAGAGCGCGGCGCGGGCGCGCGGGCCTATGAGCGGATGCCCTCGCCGGATGGGGCGCGGGTCTGGCACTGCGCCCGACGCGACGATGCGGATGCGCCGGGCGCCTTCGCCGAATACCTCGACAGGCGACGCGCGCATGACAGCGACCTGTGGATTATCGAACTGGACGTCGCGCAGGGCGAACGCTTCATCGGATTACCGCCCACGCCGGGTTGACATTGCTGCACTGCACAATAATGCGCCGGGTTCCACGGACGCGCAGGCGGCTGAACGGGCGATGAAGCCCGGCGGCAAGCACGCAGACGGGGAGCAGCCGGCAGTTTTCCGGCAGGTTTTGGCCAATCTATTGGCCGATCTGCCGCCTCTGCGCGGGCGCGCTCACCGCCCAATTGAATGCAGACATGATTTCTATCTTCAATCTTGCCAATCGCCATGTGCTTACCATTGCGATGGCCACTGCTACGATCGTTACGATTTCATGCGCCGCCGGTTCCGCCGCTGCCGCGCAGAATCAGATATTCCCCCCCCTCCTGTCTCAATCCGCCCTTTCTCAGTCTGCCGATCCGCTGCCCGCGCCAGTTGCTGCGCCCGGAACGGTTCCCACCGAGGCTGCGACCCCCTCCATTCCCGCTCCGGACGTGCCGCCTGTTGCCGCTACGCTCGACGACCTTGTCGCGCAGCAGGCAATTGTTGAGGCGATGCCGGCCGAGATGAAATGCCTGGCCAGCGCGATTTATTTCGAGGCACGCGGGCAATCGCTGACGGGTCAGCTGGCTGTGGGCCGGGTGATCGTGGCGCGGACCCATTCGGGCCGCTTCCCCACGTCCTATTGCGGCGTGGTGACCCAGCGGGCGCAGTTTTCCTTCGTGCATGGCAGCGCCATTCCCGAGGTCAGCCACACCAGCCACTACTGGCACAATGCCGCCGCTCTGGCCCAGATCGCCGACGCCGGCAGCTGGGCGAGCCCGGTCGAGGGTGCGCTGTTCTTCCACGCGTCGCGGGTCAGCCCGAGCTGGCACAAGCACCGCATTGCGCAGATCGATACCCAGGTTTTCTACCAGTAACGGGCGGCAGTAACGGGCGGCAGTAACGCGCTGTCTTAGCGGGCGGGGGTTTACTGCCCTCGCAATTCCACCCACATCGGCGCGTGATCGCTGGCCTTCTCCCGCCCGCGGTGGTCCTTGTCGACCCCGCAGGCGGTGAGGCGGTCTGCTGCCTCCGGCGAGAGCAGCGCGTGGTCGATTCGGAAGCCGTGGTCTTGTTGCCAGGCGCCCGCCTGATAGTCCCAATAGGTCCACACACCGCCCGCCGGATTATGCGTGGCCAGCGCGTCGGTCCACCCATCGGCGAGCAAGGCGCCATAGGCGTCGCGTGAGGCGGGCTGCATCAGCGCGTCCTCGGCCAGCGCGCGCGGCGACCAGATATCGGTGTCGAACGGGATGACATTGTAATCGCCGGTCACCACCACTGGCATCTCCAGCGCCCAAAGCCCCTGCATATGTGCGCGCAGCCGCTCCATCCACGCCAGCTTGTAGTCGAATTTGGGCCCGGGTAGCGGGTTGCCATTGGGCAGGTAGATGCAGGCGATGCGCACCCCGGCCACTTCGGCCTCCAGATAGCGCGATTGTTCGTCGGCATCGTCACCGGGCAGGCCGCGCCGGATCTCGACCGGTGCGGTGCCATCGGCCAGGATCGCGACCCCGTTGAAGCCCTTTTGCCCGTGCCAGATCGCCTGATAGCCCAGCGCGGTGAACTCGGCCTCGGGGAAACCCGCGTCCTGGGTCTTGATCTCCTGCAGGCACGCCACGGCAGGCCGCGTTTCGGCCAGCCATTCGAGCAGCCGGGGCAGCCGCGCCTTGATGCCGTTGATATTGTAGCTGGCGATCCGCATCATTCGGGCCGTCCGCTCACACCGCGAAGCTCGACCCGCAGCCGCAGCCGGCGGTGGCATTGGGGTTTTCGACCTTGAACGCCGCACCGCCCAAGGATTCGACGTAATCGACGATGCATCCCGCCACCAGATCGAGGCTGACCGGATCTACCACCAGCCGCACCCCGGCGGTCTCGGCCACCGAATCCTCGGCGTCGGGGCCGTCGGCCAGCGCGAACTGGTACTGAAAGCCGGAGCAGCCCCCACCCTCGACCGACAGGCGCAGCACCGCCGGCTTGGCCTGCTTGGCAGCGATCGCGGCGACGCGCGCGGCGGCAGACGGGCTGAGGGTGATTGCGGCGGTCATCTGCGCCTATGTAAGCGCAGGGCGGCGCCGCCGCAAGGAAGGGTTAGTGTGGGTCTTTGTGATGTAAGCCTGTTCCATCCCGCGCCCCCTCCCGACCTCCGATCCAGTATATATCCTGTGGGAGGTCGGGAGGGGGCGCAGGGTGCAGCAGGCTTGCGGGCCGTCAGGTCGCCAATCAAACAGATTCGGCGATGGCACAGGCTTCTGCCGCCGCCAAGCGGCCAAACTACGCCGTCTGGATATAGGTCCGCAGCGCCTCGGCCTCGGACTGGATATTGTCGATGCGGTATTTGACCAGATCGCCGATCGAGACAAAACCAATCAGCGCGCCATCCTTCACCACCGGCAGATGGCGGAAGCGGCGGCGAGTCATCAGCCCCAGCGCCTCAAGCACGCTGGTCTCCGGCGAAACGGTGACGGGAGGCGCGGTCATAGCATCGCCCACCACCGCGTCCAGCATCGCCGCGCCATGCGAATGGAGCCGGTGGATCACATCGCGCTCCGAAAAAATGCCGGCCAGCACGCCGCCATCCAGCACCGGCAAGGCGCCGATCCGCCGCGCGGCCAGCATCTCCACCGCCTCGCGCACAGGCGTGGTCGTGGTACAGCTGATGATGTCTGGCGTTCGCCCGACGATCATGCGCGCAATGGTCATGGCGGCTCTCCCCTATGGTTGGCACAGAGTGTGCCATAGCGGTCTGCCAATTGCCAGCGGCGCGCTTGCCCCTTGTTGGTCGCATTCTCACCTGCGGTTACTGACGTTCCCGATTCGTCAGGTGATCCCACCTAAAGCGTTTTGCGATTAATCTGAAACGCATCCTGCGGCCTTGAGGTAATTCAAGCATTCGCCTGGCTCATAGAGTGCGCAGATTGATCCGACGGCTCGCCACAGATCATCGATGGTTCGGGCTTTGGCCTTTTGAAGGTGGGATTTCAGTGTGGCGAAGGCCATCTCGATGGGATTGAGGTCGGGGCTGTAGGCCGGAAGGTATAAGAACCACGCCCCGTGCGCCTTCAGGATTGCTGCGGCTTTCTGGCTTTTGTGACTGGATAGGTTGTCGAGAATGACCATGTCGCCCTTCTTCAACGTGGGGGCGAGCTGGGTTTCGACACAGGTCTCAAAGATTTTCCGGTTCATCGGGCAGTTGATCACCCAAGGCACGGTCAGCCCATCGTGGCGCAGGGCAGCGATAAAGGTTTTGGTGCCCAATGACCAAATGGAGCTTTCATTTTGAGACGCTGCCCGCACCGTGCTCGTCCACGCAATCTGGTCATATTTGTGGTGGTCCCGGTCTCGCCGATGGACACCAGGCGTTCGGGACGTTTCTTCATCCACGGT
>JANXUK010000121.1 GCA_025356275.1 Sphingomonadales bacterium | reverse complement strand
GCGTTCGATCGGCTTCAGATCGAGGATTACGGCTGGCTGACCGGCGGGGCTTCGGCCTTGCGGACTGCGGCCTATGCGCTGGTCGATGCGCGGCTGGGATATCCGCCCGAGGCGCAGGATTACTTCGCCGGCTATGTCGCCAGCGCCGCGTCGGCGGATCAGTGGCGGCAGATCGATGCGGGGATCGATGAAGCGCTTGGCCGCGATGCGCATGAGGTGATCGTGTGGGCGCTGCCCGAGGTCTGCCGCGACGGATACCTCCGTCTGCCGCCAACACAGGATAGCGACGATATGCTTGCCTTTGACGATGTGGCCTTTCCGCTGGCACTTGGGCTCGACACCAAGATCAGCCCCGAATTTTCGACCAGCATCGCGATCACCGCGTCTGGTTTTGAGCGGCGCAACAGCCTGTGGGGCAATGCGCTGCTCAAGTTCGATGTGGGGCCGGGCATCCGGTCGGAGGGCGATCTGGGGACGCTGATCGCGTTTTTTCGGGCGCGGCGCGGCGCGGCGCGGGGGTTCCGGCTGCGCGATCCGTCGGATTTCAGCTCGGCGGGGATGGCGGGCATCCCGGCGGCGACCGATCAGCGCATCGGCACCGGCGATGGCGCGACCGCGAGCTTTGCCTTGACCAAGGCCTATGGCGAACCCGGAGCGACCGGCGATGCAGTGCAGCTGCGGATCATCACCCGCCCCGTCGCCAGCAGCGTTGTGGTCAGCCTGGGCGGGATTGCGGTGACCAGTGGGTGGAGCCTGAGTGCAGGCGGGACCATCGTGTTCGCCACCGCGCCAGCCGATGGCGTAGTGGTGCGTGCCGGCTTTCTGTTCGATGTGCCGGTACGTTTCGAGAGCGACAAATTGGCGATTTCGACCACCGCCTTCACCGCCGGCGACGCACCGAGCGTACCGCTGGCCGAAATCAGGGAGGCGGTATGAGCCGGGTCTGGTTTTCCGGCGCGCTGGAGACGGTGGCGACCTATTGGCGGCTGTTGCGCACCGATGGCGTGACGCTGGGCTTTATCACGCATGATGCCGATCTGTGGTTCGATGGCATCCTGCATAGCGCATCGCCGGGCATGGTGCCCTCCGCGATCCGCCGCTCGGCCGGGTTTGAAGCCGACAGCGCCGAAGTGCAGGGCGCGATCAGCAGCTCGGCGATCGCCAGCGATGACCTGATCGCCGGGAGATATGACGGTGCAGTCGTGGTGGTGGGCCTGGTCGACTGGCAGACGCTGGAGCATTGCGCCGTTTACAGCGGCACCATCGGTGCGGTCAGCGAGGACGGCGCGAGTTTCTCCGCCGAGCTGCAATCGCGCAAGGCCGAGCTGACGGTCGATCCGGTGCCGCGCACCAGCCCGTCCTGCCGCGCCGATTTCTGCGGGATTGGATGCGGATTGTCGGCGGCGCGGTTCAGCCATGACGCAGTAGTGACCGGGCAGGATATCGCGGGCAATTCAGTAACGATCACCAGCGATGAGCCGGTTGGCAATCTGGTCGGCGGTCAATTGCGCTGGCTCGACGGGGCCTATGGAGGGTTGGCGATGGGAGTGATGGCGGTGCAGAGCGGCGGCCTGGTGCTGGACATGCCGATCGATCAGGTGGTGCCGGTGGGCGCGCGGGCGATTGTCCGCGAGGGATGTGACCACACGCTTGAGACCTGCGCCAATCGCTTTGGCAATGTGGTCAATTTTCGCGGTGAGCCGTTCCTGCCGGGTAATGATTTTATCGTGCGATATGGGCTGGGGCAATGACTGCCGGGGCGCAGTTGGCAGATGCGGCGGAGAGCCTGGTGGGTTCGCGCTTTCGCTTGCATGGGCGTGATCCGGCGACCGGGCTCGATTGTGTGGGGCTGTTGGCGGCGGCGCTTGGCGCTTGCGGGCGGGACTCCGCTCTACCCGGCGATTATACGCTGCGGATGCGCGACATAGCGCATTTCACTGCGCGCGCTGGGGAGTTCGGCTTTGCCGTCGTGGAAGATGCCGGGGCACCGGGCGACGTGGTGATCGTGGTGGCGGGCCCGTGTCAGTTCCATTTCGCCATCACCACGGCAGATGGCGGCGCGGTACATGCCGATGCCGGATTGCGGCGGGTAGTGCGGGTGCCGGGCTTGCCGGCAGGCGCGCTGGTCGGGCGCTGGCGGCTTGCGGAACACAATTGAGGACTTGGCATGGCAACATTGGTATTTTCCGCGATCGGCACCCTGATCGGCGGGCCGCTGGGCGGTGCAATCGGGGCGCTGGTCGGCCAGCAAGTCGACAATTCGGTCATCAGCAGCATCGGCGGCGGCAGTATTTCCGGCGCGCGGCTGAGCGATCTGACCGTCACCACGTCCAGCTATGGCGCGGCGTTGCCCCGGCACTTTGGCGCGATGCGGGTGGCGGGATCGGTTATCTGGGCGACCGACCTGGCCGAGCACACGCAATCGCAGGGCGGCGGCAAGGGCAAGCCTTCGGTGACGACCTATTCGTATACATCGTCGTTTGCCGTGGCGCTGGGCAGCCGACCGTTGAGCAGTGTGGGGCGGATCTGGGCCGACGGCACTCTGCTGCGCGGTGCTGCTGGAGACCTCAAGGTTGGTGGCGCGATGCGGTTCTATCCGGGCGATGATAATCAGGCGCCCGATGTGCTGATCGCCAGCGCCGAGGGCGCCACGCTGTGCCCGGGCTTTCGCGGCGTGCCCTATGTGGTGTTAGAGAACCTCGATCTCACCAATTACGGCAACCGCATCCCGGCGATGAGTTTCGAGGTATTTGCCGACAGCGGCGCGCTGTCGCTGGCGCCGCTGTTTGGCGAGTTGCTGGGCGATGTCGATGCCGCAGTGCCCTTGGGCGGGATCAGCGGCTTTTCCTGCGAGGGCAGCTTCAAGGAGACGTTGGCGAAATTCCAGCCGATGTTCCCGATGAATTGCGACGCCAGCGGCACCAGCCTGACCATCGCCCCCGAATTGCAACAAGCGGTGCCGATTGTGCTGGGCGAGGCAGCGGTGGCCGTGGGCCAAGGCGATTTCGGCACGCGAACCGGCTTTGCTCGCAAGCGCGCGCCGCTGGCGACGAACCCGCCGCGCGTGCTGCGCTATTATGATACCGACCGCGATTACCAGCCAGGGACGCAGCGAGCGATAGGTCAGCCAAGCCCCGGCCAACCGCAGACGATCGAGCTGCCCGCCGCGATGAACGCAGCAAGTGCGTTTGGATTGGTTTCCCACACCGCCAACGCAGCCAATTGGGCACGCGAGACGCTGGCCTGGCGGTCAACCGAGCTTGACCCGGCGGTGGTGCCGGGTGCGACGGTGATTGTGTCGGAGACCCCCGGACTTTGGCGCGTGACGGTATGGGAATGGCGGGCCAGCGGGGTCGAGCTGACGCTTGAGCGAATCGCTCCTCCGGGCGCCGGGGCGGGTATGGCGGGCGATGCGGGGAGGGCCAACTTGGCCAGTGATGTTGGGGGTGCCGCAACCTCGCTGATCGCCTTTGAGTTGCCGCTTGATGGCACGACCAGCCTCGATACCGCTGCAATCTATGCGGCGGTGTCTTCGGCGGGCGCGGGCTGGAGCGGGGCTTCGATTTATGTCGATCAAGGCACCGGTGCGTTGGTGCCCTTAGGTGCGAGTGGGCGGAAGCGCAGCATCATCGGCACCGTCGCCGTCCCGCTGGGCGCCGCATCGCCGCTGCTGTTTGACCGCAATTCGGCGCTGACCGTGCAACTGGCCGGCGCCGATATGGCGCTGGCCGAGGCCACCACAACGCAGTTGGCGGCGGGCGGTAATCGTGCCCTGATCGGGTCCGAGATCATTCAGTTCACGACCGCGACCGCGCTTGGCGGTGGAGCATGGCGGGTTGCGGGTTTGCTGAGGGGGCGCGGCGGTACTGAGAACGCGATTGCCGGCCATGTCGCGGGCGAAGGTTTTGCGCTGTTGAACGGAGGGCCGACTGCGCTTTCGGCCGATTTGGTTGGCGGCAATCCGGGGGCGCGCATTGCCGCGCTCGGGCTGGCCGATGCCGGCGCGGTTGAGGCTCCCATCATCAATCGCGGGATCACCCTGCGACCGTTATCGCCAGTGCATCCGTCGGTACATCACGCCGCCGATGGCAGCCTTACGCTGGCATGGGTGCGTCGGGCGCGGGGCG
Source organism: Sphingomonadales bacterium (assembly GCA_025356275.1). Taxonomy (GTDB): domain Bacteria; phylum Pseudomonadota; class Alphaproteobacteria; order Sphingomonadales; family Sphingomonadaceae; genus Novosphingobium. The sequence continues at coordinate 91,963 of JANXUK010000121.1, read as the reverse complement.
CATGGCAGTGGCTGGGCGGTGTGGACGTACCCCTGCAAGAGGAAGCTGAGAACTATCGAGTCAGTTACGGGGCTCTTACAGCGCCCGTGATGGTCTGGTCGGTCAGCCAGCCGAGCCTGACTATCGACACGGCGACGATGGCGTCGCTGTCCGGCACCTCACCAGGCGGAAGTTTCCAGGTTCAGCAGAGCGGAACCTATGCGCTGTCCGACGCGCTCCTGTTGATTTAGCTCGCATGGATCTGGCGATCGCGCGCCATGCGTTCGTCGCTACCCACCTTTTTGCAGGGACAATGACATGACCTCTACCATCAGCTTTGACAGCATCACCCCGCGGTTCGGCCTGCCGCTGTTGTTTGCGGCGCAGGCGCAAAAAGAGGTTTTCGTCAACGAGTCGCTGGCATTGATCGATGCGCTGATGGACGGTGCCATCGAGGGCCTATCTGCAACGCCGCCAGCGACGCCGACCGATGGTACGAACTGGTTGATAGGGGCCTCCGCTGCCGGAGACTGGGCGGGGCAGGATGGCAAACTGGCTTGCCGACAAGCCGGCAACTGGATCTTTGTTAGCCCGACGGACGGGACGAGCGTGTTAAATCGCGCATCGGGGCAACGCATGCATTTTCGCGGGACGTGGCATTCCCCTGCGCTGCCCGCCGCGCCGTCGGGCGGCGCCACGGTCGATACCGAGGCGCGATCGGCCCTGGCCAGTCTGATTACCGCCTTGCAAACAGCTGGAATTTTCCCCAGCAGCTGAACACCTCTGATGTCGGAATCGGCAGGCGATGCGATTGCCCAGGGTAGCGCCATAATCAGAACCCCCGACAAGCCCGCGTAATTGCGGCTTTTTTGCAACAGTTGAGAAATTTGAGCGCTTGCGTGGGTCCATCGAAGGCGATAGACGTTCATCAACTATCATACCTTCAATCCAATAAGGGGATTACTAATGCGCAAGCTTGTCCTGGGGATGGCATTGGCCTCTACGGCCCTCGCCACTCCCGCCCTGGCCCGCGACAAATCGTGGTACATCGAAGATGGCCTCGGTGCCGTTGTCGCGCAAGATCAGACACTTACTGTTTTAGCCACTGGCGCCTCGGATGGTACGCTGAAGGACAAGGTTGGCTACGACGTTACCGGTGCTGTCGGCTATGACTTTGGCGCGTTCCGCCTTGAGGCCGAGGCTGGCTATCGTCGGGTCAATGTAAGGAAGTATCTGGACCCGCAGAATAACATCTACTCCGCGCCTGCCACGCTGGTTGGGCATGCCGATGCGGTGAGCGGAATGGTCAACGGACTGCTCGATTTCGGACCTGACAATGGTCTGCAGGGTTTCGTCGGTGGCGGCGTTGGTGTTGCCCGCGTTCGTGAAATTGCAGTCAGCCATGGCCAGTTTGGCGTGAATGCGTCACGCTCGGGATTCGCATGGCAGGCCCTGGCTGGCATCCGCGCTCCCATCAGCGACCATTGGGATGTTGGCTTGAGGTATCGGTATTTTGATGCCGCCGGCGCCAACCATTTCACCACACTCAACAACCGCCTCGATCGCGGCGTGTTCCGGTCGCACTCGTTGATGGCTACGCTGACCTATAACTTTGGGTCGCCTCCGCCGCCTCCGCCTCCGCCGCCGCCTCCGCCGCCGCCGCCGCCTCCGCCACCTCCGCCGCCGCCTCCTCCGCCACCTCCGCCGCCGCCTGTGTGCAATAAGGGGCCGTACATCGTGTTCTTCGACTTCGATAAGTCGGACATCACGCCTGAGGCTGCGACCATTCTGGACAGCGCAGTGCAGGCCTATGGCAATTGCGGCACCGTGCCGATCATGCTGGCTGGCTACACCGATCTTGCTGGTACCCAGAAGTACAACCTGGGTCTTTCGGGACGGCGTAACACTTCGGTTCGTTCTTACCTCACCGCCCATGGCATTGCCGACACGGCGATTTCCAGCCAGGCGTTCGGTAAGCTCAACCCGCGCGTGCCGACCGCCGATGGTGTCCGTGAACTGCAGAACCGCCGGGTGGAAATCACCTACGGTCCGGGTTCGGGCAACTAAGCCAGACCACCTGAATAAGCGAGGGGCCGGAGAAATCCGGCCCCTTTGCATTGTGCGGTGAGATCGTTATCCGCCTGGGCTGCGCGTTGGACGCGGCCGGCTACGATTCAAGTTATCCGGTGGTTGCGTAGCCCAGCGGGTCAACCAGCCCAGCTTCGGCAAAGCCAGCCAGTCGGAGCCGGCACGAATCGCAACCTCCGCAGGCTAAACCGTCGGGCTGCGGATCATAGCACGACCAGCTGAGCCCCGGATCAAGCCCAAGCCTCGCCGCCTCGCGCGCGATACCGGCCTTGGACATATATTGCAGCGGCGCGTGGATTCGCACGCCCCCCCCCTCTGCACCGACTTTGGTCGCGAGCTTGGCAATATCGGCGAAGGCCGCAATAAATTCCGGCCGGCAATCCGGATAGCCCGAATAGTCGAGCGCATTTACCCCGATAAAAATGTCGCGCGCACCCAGTGCTTCCGCCCAAGCCAGCGTGAGCGACAGAAACACCAGGTTACGTGCGGGGACATAGGTCACCGGAATGTCGGTCCCAACACCCTGCTTTGGAACAGCGATCTCGTCGGTTAACGCAGATCCTCCAAATTGCCGGAGGTCCAGCGGCAGAATCGTGTGTTTCGCAGCGTTGAGCGATACTGCTATCGCCGAGGCCGAGGCAATTTCACGCCGATGACGTTGGTTGTAATCAATCGTCAGCGCGTACAGGCTATACCCACTCGCTCGCGCGATTCCCGCAGCGACCATCGAATCGAGTCCGCCGGAAAGCAAAATCACGGCCTTGGCCTGAGGTTTGGAAGTATGGTCCTGCATGGCTCTGGCTAGCGCGCCACAATTCTCCCGACAAGAGGACACGAGCGTCGCGGGCGGACGAACATCGATGTCAGGCGACGATGCGGAATACCTTGGCACAAAAGGCGCAATCAACGGGAATCATCCCCGTCGAGTCCCGCATCTCGCTCCGATCGTCATCGCCGAATTGCGAAAGCACCGCCGCGTAGTGCTCGGCAGTGCAGCGGCAGCCGCGGCTCAATGCGCGACCTGGCAGAACGCGGATCTCGCGCTCCTCGTGAAACAACCGCCACACGATCGTTTCGAGCGGCAGTGCAGGATCGGTCAATTCCTCTGCACTGGTGGTGCCGGCAAGCGCCGTAACATGCTCCCACTCCGGATGATCGAGCCGAACGTGAAGCCGGGCGCGCCCCTCCTCGCCCTCAGCCAGATGTTGGACAAGCAAACCGCCCGCGATCCAACCGCCCGGCCCTCCACCCAGCCCAACGCGCATCAGCGTCGGCACCTGCTCGGATTGCACAAAGTAGCTCTGTACCGTTTCGGTTAGCGATCTCCTCTCCAATGGTACGATTCCCTGATAACGCTGACCCGAAGGGCCGACATTGAATGTAACCCCGAGATAGCCCCGTCCAAGCAGCGCAAACAGCGATGGCCGAGGCCCCAAGATCGCCAACCGGTTGGTATCGTGACGAATATAGCCTCTCAGCTCACCCCCACGATAATCGCAAGCCAGCAGGTCTACAACACCACCCTCGGTCTGCGCTTGCATCGTCAACTGGCTGCCATCCTCCTTGAGCAGGGAGCCAATAAGCGCGGTAATGACCAATGCTTCCGCCAACAGATCACGAATGGGCGGCGCATAATCATGCGCCGACAGGATAAGATCGAGCGTCGGACCCAAGCGAACCATACGCCCGCGCGCGTGCCGATCCGGCAAGGTAAAGGTGAGCATCTGATCCAATCCAGTCTCACCACCCTGCATTTTCCCATCGGCAATCACAGCTGACCGAGCGCCCAGCGCAGGATCGACTTTTGCGCATGGAGCCGATTTTCCGCCTCGTCCCAAACCGCCGACTGCGTTCCATCGATCACCGTATCGGTTACCTCCTCACCCCGATGCGCCGGCAGGCAGTGCAGGAATATGGCCCCCGGCGCGGTGCGTGACATTAACGCTTCGTCAACCTGGTAGGGGTGCAGCGCGGTCCGCTTGGCTTCCCCACCCGTCTGCCCCATCGACACCCAGCAATCGGTAACCACGACCTGCGCCCCTGCCGCAGCTTGCGCGGCATCAGTGGTGATGGTGATGGCCGCGCCCAGCGCAAGCGCCCGTTCAACAAATTCCATGTCGGGGGCATAGGCCGCGGGCCCACCAACCCGCAGGTTGAACCGCATCATACCCGCTGCCTCGATAAGTGAAGCCAGCACGTTATTGCCATCACCCAGCCAAGCCACTTCCAGGCCAGGCAACGCCAGCCCGCGTTCCAAAATCGTCATCAGGTCGGCCATGATCTGGCATGGGTGCGATTGATTGGTAAGTCCATTGATCACCGGCACAGTGGCATAATGGGCCAGCTCTTCGATCTTGGCATGATCATCAGTGCGGATCATGATCGCGTCGACCATCCGGCTGAGCACGCGGGCGGTGTCGGCGATCGATTCACCGCGGCCGAGCTGCATGCCGCCCGCTTCCATCACCATCGCACTGCCGCCGAGCTGGCGCATCGCCATGTCGAACGACACGCGGGTGCGAGTCGAATTCTTTTCAAAGATCATCGCCAACACGCGCCCGGCCAATGGGGCATCCGCATCAACGCGGCCCTTGGCCCATCCCTTCCGCGCCGCCTTACGGTCGAGCGCATCGCCCAGCATCGCGGCGACCGCGTTGCCACCGGCATCTGCGAGATTGAGGAAATGCCTTGTCATTTTGCATGCTCCGGCACGGCAAAGCTGGCCGCCGCAGCTGACAGCTTTGCCATGAACTCTTCAATATGCGCGTCATCGATCACCAGCGGCGGCAGAATCCGCACCGTCTGATCGCCCGCTGCCACGGTTAGCAGCTGATGATTGTCGCGCAGATGGGCGACGAATGGCCGGCTTTCACACCGCATCTTCAGCCCGATCAGCAGGCCGCGCCCGCGGACCAGCTCGAACAGGTCGGGATAATTGCCGATGAATTGTTCCAGCCGAGCCGTCAATTTGGCACCCTTTGCCCGGACGCCGGCGAGAAACTCCTCGTCCCCCACCGCGTCGAGCACCGCCTCGGCAGCAGCCATCGCCAGCGGGTTGCCGCCATAGGTCGAGCCATGCGTCCCCGCGACCATACCGCGCGCCGCCTTCTCCGTCGCCAAGCACGCGCCGAGCGGAAAGCCTCCGCCAAGACCCTTGGCGCTCGCCAGGATGTCAGGCGTGATGCCCCATTGCTCATGCGCATAAAGCGTGCCCGAACGCGCTACCCCGCTTTGCACCTCATCCAGCACCAGCAACAGCCCATGCTCATCGGCGAGCTGCCGCAGCCCAGGCAGGAAATCTTCGGGTGGGACCTTGATTCCGCCCTCACCCTGGATCGGCTCGACGAGGAAGCCAGCGGTGTTCGGACCAATCGCCGCCGCCGCCGCCGCCAGATCGCCAAACGGTACATATTTGAATCCCGATAGCAGCGGTAGAAAGCCGTGATGCATCTTTTCCTGATCGGAAGCGCTGATCGTCGCCATAGTGCGCCCATGAAATGCATTGCCGAAGGTGATCAGCTCGTGCCGGTCACCATCGCCGACATGGCTGTGATAAGCGCGCGCGGTCTTGATCGCGCACTCGACCGCCTCGGCCCCCGAATTGGTGAAAAACACCGTATCGGCAAAGGTCAGATCGACCAGCCGCTGTGCCAGATGCTCACCCTGCGGGCTGCCATACAGGTTCGAGACATGCATCAACGCCGCCGCCTGCCGCTGGATAGCGCCAATCAGGCCCTCATGCGAATGGCCAAGGATATTCACCGCAATGCCCGATGCGAAATCCAGATAGGCGCGGCCATCTTCACCGATCAGATGGCAATGCTCACCACGTACCGGGCGAAAACCACATCTGGGGTAAACCGGCATCAATGGGGTGATCGACATGGCAGTTCCTTTGACTTTGACTTCGCGAGGGATTTGATCAGGAATCAATGCAAACGACAAATGGCGGCTTTCCCGGAGATATCCCGGGAAAGCCGCCATTTGCGCGCATATGTTCAGCAGCGTCCGCCGGTCGGATCGACCTAGACAGAGGCTATGCCTACGGGGTCAGCCCTGATGCGGCACCAGGTTGACCGCCGAATACTTCCCTCGTCGATCGACCTCGATGTCGAATTCCAGCCTGTCGCCTTCATTCAACTCGCGCATACCCGAACGCTCGACAGCGCTGATATGCACGAACGCGTCCGGCTGGCCATCGTCACGCGTGATAAAGCCGAAGCCCTTCATCGCGTTGAAGAACTTGACCGTCCCGGTAGCCTTTTCGCCGGTCAGCTGCCGCTGCTGGGCAGTAGGCGGCGGCGCGGCATCGCGCTTGGCAACCGCGATAACGTCACCGACCACGGCCAGATCGCTGGCCGAAATCTTGCCGCCGCGATCGACCAGAGTGAATTCCAGCCCCTGCCCTTCGGCCAGACCCTCAAGCCCGGCACGCTCGACTGCGCTAATGTGAACAAACACATCTTCGCCGCCGTCTTCGCGCTGAATGAAGCCGAAACCCTTCTGGGTGTTGAAGAATTTTACGACGCCCTTGCCCTGGCCAACGACCTGCGCAGGCATGCCGCCCGCACCGCCGCCACCGCCCGGTCCGCGGGGCGCTCCGCCGCCGAAGCCGCCGCTGCGCGGGGCCCCGCCGCCGCTGAAGCCGCCACGGTCGCCACCGCCAAAGCCGCCGCGATCACCGCCAAAGCCGCCACGATTGCCGCCGCCGCCGCCGCCAAAGCGATCCTGCCCACCGCCAGCGAACGGATCGAAGCTTTCCTCGCCAAAACCGTCGCGCTTGTCCCGGCCCCTGCCGCGACGCCCTCTGTCAAAACCCATAAAACCGAACAAACCTTCGCTTCGCCCCACGTTAAGATGCGCGGCGGCGTGGACGATTCGCACCGCGCTACAACGCGAACGGGGGCTATACGCCCGACCTTCGCCTCTGCATCCTCACATATAGCCGAATTTACAAGAGAGTGCGAACAGATTCCGCGTGCGCATTTATCACACTGCCTGTCTGTGACATTTCTGCCCAAACGCACTGCGGCGGCACTTGTCGATGCCCGGTATGCTTGGCACAAGCTTTGATTTGTTCAGGAGCCCAATCGATGTTTCGCAAGCTGACTGACGACCTCTGGGTGAGCCCGCAAATCACCCGGGAAGATATCGCCGCCGCCGCTGTACAAGGCATCACGCTGGTGATCAACAACCGCCCCGAAGGCGAAAGCGCCGACCAGACCGATGGCGACACTATCGCTGCGGCCGCGCGCAGTGCCGGGCTGGCTTACGTCGCAATCCCGATCACCCACGCCGGCTTCAGCCAGGCGCAGGTTGCGGCGATGCGCGATGCGCTGGGCGGAGCCACGGGTCCGATCCTGGCCTATTGCCGCTCGGGCACGCGCTCGACATTGCTGTGGGGTCTGGCCGAGGCCAGCGGTGGCGCCGATCCGGCGGCGCTGACCCGTCAGGCGGCAGCGGCAGGTTATGACCTTGGCCCGGTGCGCGCCATGATGGACATGCTGGCCAGCGGCCAGCGCTGATAGCACTCCCCGCACTGGCCCGCACTGGCTCGCGCATAAGCCACAAAAATGGGTCGGAGCGGCTGGCTCCGACCCAAAGTCGTGTTCGCAGGAGGAACATGGTTTGGCGGGACCGGGGGAGGAGAGGATACTCCGGCCCCGCCAAGCTGGGAAACTTTGTGGAACGTCGCCGGGAACCCCTGGGGAGCCCCCGGCGATGCCCGGTATCAGTAGTTGTAAGCGCGTTCGCCATGCTCGGTAATGTCGAGCCCTTCGCGCTCTGCTTCCTCGCTGGGACGCAGGCCGAAGATCTTGTCGATCGCAAAGTACAGGATCGTCGCAACAATGCCCGACCACAGCAGCGTGACGCAGACACCGGTGGCCTGAACCCCCATCTGGTGCATCATGTCGTAGGGGTTCTTCGGATCGGTCCCCGAAACATACGGGAACTTCGAGTAATCGGCAGCGCCCTGGCCACCAAACATCGGAGCCGCCAGAATGCCGGTGCCCAGCGCGCCGATGATACCACCGATGCAGTGAACGCCGAACACGTCGAGCGCGTCGTCATACTTGAACTTGTTCTTCACCGTGGTGACGAAGAAGAAGCAGATCGGCGAAACCAACAGGCCGAGAACGATGCCGCCCATCGGTCCGACATAGCCCGAAGCAGGCGTGATGGCGACGAGGCCGGCAACCGCACCCGAGGCTGCACCCAGCATCGAAGGCTTGCCATGGACGAACTGGTCACACAGTGCCCAGCTGACCGCCGCCGCTGCCGTCGCAACGAAGGTGTTGATGAAGGCCAGCGAAGCGCCGCCGGTTGCTTCGAGGTTGGAACCGGCGTTGAAACCGAACCAGCCCACCCACAACAGCGAGGCACCGATCATCGTCATCGTCAGCGAGTGCGGAGGCATCGCTTCCTTGCCGAAGCCCAGACGCTTGCCCAGGAACATGCAGCCGATCATACCCGCGATACCGGCGTTGATGTGCACCACGGTCCCGCCGGCAAAGTCCAGCGCGCCCTTGTTGAACATGAAGCCGCCGTCCGGGGTCGCGGTGCCGGCCGAGGTGTAATAGAAGTCCGGGCCAGCCCAGTACCACACCATATGCGCGATCGGGTAGTAGGCGAAGGTCGACCATAGCACCATGAACAGCATCAGCGGCCAGAACTTCACGCGGTCAGCAAGGCTGCCCACGATCAGTGCGGCCGTGATGATGGCAAAGGTGCACTGGAACATCACATAGGTGTATTCCGGCAGGTAGACGTTGTTGGAGAAGGTGGCGACCACGGTCGTGGCATCAACCCCCATTAGGAATTTCTTGGACAGGCCGCCCACGAACGGCGCCAACGTGGCGTTCGAATTGGCGGTGAAGGCCATCGAATAGCCCCAGAAGCACCATATCAGCGTGCAGATCGAGATGATCATGAACACCTGCATCAGCACGCTGAGCATGTTCTTGGTGCGGACCAGGCCGCCATAGAACAGCGCCAGGCCCGGAATGCTCATCATCAGCACCAGCGCTGTAGAGACCAGCATCCAGGCGTTATCGCCCTTGTTGGTCATCGTCGCTTCGAACGCGGTTTGCAGCGCTGGCGAGAGCTTGGCGAGGTTAACCAGCGGCGCGGCGGCCGGAACGGCGGTCGGCAGCGCAGCGGCAGCAGCCGTCGCAGTGGCAACAGGCGCGGCAGCAGCCGTGCTGACGGCCGAGGCGGCGGAGCTCGCAGCCTGGGCAAAAGCGGCGGTGGCGGCAAAGAGCGAGGTGCCCAAGATGCCGGCGCCGCAAACTATCTTGCGGATCATGGTGGATTCCCTCCAATCGGAAGCGCGGGTCACAGCGCGGTGTCCCCGGTTTCGCCAGTGCGGATGCGGGTGGCATTGGCAAGATCCAGAACGAAGATCTTGCCGTCACCGATGGCCTCGGTGGTGGCGGTCTGCTGGATCGTTTCCACCACGCGGGGGGCCAGCTCGTCGCTTGCGGCGACTTCGATCTTTACCTTCGGCAGCATGTTGGTGGTGTATTCGGCGCCGCGATAGATCTCGGTCTGCCCTTTTTGCCGGCCAAAGCCCTTAACCTCGGTAACGGTCATGCCAGCGACGCCAATGGCGCCGAGGGCTTCGCGAACCTCGTCGAGCTTGAACGGCTTGATGATGGCGATGATGAATTTCATCGATGCCCCCCTTTGATAGCCAACCGGCACAGCGCCGGCAGCGATCAATAAAGCAAACTTCGTGCCAATTAATGTTTTGTTTGGAATCGCTGGGATGATCCGATCGCACGCAAACGGCGACTGGTCGCATCCCGCCCGATTCTTGCGCAGCTGCCTAAATTTTAGGCAAGCGGTGTGATCAGTTCGAGCTGCGCCTTCACCGGCAGATGATCCGATGCGATGGCGGAGGCGGCACTGTGGTGCACCCCGCCGTGCCGCACCCGCCACTCCGCCGAGGCGACGATATGGTCGAGCTGCGCCAGCGGCCAGCGCGCCGGAAAGCTCGGCCCCAGCCGCAAAGCTTGCCACCCCCGGCCCAGTTCGCGTAGCGCCCCGCTCCGGCTGGACCATTCGTTGAAATCGCCCATCAACACCGCCGGCAACCGCTCGCCGCACCGCTCCAGATACGCCTGCACCGCGCGCAACTGATGCCGCCGCCGGAGCCCCGACAGGTCCAGGTGCATCCCCACCACCCGGAACCGCGCGCCACCGGCGCTCAGTTCGACACATACCGCGCCGCGCGGCTCGATCGTCGGCAGCATCACCGGCGCGGCGGAATGCACGTCGACCCCTTTGCGGACCAGCAGCGCATTGCCGTGCCAGCCCAGCCCCTCGGGTGTCATCGCCAGCGGCACAACATGATAGGGCGTATGCTCGGCAATGGCGCGGCGCGGCAGCACCCCGGCACGCGCGCCAAACCGCCGATCCGCCTCCTGCAGGGCAATCACATCGGCATCGATCTCGCGCAGCACCGTCAAAATACGCTCAGGATCGCGCCGCCGGTCGAGCCCCACCGCCTTGTGAATATTATAGCTGGCGAAGGTCAGGCGCATGGTTGCGACTACCGCTCCTTGGTGGCACCGAATGCGAGGGCCGGGTTGCGCTCCTGCTGATAAGACACATCCCAAGCTGAACGCGCGAGGAACACCGGATCACCGTCGCGATCCTTGGCCAGATTGCTTTTGTTGAACTCGGCAAAATCGCGCAGATCGGCCTCGCTGCCGGTCAGCCAGCGCGCGGTGTCAAACGGCGCAGGCTCCAGCATCGCGGCGACCTTGTATTCGGCCTCCAGACGGCTGATCAGCACATCGAGCTGCAACTGCCCGACCACACCCACGATCCATTGTGCGCCGATCTCGGGATAGAACACCTGGATCACGCCCTCCTCGCTCAGATCGTCGAGCGCCTTGCGCAATTGCTTGGTCTTGGTCGGGTCTTTGAGCGCCACGCGGCGCAGGATTTCGGGGGCGAAGTTGGGCAGGCCGACAAACCGCACCTCGTTCTTCTCGGACAACGTATCCCCGACCCGCAAAGTGCCATGGTTGGGAATACCGATGATGTCGCCCGCCTCGGCCGAATCGGCGAGGCCGCGGTCCTGCGCGAAGAACAGCACCGGCGAATGCACCGCTATCGGCTTGCCCAGCCCCGACGGCACCAGACGCATCCCCCGCCGGAACGTGCCCGAGACTAGCCGCATAAAGGCGATACGGTCCCGGTGCTGTGGGTCCATATTGGCCTGCACCTTGAACACGAAGCCGGTGACCTCGGGGCTGGCCGGGTCGATCGCGCCCTGATTGCTCGGTTGCGGGCGCGGAGGGGGTGCGTAGGTGGCGATCGCCAAGATCAGCTCATTGACCCCGAAATTCTTCAGCGCCGAGCCGAAATACACCGGGGTCAGGTCGCCATGCCGATACGCCTCCAGATCGAACGCCCGATAGCCGGCCTGTGCCAGCTCGACCTCATCGGCCACCTCGGCAGGCAGCACGGCGCCCGCATCGACCTTGCCGAGAAATTCGCGCGACGGGCCCTCGGGGCGGCTGACCCGTCCGCTGGCAATGTCCAGCACGCCCTCGAACGTGCCGCCCATCCCCACCGGCCACCCCATCGGGCAGACATCAAGCGCCAGCGCATCGGCGACCTCGTCCAGAATCTCGAACACCGGCCGCCCCTCGCGGTCGACCTTGTTGATGAAGGTGATGATCGGCACATTGCGCATCCGGCACACTTCGAACAGCTTGCGCGTCTGCGGCTCGATGCCCTTGGCTGCATCGATCACCATGATCGCCGAATCGACCGCGGTCAGCGTGCGATAGGTATCCTCGGAGAAATCCTCGTGCCCCGGCGTGTCGAGCAGGTTAAAGGTGATGTTCCCGATGCCATCGAAATCACGCGCAAAGGTCATCACGCTGCTGGTCACGGAAATGCCGCGCTGCTGCTCGATCTTCATCCAGTCCGACCGCGCCCGCCGCGCCTGCCCCCGCGCCTTGACCTCGCCCGCCAGATGGATCGCGCCGCCGCTGAGCAACAGCTTTTCGGTCAGCGTGGTCTTGCCGGCATCGGGGTGCGAGATGATCGCGAAGGTGCGGCGGCTGGAGGTGGCAGGGCTGGTCATGGTCCGCGCCGGTTAGAGGGGTTTCGTGCAAAATGAAACCGCGCAGCGTGCGAGGCGGCTTACCGCTCTTTAAACATCCGCGCGTATAGCGGCGGAATGACACGCATCGCCCTGATCCTGATCGCGCCGCTGCTGCTGGCGGGCTGCGGCGGCACCCCCACGCCCCAGCCCGCCGCCACCGTTTACCCGCTCAGCATGACGGATGCGGTCGCCCGGCTGGGCAAGGCCGACACCGCCAGCTTCATCCGCGCCGAACGCTGCGCCCTTCCGATCGACATCACCTCCGCGCGCGAAGGCAGCGACGCGGTGCGCTGGCAAGTCACCAGCAGCTTCTTCACGATCGCCAGCTTCACCGTGCGGGTGCAGGCGCAAGGCGCCACCGGCACCACCGCGGCCATCGAAGTCCCCACCGACCCTGCCGGCGGCGAGATGTATGACGGCGGCAAGCGTTACGATCATCAAGGTCTGCGTCAGCCGCTGCGCCCGGCCATCCAGGAGCTGCTCGACGCCGCGCTGACGTCGCGCGCCTTCGATCCTTCGCATATCGCGGCTGCGTCAGACGCGTTCTGCCCCGGCGGAGCGGCCACTCCCGCGCCGGCCACACCCGCGCCGGGCGGCAACGGCCAGCCAGGCCTCACCGCAGTCCAGCCGCCGCCGACAGCGCCAACCAGCACCCCCGACCCCAACACCGATTCGGGTCCGCCACAGGTCGTCGCTCCCAATACGCCCTATCGGGATCGTTAGTGGCTGTTCGGCGAAAAGCGCAAAACGGCGCTTTTGCAAAGGAAACCTGTTCCATCCCGCGCCCCCTCCCGACCTCCCATCCAGTAGGTATTCTGTGGGAGGTCGGGAGGGCGCACGGGATGGACCAGGCTTCCTAACAACAAAGACTCCGCGCAGGACGGCACAGGCTTCCTAAGCGAAGCGCCCTTTCGCGCTTTTCGCTAACCAACCTCTAACCAACCATCACCGCAACCCCCGCCGAGGCGATGCCATTGGCCACCACCACCAGGCTCGCCGCGCCGGTTTCCGTGGCTGCGGGCACATCGAAATTGGTCGACACCACCAGCGCCCCGGTCGCCACTCCCATCGATGAATGCCCATGCGTTCGCGCATAGAACACATGGCCGCTGGCATTGTTGGTGATCCGCACCAGTGGGTAATTGGTGGCATTGGCAAACTCATCGCCATAGGCGGCGGCCTGACTGAGGCCATTGAGCTGGGTGCCGCTCAGCGGATAGGTTTGCCCGCGCAGCACCGCCCCCGGCGCCGTGAGGATCGTCGGCGCCCACCCCGCCTGCGCACTACCCAACGGCGTGTAGATCGATGCTGACGGCAGCACGCCGGGCTGCAACACCAGCACCTGCCCGGTCGGCAACGGCAGCATCAGTGTCGAAAACTCGGACGACCCCCCGCCCGACGGCGCGGCGAAGGTACGGGTGAGCGTGGTCCCGTCGAATTCATACAGCGCACCGCTGACCCCCGCGACCAGAACATTGCCGCTGATCAGCAACACTGCGCTCGAATCACCGGCATTGTCGCCAACCGGGAAATCGGGCCCAGCGGTCCAGCTGCCGGCGACGCCCGGCGTGGCGCCGAGGCGGTAGATCGCGGTGTGGCCCGCCGCGCCGCTCACGGCCGAGCCGGCGGCGAACACGCTGCCATCGGGGCGCAGGATCGCCGGGCCCATCTCGCCCGGCGCCGCATAGACGCCGCGCGGGCCGGGGCCATAGGTCACCCCGCCCACCACCTGCACCGGCGCCGGGCCGTAGGCGATGCCGGCGGGGTAGTCGGTTGGCGATGCCAGCGATTGCGGCGTCGGCCCGTCCTGTATCCATGCGCCGGTGCCGGGTAGGTAATGCTCGGTCTGGGGCACGTTGACCATATCGACCACGAGGATGCTGCCACTCGGCAACAGGGTGAAGCCTTCCTCCGCGAAATTGTCATTCTTGCCGGTGGACACCAATGGCGACCACAGCAATGTCTCCGGATCGAGCGCCCACAAGGTCTTGTCGAGCTTGCTGCCGAAGATGAAGCGCCCATCCGTCAGTACCGCGCTGGGCACGTCGCCGATATAGGGCATGCCGGGCGGCGGCGCGATCATTCGCCAGCTGTCCGCCACCGGATCGTACACCGCCGACATATTGGTCAGCCCCGAGGGTGCGAAGGGAATGCCGTAATTGTCCTGATTATACTCGCCGCCAACGAACAGCGCCCTTCCATCGGCCAGCACCGCCTGTGCCCCGGCATAGGGCGCATAGCCGGTGGGCGGCGAGGACATCCGCGACCAGCGGCCGGCCAGATAGCTGCCATTGGCGTCGGGGGTCAGGCGGAAAAAGTCGGCTGCGCTATGCGCGGTTGGCTCGGCTTGGGCCATCACCGTGCCATCGGTGAGCAATAGCGCGAGGAGCACTGCCTCGGGCGGCTGGTTGGCCAGCGCCTGCCGCGTCGGAACAGGGGTCGCGGTTGGCGTGGGCGTGGGCGTGGGCGCCGGACGCGCCGCAGTGCCGCCCGCCCCGCCGCAGCCAGCCAGGGCCAGCGCCAGCATCGAGCTTGCCCCCGTCGCCGCCGCGCCGCGCACAAACCGCCGCCGCGAGATGCTGTCGGCACCAAAGCCTGCGGATTGATCGGCATCCATCGGACAATCACCCCTCTCGGCGGCACCCCTCTCGGCGGACCGGCAGCAGGGTATGTCATGGCGGCGGCGCTGTCTATTCGTTGTCCTTCCACGTCCTTCCGCGCGCGCGTCACCCGCATGGCGGGGTTTACATGCGCGAGGAATGGCACAATCCTGCGCCGGGGCGCATCACGGCACCGGAGGATGCTTCTATGGATAATGCGTCGGCCCCATGCCGGGCCGCAGACGGCGCGGCGGCGCGCCATGGCTGATCCAATGCCCTGGGACGCGCTATACCCGGCCCGCCCAGCCGAACCGCGCGCGACCGCCGCTTCGATGCTGGCGCTGGTGCGCGGCGCAATTGACCGTGATCCTGCCGCCCCGGCGCTGATCTATTTCGACGCGGTGATCGATCATGCGCGGCTCGATGATTTGTCGGAGCGGATGGCGCGGCATTGGCACGATGTGGGCGTGGTGCCGGGCGACCGGATCGCAGTGATCCTTCAGAACGTGCCCCAATGCGCCATAGCGGTGATCGCCGCGTGGAAGCTGGGCGCGGTACCGGTTCCGATGAACCCGATGTACCGCAGCGCCGAGCTGGCCCGGCTGTTTGCCGATTGTACCCCGCGCGCCATCATCTGCCATGATGATCACATCGCGGAGGTTGCGCCCGCCGCCGCGTCGATTGCCCCAAACTGGCTGCTGACAGCCTCGCTGCTCACCACCTCGGCGCATGAATTCCAGACGCGCAGCGATCCGCGCGTGCTGCCCCCCCGCCGGCCCGCCGATGGCCGCGATATGATGGACGCGCTGGCCAGCGTGGGCACCGCACCTCTGCCCATGATCACCCCCGCGCCCGATGATCTGGCGCTGTTGCTCTATACTTCGGGCACCACCGGCGTGCCGAAGGGCGCGATGCTGACTCACCGCAGCCTGGTCAGCAACGCTGACTTCACCCGTGATTGGATGCTTCTGCGCCCGCATTCGGTGATTTTCGGGATCGCGCCGCTGTTCCACATCACCGGCTTCGTGTGCCAGATGTGCGCCGGCTTCGCAGCGGCATGCCCGACGGTCCTGACCTATCGCTTCGCTCCCGATGTCGCGCTGGATGCGATGCGCGAGCACCGGCCCAGCTTCATGATCGGCGCGATCACCGCCTATATCGCGCTGATGCAGGCTCCCGAAGTCACCGCCGATGATTTCGCCAGCTTCGAACACCTGTTCTCGGGCGGTGCGCCGATCCCGCCCAGCACAGTCACGCGTTTCGCCGCGCGTTTCGGCAAGGCGATCCGCACCGCCTATGGCATGACTGAAACCGCTGCGCCCGCGCTGTTTTCCCCGCCCGAAGGCGAGATTCCGGTCGATAAGGAGAGCGGCGCGCTGTCCATCGGGGTGCCGATCCCGGGCATGGCGGTCGAAATAGTCGATGAACAGCGCCGCCCGCTCGGCGTTGGCGAAATCGGCGAACTCAGGATGCGCGGCCCCCAGATCATGACCGGTTATTGGCAAAAACCCGAGGAAACCGCCGAGGCGCTGGCGGACGGCTGGATGCACAGCGGCGACATCGGATTTCGCGATGCCGCCGGCTGGCATTATCTGATCGATCGCAAGAAGGACGTGATCATCGCTTCGGGTTTCAAAGTGTGGCCGCGCGAGGTGGAGGACGTGCTCTATGCGCATCCCGCCGTGCGCGAAGCAGCGGTGGTGGGCGAGCCTGATGCCTATCGCGGTGAGACTGTGCTGGCCTTTGTATCGTTCAATGCCGGTGCCACCGCCAGTC
The DNA here is from genome assembly GCA_025356275.1 of Sphingomonadales bacterium. Classification (GTDB taxonomy): domain Bacteria; phylum Pseudomonadota; class Alphaproteobacteria; order Sphingomonadales; family Sphingomonadaceae; genus Novosphingobium. Next base: position 75,394 of record JANXUK010000121.1, on the reverse strand, counting down.
CGGAAGAGCTGAAGGCGTGGTGTCGGACGCGGCTCGCCGCCTATAAAGCGCCACACCGGTTCTCCATTATGTCCGATTTGCCCAAAACGGGTAGTGGAAAGATCATGCGCAGCGAATTGCGCCCCCGCCCTTTGGCCACCGAACCGCAATAAAATTCCGGTGCAATTCAGTTTCGATTTACCAACCGGTCATACTTCGCCTCTCGAAACAGGAAACGGAGCGCATTGACGCGCCGTCATGGGGAGGATCACAATGCCATCATCACTCAGCGGCGCATTGCGCGGCGCGAACGCCCGTAAGTTCGACGGCCGCTCGGGCTTTGTCGCCCGGTTGCTGCTTACCAGCATCATCGCAGGCCTGCCGGCCAGCCACGCCTTCGCCCAGACCGTTGACCCTTCCGCAGCCTCCGCCGAAAAGCCTTCCGAGCCAATCATCGTCACGGGATCGCGCATTTCGCGGGCCGATTTCAAATCTGAAAGCCCGATCTCCACCATCGGCGCCGCCGCCATCGCCGCCGCCGGCCAGCCTTCGCTCGACCGCGTAATCGGCGAAATGCCGCAGTTCGAAGCCGCGCAAGGTGCCGCCGAAGTTGGTGACGTGCAAGGCAGCGTCGGCTTTGGCGGCGGCGCATCCTACAGCGATCTGCGCGGCATTGGGCGCAACCGTTCGCTGGTGCTGATGGATGGCCGCCGGTTGATGCCGTCCACACCGGACGGCGCGATCGACCTCAACACCATCCCCACCGCGCTGGTCGACAGTATCGAGATCATCACCGGCGGTGCGTCCGCTACCTATGGCTCGGATGCGGTGGCCGGGGTCGCCAATTTCAAGCTGAGGAACACCTTCTCCGGCATCGAGCTCAATGCCGATTACGGCGCGTCGACCAGGGGCGACGGCAAGACCGCGCAGATCAGCGGGATCATGGGCGGCAAGTTCGATGGCGGCAAAGGCCATATGATGCTGGCCTTCGAATATTCGAACCGCCAGGCGGTGGCCGGGTCGCAGCGCGACTTCTTCACCCAGCCCTCGGTGCGCTTCCTGGCGCGCCAGCCCGAAGGCTCGATCTTCAGCGGCGGCTGGGGCAATGGCTCCAACAACCCCAACGTCGGCGTGCTCAACGGCATTCTGTCGGGCTATGCCGGCTATACGCCGGTGACTTCGGTGGGTGACATCGGGGTCAACACCGATGGCACGATCTTCACTTCGCGCGCCGGATCGAACCCGGCCGAGAATTATCGCGGCGTCGGCGCGGTGCTGGGCGCGGCGCTCAACGCGGCGGGGACGCAGGCCGGCGTCATCCTCGGCAATTACTTCGCGGTCCAGGTGCCGCTCACCAAATACAACGTCTTCACCAAGGGTGATTACGAGCTGAGCGATCACGTCACCGCCTATGCCCAGTTCAATTTCTCCGAATCCAAGGCGCTGGATCAAACCGGCCCGGGCAGCACCAAACAAAGCGCCGGCTCACCGGTCGAACTGACCATTCCGATCAGCAACCCCTATGTCCAGGCGAACCCCAACCTGCTGGCGCTGATCAACTCGGCCTATGGCGGGGTCGCGCCGCCCACCGCGAAGGTCAAGGAATCCAAGATCCTGTTCGGCTGGGGCAACCGGATCGAGAATTTCAAATATGACGTCTGGCAGGCGCTGGGCGGCTTCAAGGGCGACATCCCCGGCACCGCGCTGACCTATGACATCTATGCGTCATTCGGCCGGGCCAGCTATACCAGCGTCGCCACAGGCGACATCAGCCTGGCCGCGATCAACAATGTGCTGGCGACCGAGACGGCGACGACCGGCCCCGGCGGCTGTATCTACAACCCGTTCGGCACCAACCCGGTCAGCGCCGCCTGCCTTGCCTATGCCGGGCGCACCGACCTTTCAACCAACGAGATGACCTCGAAGAATGTCGAGGGATCGATCCAGGGTCCGCTGTTCAAGCTGCCCGGCGGCGACGCCAAATTCGCGCTGGGCGCCGATTATCGCAAAACGAGCTTCGATTATCACCCCGACTCGACCTTCATCACCAATGACACGCTGTCCTATGGTCTGGCGACCCCGGCTGCGGGTTCGCAGGCGGTGAAGGAAGTGTTCGGCGAATTGCTGCTGCCCTTCGCGCAGGATGCATCCTTCGCGAAGGAGCTGTCGGTCGATCTTGGCTATCGCTATTCCAAATATGACACGTTCTCGGCCAAGAGCACGTACAAGGCCGATCTCAGCTGGGCGCCGATCACCCAATTGCGGTTCCGCGGCGGCTATTCGGTAGCGATCCGCGCGCCCAGCCTGTCCGATCTGTACAATGGGCTGTCGGTCAACAATTCCGCGCTGGGCGGCGGTGATCCGTGCAGCTTCAACAGTTCCTATCGTACCGGCGTCAACGCGGCGCAGGTGCAGACGTTGTGCACGGCGCAGGCCGCTCCGGCCGGCTCGTCCACCTTCTCGGGATCGCCGACGGTGCCGGTCCAGTCGGGTGGCAACAGCCTGCTTCAGCCCGAGCGTGCCAAAACCTTCACCGTGGGCGCGGTGCTGTCTCCGTTCCGGGGCTTTAATATCTCGGTCGATTACTACAATATCAACATCAGCGGCGCCATTTCCAGCCTGTCCTCGGGCTCGATCATCGCCGATTGCTATGGCGCGGCAGGCAACCCCGGTTTTGCGGCTAGCAGCCCGTTCTGCCAGCGTATTCAGCGCGATTCGGCCAGCGGCAACATCCTGCTGCTGACCTCGGGCACATTCAATTACAACAGCATCAAGCTGTCCGGCGTCGATGCCCAGATCGACTACCGCTTCCCGCTCGAAGCGATCGGGATGGGACCGAATTCGGGACGGATACAGGTCGGCTCGGTGATTTCGTACCTTGGCCGTTACAATGTCACGGACGCGCTGGGCAACGCCACTGCCTATGCCGGCGGGATCAGCGATACGCTGGTCACCACCGATGGCGAGAATCTCTATTCGCACCCCAAGTGGAAAGCGAATAGCGCAATCACCTATGGCATCGGCGGCTTTACCGGTTCGGTCCATTGGCGCTATATCGGCGGCATGGCCAACCTCGATGCCCCGGGGTCCAACGTGCCGGCCGTCAGCTATTTCGACATGGACGCGCATTACAAGATCAACCCCAATTTCACGATCAGCGTCGGGGTCAACAATATCGGCGACAAGACCCCGCCGTTCATCGGCACGCTGGAGCTGCGCACCGATGCCGCAACCTATGATGTGATCGGCAGAACGTGGCACGCCTCGGTCAAGGTGAAGTTCTGACCTTGACGACTGTCCCCACTCCTGCCGGGCCACATCTGCTCAAGGAAACGGGGCGGGTAATTTTCGGGACCGATGCGGCGGGCTATCACGCCGGCCGCATCGGTTATCCCGCTGCCTTGTACGACCGGGTGTTGGCGCGCACCGCGCCGCGCGCGGATATTCTCGAGATCGGCGCGGGCACGGGCCTTGTCACCGAGGCTTTGCTGGCGCGGAACATCGCCTCGGTCACGGCGGTGGAACCTTCGCCCGAGCTGGTGGATTTCATCCGCCAGCGTTTGCCCGATGCCCGGCTCAGCCTGATCACTGCCGCTTTTCCCGAGGGCGATATTGCCGGCAGCTTCGATGTCGCGGTCTGCGCCGCTGCGTTCCACTGGATGCAGCCGCAGCCGGCGCTGGCGGGGGTCAGAACACTGCTGCGCCCTGGCGGAGTATGGGCGATGTGGTGGCACTCCTATCGCAATTTCGGCGTCGGCGACCCGCTGGCCGATGCGATCACACCGCTGCTGGAGGGCATCGCCCTGCCCCCATCGGACAGCATGGCCGGGCATTACTCGCTCGACACCGCGCGCCAATACGCCACGCTGAACGAGGCGGGTTTCGTCGTGGTTGAGCATCATATCTACCGCGAGGACCGGGTGTTGACCGCCGCGCAGGTGCGCGCGCTGTACGACAGCTATTCCTATGTCCGCGCGCTGCCCGCGCCGCAGCGCGCCGATCTGCTCGATGCCATCGAAGCGCTGGTGGTTGGGCGCTTTGGCGGACAGGCGCCCAATACCGTCCTCACCCCGCTATATATCGCCACTATCGCGTAACCGGCCTTATGCCGAGGGATAGCTCGGCGAAGGATAGCTCGGCAGGGTCACGATCACCCGCAACCCGCTGCGGTCCAGCCGATTCTCGGCGCGGATCTGGCCATTGTGCAGCGCCACGATGCTTTTGGATATGGCCAGGCCCAGGCCGCTGCCCCCGGCGCGGTGTTCAGGCGAGCCGAATTGCGCGAACCGTTCAAACATCTGCCTCAGCTCCGCCTCGGGCATCCCCGGCCCTTCGTCCTCGAACTGGACCTGCCAGGTGCCGCCGGCAAACTCGCTGCGCATCGTCACGGTGCCTCCCGGCGGCGAGGCATGCAGCCCGTTGGTCAGCAGGTTGAGCCATACCTGCCGCAGCCACCGCGCCTCGAACGCAGCGATGCCGCGATTAACCTGATCGAGCACGAAGCAGCATTCGCAGTCCTCGGCCAGTACCACCGCATCCTGCGCAAAACTCTCGATCAAAGCGCGCGAATCCTCGGGTTGCAGGTCCAGCTTGGTCGACGAAGCCTCGGCGCGCGACAAAAACAGCATCTCGTCGACGATCTGGTCGAGCCGCGCCACCTCGGCCAGTTGCCCCAGCACCGCCTCGATACTGTCTCCCTGCAACCGCCGGTCCTCCAGCAGTTTCTCGCCATGCAGCCGGATCAGCGTCAGCGGGGTTTTCAGTTCATGCGAGGCATCGGCCGAGAATTTCTTGATCTGCGAAAACGCAGTCTCCAGCCGGTCGAACATCCGGTTGAGCAATCGCACCAGATCGGTCAGCTCATCATCGGTCGATCCGATCGGAATACGCTCGCCCAGATTGTCCGAGCCGATGCGGCTGGCGGTCTCGCGGATGAAGATGATCGGGCGCAGGATGATCCGGCTCATCCCCAGCCCGATGCCGATGCTGACGATCAGCATCGCGGCCAGCAGCGCGGCGCAGACCTGCGTATAGCTGTGCATCCCGGCGCGCAGCTGGGTCATCGGGGTGGCGATGGTCACGTCGAACGGCGGCTCGATAAATTCGCCGACGCGCAACTCGCCGATCCCCGGTATGCCCGCGCTATAGGTGTGCGAGCCTTTTACGTCGGGGATCGGGCGCCCGGCCAGATTGCGCGAGTAAAACACCATACCGGTCCTGGGCTCATCAACATTGATGAAAAACAGCGCTGACGACGCCTCGGAACTCTCACGGATGCGCAGATCGATCAATTTCGGGCTAAGAGTCGCGTAATCGCTGCCCAACCGGCCCTGCAATTCGTGAAACTCCGCCGCGTTCAGCGCGTCCAGCCCGGCGATCAGCCGCGTCTCCAACAGGATATAGCCCGCGATAAACAGCAGTGCGGCGGTCGCCGTCGCGGCGCAGGCGTAATAGACCGTCAGGCGCGAGCGGATCGAATTCATACCATCTGATACCCAATGCCGCGCACCGTCTTGAAGCGCGGCTTGCGGTCATGCTCAAGCTTGATGCGCAGCCGGCTCATGTAAACGTCGAGCAGATTGGTATCGATGTCGTAATGCGACGACCAGATCTTCTCCGAAATCAGCGTCCTGGTCAGCACTCGCCCCGGGTTCTGCATGAATATCTCCAGCAGCGCGAACTCGCGGCTGGTCAGGTCGATCGGCTGCCCGTCCAGATGCACGACATGGCCCAGCAGGTCCATCTTCAAGCCATTATGCTCCAATCGGGACTGCTTGACCGACGATTGTCGGCGGATCAGCGCGCGCACATGCGCCAGCAGTTCCTGCATGCTGAACGGCTTGGGCAGATAATCATCGGCACCGACGTCCAACCCGATGATCCTGTCCTCCACCGTGTCGCGCGCGTTGAGGATCAGCACTGGCTCGTTGAAGCCGGCGCGGCGCCACTGCGTCAGCAGCTCCAGCCCATCACCATCGGGCAGACCCAGATCAAGCACGATCACATCGAAGGCGGTGTCGGCGATGGCATCATTGGCGGCGGCGCAGGTGCCGACCACGGTGACGGTATAGCTTTTCTCGGTCAGGCTCTGACGCAGGATGTCGGCCAGCCGCGCCTGATCCTCGACGATCAATATCTTCATGGCATCTCCCCGCGCCGCAACCTTGCCATCGCGGCGGACAAAGCAAGGGTTTTCGCACAGACAGTGCCGCCAACCTGAATTCTGTTTCAGGCGAAATTCAGGACGGCATCAGATGGTGGGCCTAGCCATCCGGCATAACATCTGAATTCCAGGGAGAGTGTCTTGCAAAAATCGCTTTTGGCGGGCTTGTTGTGCCGGTGCCTGATTCCTTTGGGCCTGATCCCTGTGGGACTGGCGTCACCGACCACGCTGTTCGCCGCCCCCGTTGCTCCTCCCCCACCCGCCGGCCCGAACTATGCCCAGCATCTGGTCGATGCCGCGCTGGCCGCGCATCCCGGTGTGGTGATCATGGCGGTGCATGCAATCCCGGCCGGCAGCACCGCCGCCCCCGGCTCTTCCGCTAATGTCATCATCGCCAGCAATATCGGCCGCATCGGCAAACCCGCCGATCCCGACGATCTGCGCGTGATCAATACCGGCAAGCCAAATCTGGCGGTGAACAAGGGCGGGGACCATTATGAGGTCGAACTGCCGCTCTATGACGCCTCGCACCGGCTGCTGGGCGCGCTGGGCACGGTGTTCGCCTATCACCCCGGCGCCGACAAGGCAGCGATGCTGATCGAGGCTACCGCGATCCGCGACGCGATGGCGCGGCGCATCTCACACCAGAAGAACCTGACCGAGGCCTTTCGCTTCGACACCGCCACCCCCGCCGGCAATTTCAGCCAAGTGCTGGTCGATCGCCTGTTCGATGCTCACCCTGAGCTGGTAATCCTGTGCGCGCATACCATCCCCGCCGCCGGCCCCGACACCGCGATGACGATCTCGGGCTGCACCATCGGCCGCATTGGCAAGGCGCCCGACGACGATGATCTCGGCGTGATCCGCACCGGGCAGGAACGGCTGGAAATCAACGAGACCGGCGACCGTTTCGAGGACGAGATGGCGATCCACGATCCCTCGGGCAAGATCATCGGCGCGCTGGGCACGGTCTATCCGTACAAGGCCGGCGACGACAAGATGGCCTTGCGCACCCGCGCGCACGCCGTTCTGGCAGCGTTCGAGGCGGAGGGCACCAGCGCGGCGCGGCTGCTCGGCCCCGGCGATGGCTCGGGCATGCCCGCACCCACGCCTCCGGCTTCCCCGCTGAGCATTGTGGGCCACACCGACCTCCCCGGCTACGAAGGCGATTTCGACCATTTCGCCGCCGATGTCCCCGGCAACCGGCTGTTCATGGCCGCCGAAGATCACGGCACGCTGGAGGTGTTCGACCTCACCACCGGCGCGCGGCTAAAGTCCATCAAGGGGCCCATCGATACGCCGCACAGCATCACCCTGATGCCCGATGTCCACAAGCTGCTGGTCACCGACACCGGCAAGGGCATGTCGAGCTACTTCAATTCGGACACTTACGCCCCAATCGGCCAGCTCAAGCTGGTGCAGGGTGCCGATTCGGTGGGCTATGACGCGCCCGCCAACCGCCTGTACATCGTGACCGGCGGCAAGGACGTGCCGATGCCCGACAGCTGGGTGGAGAAAGTCGATCCCAAGACCGGCAAGCATTATGGCCGGCTCCATTTCGACGCCAACCATGTCGAGGCCATGGCGGTCGAGCAGAACGGGCCGAACCTCTACATCAACGTCACCGACAAAAACCTCGTCACCGTGGTCGACAAGGCGACGCTGAAGGTCAAGGCCACCTGGCCGGTCACCGCCGCCGAGCAGAACTGCTGCTTCGCCTTTGACGAGGCCAACCACCGCCTGTTCATGGTAACGCGCAAGCCGGGCATGATCCTGGTGCTCGATTCGCGCACCGGCGCCACGCTGGCCAGCTTTGGCGCACCGCTGCGGGTCGATCAGATCGTCTGGGACGAGGCGCGCCACCGCGCCTATGCGATGGGCGGCGAGGGCTGGATCTCGATCATCGAGGAGCAGGGGCCCGACCATTTCGTCGAACTCCCCCGCCTGATCACCGCGCCCGGCGCCAAGACCGGCATTCTGGTGCCCGAGCGGAACGAACTGTTCGTCGCGGTGTCGCCGGGCGAGAACAAGACCATGGCGCAGGTCCTGCGTATCTCGACCGGCCAATGACGGCGCGCACGCTCCTTGCGGCGGCGCTCCTGCTGGCGCTGCCAATGGTGCAGACCCCGGCCCGGGCCGGCGAGGATGCGCCGATCCCGGCCGGCTTCTATCGGCTGCAATCGGCGGTTACGCTGGCCGGCAGGGCGCCCGATTGGGATTACCTCGCCTATCTGCCCGCCACCGGCATATTGCTGATCGGACGGCGCGGTGCCGGGCTGTGGGCGTTCGACACGCGTGCCCACCGGCTGGTCCGCAAGCTGGCCGATACCGACGGCGCGGGCGCGGCGCTGGCCATTCCGGCGCTGAACCGGGGCTTCACCACCAATGAAGATGGCTCGACCACGGTGTTCAAGCTCTCCACCCTCGCCACTATCCGCCGCGTGAAGTTCGCCGAAGATGCCGATTCGGGCACCTATGATCCCGCCACCGGCCAGATCGCCTTCATGTCGGGCGACAGCCAGAAAATCACACTGATCGATGCCCGCTCACTCAAGATCACCGGCACGATTACGATGGCCAGTAAGAAGCTGGAGGCCTCGGCCACCGATGGCGCGGGCCACCTGTTCGTCGCCGAGCGTGACCGCAACATGCTGGCCGCCATCGATCTCCAAACCCGCAGCGTTACGCAGGAATGGCCCACCACCGGCTGTATCCAGCCCACCGGCCTGGCGATGGACGTAGCGCACCGCCGGGTGTTCCTCGGCTGCCGGGGTGCGCATCCGGTGCTGGCGGTGATGGATGCCGATGATGGCCATGTCATTGCCACCCCCGACCTTGGGCACGGCAATGACGGCGTGGTCTATGATGCCGCGCGTCACCGTATCCTCACCACCAATGGCATCGAGGCCAATATCGTGATCTACCATCAGGATGACGCCGATCACTATCGCATCGAACAGGCGATCACTACCCGGCCCAGCGCGCGCACCATCGCCTTCGACGCGCTGCGCCAACGCATCTTCACCGTTACCGCCGAGGGTGTGGTCGCCGGCGACCGCCCGGTAAACACCGGCCCATCCGCCTTCTATCCCAACGCCTATTACGACAATTCTTTTGCCGTGCTGACCTACGCGCCGACGCCTTAGGAACCCGATTACGCCGCCGATAAACGACTATAATACCACCAAAAACACAAATGGAGGGGACTATGACCAAATATTCTTTCGCTTTGCGCGCCGCCCTGCTCACTTCAGCGACGCTGGCATCCGCAACCCTGTTGCCGGGCGTCGCCTATGCCGCCCCGGATCAGACGCCGCCCGATGCCAACACGATCATCGTCACCGGCTCCGCCATCCCGACCGCACCCGACGCCATCGCGGTGCCGGTCAGCATCGTCAATGCCGAGGCCATCGCCAAATCGGGGGTCAGCACCAATGTGCTGGAAATCCTGCGCAAAGCAATCCCGGCGTTCGGCGGGCGCAACAGCACCGGCAACAGCAACGCCACCAACAACAATCAGCGTACCGCCGGCGGCTCCTCGATTCAGCTGCGCAACCTCGACACGCTGGTGCTGGTCAATGGCCGCCGCATCGCGCCCGACGCGATTTCGGGCGTCAATGGCAAGGTCTTCGTCAACGTCAGCGAGATCCCGCCCGATGCCATAGACCATATCGAGGTGCTGACCGATGGCGCCTCGGCGATCTATGGGTCGGATGCGATCGGCGGCGTGGTCAATATCATCCTCAAGTCCAACTGGACCGGCGCGCAAGTCAATGTGCGTTACGGCGGGGCCGATGGTTATAATGAGCGCAGCGCCGGGATGACCTATGGTTTCAACCCGTTCAAAGGCACAAATCTCACGCTCTCGGCCAGCTATTCCAAATCCGACCCGCTGTACCAGAACCAGCGCGCGTTCTCCTCGCCGTTCTATTCCACCGGCACCGGCGTGCCCGGCGCCACCGGCAGTTTCGGCCTGGCCCCCGGCATCAGCAGCCCGGCGCTGAATGGCGGCTATGCGAATGCCGCCGCCGATCCGCAATATGTCAACTATGGCGCCACCACCCCGACCGCGCCCGGCACCGGGATCGGCGGGACTTACGATCTGTCGCGCTTCAACACCATTCTGCTGCAACAGGAGCAGAAGGCGGTTTCGGCAAGCCTGACCAGCGAACTGTCCGACGATCACTCGATAGACCTGTTTGCCGACGCCGAATTTGCCCAGAACGACAATTACACGCGCTTCCTGCCGGTCACGATGGGCCTTACCGTGCCCGCCGGCGCGCCGTATAATCCGTTCACGAACAACACCTCGGTCACCTTTGCCAGCACCAGTAACCCCGCCACCTATACCACCCGCGAGAACTCGTTTCGCGGCACGATCGGGCTGAAGGGCCAGGTTCCGGCGCTGGGCAGGGGCGGCAATTGGGAATTTGCCTATACCCACAGCGAAAACACCATCAACCAGACCGTCGCCAACATCATCTACAAGCCCAATGCGATCGCGGCGGTGAAAGGCGGGTTCAATTCGGCCTGCGTCGCCACGGCGGGCGGCGGCTTCAGCCAGGTGACATCGCTGACCGGGGGCGGACTGATCTGCCAGCCCGCGCTCGACCCGTTCTCGGTCGGCAGCGCGGTCAGCCCGGCGGCCCTCGCGAACGTGCTGACCAATGAGCTGATCCACGGGCGCAGCGCGCTCGACACGGTGGATGGCAAGGTGGTCGGCTCGCTGTTCCACCTGCCCGGCGGCGCGATCCAGTTTGCGGTCGGCGGGTCGTGGCGGCGCGAGGCGGTGTCCGGCACCGTCGATCCCACCAATTACGTCCATGTCGACGGCACCACGGCAACCGCAACGCAAAGTCTGACGCAGGGCGGCCTCAACGTCGACCCGTTCAGCGCGCACCGGACGATCACCGCGCAATTCCTTGAGCTGCGCCTGCCGATCACGGGAGCCGACCGGCATGTCACCGGGCTCTACAATTTCGACATCGTCGCCGCCGTGCGCCATGAACACTACAGCGGGGTGGGCGATTCCACCGTGCCCAAGGTCGGCTTCCGCTGGCAGCCGGTGGCGCGCCAGCTGACCATCCGGGGTGATTACGCGCGATCCTTCACCGCGCCGTCGCTCTATGCCTTGGGAGGGCCGCTGAACTTCCGCACCTCGCAGGGGCCGATCGGAACCTCGGGGCTCAGCTCGCTGAACTACACGTTCAACGCCGAGGACGGCAATAACCCCAACGTCAAGCCGGCCCATGCCGATTCCTATACGCTGGGCGTGGTGTTCAAGCCCGATGCGGTGCCGCATCTGAAGATCGACGCCGAATATAACAGCGTCATCGTCAAGGGCTCACCGGGCGGCATCGGCTTCAACAACATCCTGATCGACGTCAATGCCAATGGCTCGGCCTCGCCGTTCTACAACAATATCGCGCTGGGCAATTTCCCGGGATTGGCTGGCGCCAGCAATGCCTCGTTTGCCACACCGGGCGCGCTGGCGACCTATCTGACCAACCCGGCTAACGCGACATCGGCCAGCACCTTCGGCAATCTCTATATCGTCGACCGCTTCACCAATCTGGGCGAGACGCGGATCAAGAGCCTGAACTTCACCACCTCCTATGACTATGAGACGCATGACATGGGCACGATCAGCTTCATGAATCAGGCGGCGGTGCTGCTCAGCTACAAATACCGTGCGCTGCCGGTCACCGCATCGGGCACCAACCCGGCGCAGGTGCTGTACGATTTCACCGGCACGACCACCCAGGGCGGCGGATCGCAGGGCACCTTGCCACGGCTGCGGATGTACACCAGTGTCGACTGGAGCTGGAACGCGTGGAGCCTGGGCATCGCCAACACCTATATCGGCGGGGTAAACGATATTGGCGCGGGCGGCGCGGGGTTCTTCACGCAGTATAACGCCGGTAATCCGCAATATATCATCGGCAAGGTCAAGAGCTTCTCCTCGTGGGATCTTCGCGCCAGCTGGGGCAGCGCGGCTGAACCCGGCGCGCGCGGGCTGACCGTGGCGGTAGGCGTCAACAACCTGTTCAATCAGGCGCCGCCGGTATCCAGCAACATCAACCCCGCCGCCGGGGCCAATGCCGGGGCGGTCGCCTGGCGCGCTGAAAACAACACTGACGTCAGCACCTATGGCGCGATCCAGCGGCTGATCTATGTCTCCGCCGGGCTGCGGTTCTGAGGATGATGAGCGATAATACCAACCCGTGCGATACCGCCCCCGCGCCGACCAGCGCGGGGGCAACGCCGGCGCGGTTCAGCATCGGGGTGATCCCGTGGCCGGTGTTCGCGCTGTTGCTGCTGGTGATCGGCGGGTTTGTTGTGCGCGGTAAATTGCCGACCGACATCTCGCTGATGATCGCCATTCTTGGGGTGGGCGGCTTCGCCTGTGCCGAGCTGGGCAAGCGCATCCCGGTGATCCGCAATCTGGGTGCGGCGGCGATCTTTGCAACCTTCATCCCGTCCTATCTGGTCTATGTCCACGCGCTGCCGGGGCCTATGGTCGAAACGATCAAGAGCTTCACCAAGGACAGCCAGTTCCTGTTCCTCTATATCGCCGCCATCGTCGTCGGCTCGGTGCTCAGCATGGACCGCAGCGTGCTGGTGCGCGGTTTTCTCAAGGTGTTCGTGCCGATGGTGGCGGGCACTGCGGCGGCGCTGGCGGTCGGCATGGCAATGGGCGTGGCGTTGGGCATGGGGGCGCATCAGACGTTCTTCTTCGTGCTGGCCCCGGCGCTGGCCGGCGGGGTAGGGGAGGGCGCGATCCCGCTGTCAATCGGCTATGCCGGGATGCTGCATACCGATCAGGGGCTGCTGCTCGCCAAGTTGCTGCCAGCGGTGATGTTCGCCAGCCTGACCGCGATCGTCTGCTCGGGCGTGCTCAACCATATCGGGCGCCGGCGCCCCGATCTCACCGGCAATGGCGTGCTCCAGGTCGATGAGCATGACGATATCGGGCTGTTGTCGCCCCAGCCGCAGACCCCCATCGGGCCAGCGGATGTTGCGGCGGCGGGGGTCACGGCGGTGACACTGTATCTGATCGGTCTGCTGGGTCAGACTGTGTTCGGGTTCCCCGGGCCGATCACGATGCTGCTGCTGGCGATCGTGCTCAATCTGGGGCGGCTGGTCTCCCCGGTGCTGAAGGCGGGGGCGTTTGCCTATTACAAGTTCTTCTCCACCGCAGTCACCTATCCGCTGCTGTTTGCCATTGGTGTTTCGCTGACCCCGTGGGACAAGCTGATCGCCGCTTTCACGCCCGCGATGGTCATCACGATTATCGCTACGGTGACGGCGTTGATGGGTACCGGCTTTATCGTCGGGCGGTGGCTGGGCATGTATCCGATCGAGGCCGCAATCGTCACCGGCTGCCGCGCCAGCCAGGGCGGGACCGGCGATGTCGCAATCCTGACCGCGTGCGACCGGCTGCCGCTGATGCCCTTTGCGCAGATTTCGACTCGGATCGGCGGCGCCGCCACGGTGATCGCGGCGCTCTCGCTGCTCAAGCTGCTGGGATGACGCGCGATTGGCTGAAAGGTTATTCAGGCAAAGGTTGGGTTGTCTTCAGGCTGCAACCCTAAAGCGCAACACACCGCATCATGCGGCATAATAATAAGGGGTTTGAGAGGTGTTCAACAAATCGTTCCTGCTGGCCGCAGCAGCCATGGCGTTCTGCCTGCCGGCCACCGCCTATGCCGAGCCCGAAAAGGCGAAGAACTGGACCGCGCCGGCCTATCGCATCTATGCCCAGCAATTGTCGGACGAAATCATGGCCGCCCACCCCGAATTGTGGAGCGTCACCTTCCACGGCGTGCCCATCGGCATGGACAAGGTTTACACGATGTTCGCCGGCTCCTATCCTGATCGCATCGGCAACCCCGACGATCCCGATGATGTCGACATTATCGTCAAAGGCATATCCTCGGTCGATCCGCGCTGGCACCGGCATGATGCGAAAGCGAAATTCGTGCTCCAGATCCCGCTGCGCGATGCGACGGGCGCGAACATCGGCTTGCTCGTGCTGGCCTATAAGATCGGCCCCGACGTGCATAAGGACGAACGCGCCTTCTTCAACGACGGCACCCTGCTGCGCGATGCGTTGCAGGCGCGCATCCCCAGCTATGCTGCCTTGTTCGCGCCGGCAAAATAGCGTTTGGTGCAGCTTCGCTATCGGGATTCGTGAGCAGTGGTGCGTGAGAGGACGGCGGAGATGACGGCGGCGCGCCGGATCCGGGCATGGCCGGCGGTCCTGCTGGCCATGCTGGCGGGTTGCGCCGCCTATCACCCCGCCCCGCTGGCCGATGGCGCGGGCGCGCTGGCCGATGGCGCGGGCGCGCTGGATGCGCCGGTGGCGGCGGTGCTGAGCGCCGATGCTCGCGCGATCGACCGGCCCTACCTCGCCCCTACGGCAATCGACCTGAATGCACCGCTCGACGCCAATGCCGTGGCGGTGATCGCAGTCCTGGAAAACCCGGACCTCAAGGCGATGCGGGCCAAGGCGCGGATCACCGAAGCGCAGGCCTTCGCGGCCAAGCTGCTGCCCGACCCGACGCTCAACCTGTCTTACGACCGGCTGCTGACCGGGCCCGACACGTTGGACAATATCGCCGGTCAGCTGGTGCAGGACATCGCCTTGCTGCGGGAGCGTCATGTCGTCGCAGCGCAGGCCCGCGCGCAGGTCGATCAGGTGCGGCTCGATCTCGCCTGGGCCGAATGGCAGACCGCCGGCGCCGCGCGGCTTCAGGCGGTCCGGGTCACCGCGCTGATGCGTCAGGTCGCGCTGGGCCGGGCCACGCGGGACAGTTCGGACCGGCTGCTCGCGGCCAGTCTACGCGCGGCGCTGCGCGGTGATCTGGCCAGCGATGCGGTGCAGGTCAATCGGCTCGGCGCGCTCGATGCCGCCGACAAATTGCGCAACAATGAGTCCGCGCTGATCGCTGCCTCCGCCGAGCTGGCGCGGCTGTTGGGGCTGGCGCCGAATGTGCGATTGCGGTTGGCGGTGGAAGAAACGCCGCTACCCGCGCTCGATCCCTCGCATCTGTTCGACCTGGCGCGGGCGCAGCGCAGCGATCTCGCGGCGCTTAGGGCGGGTTACGCCGCGCAGGAGGCCGCAGTGCACAAGGCGGTGCTCGATCAATTCCCCACGCTGACGTTGGCGGTCGGCGGCAACCGCGACAGCACTGGCAACACCCTGGTCGGCACGGCAGTGAATTTCACGCTGCCGCTGTGGAACCGCAATCGCGGCGGCATCGCGCTGGCCGAGGCGACGCGCGCCTCCCTCAAGGCCGATTACGATGCGCGCCTGTTCCAGACCCGCTCGGACATTGCGGCGGCGGTGGCGGGGATCGCGATTGCGCAGGCCTCGATAGATCAGCTTTCCGCGCAATTGCCCGCACTGACCCGCTATGCGCGGGGGGCGGCCAAGGCGGAGGCGCAGGGCGACCTCGCCCCCGCCACCGCCGCACTGGCCCAACAGACCCTGCGCGACCGACAGGCCGCGCTGATCGCCGCGCGGCAGGCGGTTTCCGAACAGCTCATCGCGCTCGAACTCCTCACCGGTGCGCCGCAATCGACATGGACCCACGGATGATCCGACGCATAGACCCCTGTTCGCCCAGATTTGCACACCGTGATTGCCCTGGGCAGCTTGCCGGCAAGGAGCGTCTCGCAGCGCGGGGCGGTTATCCGGTGCAAGAGACGCAACGCTGTCCGGCGGGCTGCCAAGGGCAACCCCTGCGGGGCGGGCCAATTTTGGCCGGGTGCGGCGCCTGTTGTCGCGCACGATGCGCCGCATCGCGCCGCTCCTCGTTGCTTGCACTCGGCCAAGATTGGCTCCGTCACGGTGTGCAAATCTGGGCGAATAGGGGTCTGGCCCTGCTAACCCCGCTGGCATTGGCCGCCTGCTCCTCCGGCCCCGCCGACAAGCCGCCCGAGCCGGTCGCGCGCGTCGAACTTGCCACCGCGCAGGCAGGCCGGCTGGGCGCCAGCGTCGTGCTTTACGGCGTGGTCGAGCCGGGGCCAGGCTCCGAACGCACGCTGTCGGCCCCGACCGAGGCGATCGTCTCCAGCATCGATGCCCCGCCGGGTACCAGCGTCGGGCCGGGCACCCTGGTGGTGCGCCTGTCGGCCAGCCCGCAAAGCGCGCTCGACCGCGCCAAATCGGGCAGCGACACGGTGGCGGCCGACAATGCCTATGCCCGCGCGCAACGTTTGCGCGCCGATGGCCTGATGAGCAACGCCGAGGTCGAGGCCACCCACGCCACCGCCGCCTCTGCCGATGCCACCAGCAACAGTCTGTCGCGCCGCGCCGGGGCCCTCGCGCTCCATGCGCCAGGGTCGGGCGTGGTGGACAGCGTGCTGGTGAAACCCGGCGATCTGGTCGCGGCGGGCGCGCCCATCGCGCGCATCGCAGCGGGCGGAGCCATGCGCGCGCGCTTCGGCATCGACCCCGCGACGCTGCGCCAGATGGGGCCGGGCGCGGTGATCCGTGTCGAAGCTATGTCCGGCGGAGCGCCTCTGGGCGTCGCGGTCAGCGGGGTCTCGCATGTCGTCGATCCGGCCACACGGCTGGGCGCGGTGTTCGCCAATGTGCCCGCGGCCACCGGCTGGTCGCTGGGCGAGCCGCTGAAGGCCAGCCTGCAATTGTCGGGCGGCGCGGCGGGGGTCACCATCCCCTACGCGGCAGTGCAGGACGATGGCGGCCAGCCTTATGTGTTCATCGTCACCGGTGGCGCGGCGCACAAGCATGAGGTCAAATTGGGCGCGCAGAGCGACGACAAGGTCCTGGTCCTTTCGGGCATCGCGGCAGGTGACCATGTGGTGACTTCGGGCGGCACCGCGCTGGAGGATGGCATGAAGGTCCGCACCGGCCCAGCCCCCGCCGCCAAGGCCGAAAAGGAATGACCGGGCTTCTGGCACGGTATGCGCAGGCGATCTGGCTGGGGCTGGCGATGCTGACCATCGGCGGATTGATCGCGGCGATCAGCTTGCCTGTCGGGCTGTTCCCGACGATCGACTACCCGCGCATCACCGTGTCGATCGACGCGGGCGACCGCGATCCGGCGCAGATGGCGGCGCAGATCACGCGCCCGCTGGAGATCGCGCTGCGCGGCGTGCCCGATGTGTCGCATATCCGCACCACCACCAGCCGGGGCAGCGCCGAGGCGTCGCTCAGCTTTCCGTGGGGCGAGGATATGGTCTCCGCGCTGCTGGCGACGCAGGGCACGCTGGCGACCAGCCTGCCCGATCTGCCGCCGGGGACGCGCTTTACAGTGCGCCGGTCGGACCCGACGATCTTCCCCGTGCTCGGTCTGGCGCTGACCTCCAAGACCCGCGACCCGCAGGCGCTGCGCCAATTTGCCGAGTTGCGACTGCGCCCGGTGCTGAGCACGGTGCCGGGAATCGCGGGCGTGGACATCCTCGGCGGTGCCCCGCGCGAAGTGTCGGTGGAGGTCGATCCCGGCCGGCTCGCGGCGCTGGGTCTGGGGATGAGCGATGTGGTGACCGCGCTGACCTCGGCCAATTCGGTGCAGGGGGTCGGCAAGATCGAGGACCGGCACCGGCTGTATCTGGCGCTGGTCGACAATCGGCTGGCCAATATCGCCGACATCGCCGCGACCCCGATAAAGGCCGGAACAGGCGTCGTCACGCTGGGCCAGATCGCTACCATCACGCCCGGCGCGGCGCCGCAATGGACCCGCGTCACCTCCAACGGCACCGACGCGGTGCTGGTCAACCTGCGCCAGTCGTTGCGCGGCGATACCGTGGCAATCGTCAAGGCGATCGACGCGACGCTGAAGGCCGAAAGCCTGCCCGCCGACATCACGGTTACCCCGTTTTATGACCAGTCCGAGCTGGTCAATGGCGCGGCGGCAGCGGTGCGTGACGCGATCCTGCTGGGCGCGGTGCTGGCCGGCGTGGTGCTGTTCTTCTTTCTGCGCTCATGGCGGCTGATGCTGATCACCGGGCTGACCTTGCCCGCCGTGCTGGCCGCAACCTGCCTTGGCCTGTATATGTTCGGCCTGTCGTTCAACATGATGACGCTGGGCGGGATGGCCGCAGCGGTCGGCCTGGTGGTCGACGATGCGGTGGTGATGCTCGAACACATCATGCGGCGCATGGTGGGGCAGAGCCAGACGGACAGCGATGCCCACGCCCCCGCCAGCCCGGCTTCGGTGCTGGCCTCCGCCGCCGAAATGGCGCGGCCGCTGCTGGGCAGCACGCTGGCAACCATCGTGGTGTTCGTGCCGCTGGCGTTTATCTCGGGTGTGATCGGGGGATTCTTCAAATCGCTGGCGGTGACGATGGTGGCCGCGCTGACGGTGTCGCTGCTGTATAGCCGGGTGGTGATCCCGCTGGTCGCGGCGCATTGGCTGACGCTGGCCGACGCGCATGCTGCCGAGAGGGCGAATGGCGCGATGGCGTGGCTGAACCGGCGCTATGTCGGTGCCACCAGCCGCATCGCGAGAGCCCCGCTGGGTTTCGTGCTGGTGGTATCGCTGGTGATCGGGGCGCTGGGCGTGGTCGGGTATGGAAGGGTGCCGTCGGGCTTTATGCCGGCGATGGATGAGGGCGGCTTCATCCTTGACTACAAGGCCAAATCGGGCGCTGCCCTGTCCGACACCGACCACATCCTGCGTCAGGTCGAGGCGCTGATCAAGGCCACGCCCGAGGTTGCCAGCTATTCCCGCCGCACCGGCGCGCAATTGGGCGGCGGCATCACCGAGGCGGACGAGGGCGATTTCTTCATCCGGCTCAAGGACGGCAGCCGCCGCGACATCGACGAGGTGATGAAGGACCTGCGCGACCGCATCGCCGCGCAGGTCCCCGGCATCGACGTGGAAACCGCGCAATTGATGGAGGACCTGATCGGCGATCTGACCAACGTGCCCCAGCCGGTCGAGATCAAGCTGTTCAGCGACGATCCCAAACAATTGGCGGATAGCGCGCAGGCCGTCGCCGCCCGCATTGCCAAGGTCGATGGCGTCGTCGAAATCCATGACGGACTGCGCGTTGCGGGCGATGCGATTATCGTCAAGGTCGACCGCGCCGGCGCCGAGATGCAGGGGCTGGACCCCGACGGTGTGGCGCGTCAGCTTGACACCCAGATCGGCGGCACCGTAGCCACCAGCTTCCAGTTGGGCGAGCAGGTCATCGCGGTCAGGGTGCGCGCGCCGCAATCGCTCCGCCAGCGCTCGGACCAGATCGGCAACATGATCCTGCGCGCCGCCGATGGCCACAGCGTCGCGGTACGGCAAATCGCCAAGGTCTCCATCGTCGGCGGCCAGCGGCAATTGACCCGCGAGGACCTTGCCCCCTTCGTCGCGGTAACGGCGCGGCTGGAGGGGCGCGATCTCGGCTCGGCGATGGTCGATGTGAAGGCGGCGGTGGCCGGGCTCGGCCTGCCGGCCAGCGTGCGGGTGGAGTACGGCGGGCTCTATGCGGTGCAGCAGGCCAGCTTCGTCGATCTGGCGCGGGTGTTCATCGCCGCGATCATGCTCACCGCGCTGCTGCTGACCATCCTGTTCAACAATTGGCGCTATACCCTGGGGGTGATCGGCACCGTGCTGCTGTCGGCCTGCGCGGTGATGATCGGGCTGTGGGTCACCGGGATTGAGCTCAATATCTCGGCGATGATGGGGCTGACCATGGTGGCCGGGATGATCGCGGAGCTGGCGATATTCTATCTGTTCGAGCTGGAATCGACCCTGGAATCGGACAATGTGCGTCAGGATGCCGCGCTGGTGGCAGGGCTGGGGCGGATGCGGCCGATCCTGATGTCGGCGTTGATCGCAATCCTGACACTGGCGCCACTGGCACTGGGCCTGTCGCGTGGGGCGGGACTGCAACAGCCGCTGGCGACCGCAATCATCTTCGGGCTGGTGATCGGCGCGCCGCTGGTGCTGCTGTTCCTGCCGGCAGTCGTCGAACTTCGCCTCGGGAAAACACAGGTTGGGAGCTGATATGATCGGATTGATACTGCGCTGCGGCATCGCGGCCATGCTGGTGACTGGCGGGGCGGCAGCGCATGCGGCGGGCGTCGATCCGGCGGCGGCGCGCGGCAAATCGGTGCTTTATGTCGAGAATGAGACCAAGCTGGAGGCGGCGCGGCTGGCCGTCCCGCTCGATCCCAAGCGCGTGGCGCAGCTCGAAACCTGGCGGCGCAATGACGACAAGGCGGTGGCCTATTTGCAGTCGCTGGGCTTTCGCGTCCGCCGCGCCGGCGAACATGCACCCGACAGCGCAACCGACGGCCAGCAGTTGATCGTGATCTCGGAATCGGTCGACGCACTGGAGGTCGGCACCAAATACCGCTCCACCCCGATCCCGCTGGTCACGATGGAGAATGACCTTCTGGGCGAGCTGGAGATGTCCGGCCTGCGCAATGGGACCGATTACGGCACCGATGACAATCAACGCTTCGTCTATGTGGTCAACGCGCCGCATCCGCTGGCGGCGGGGCTTTCAGCGGGGCTCCAGAACGTGCTGACGGATGAGCATTACAAGATGAATTGGGGCAAGCCGGGGCTGGGCGCGGTGACCATCGCGGTGGTTCGCGGCTATCCCGACAAGGCGGCGGTGTTCGGCTATGAGACCGGCGCGACGATGAACGGCGAATTCCTGGCCCCCGCCCGACGCGTCAGCATGTTCGTATGGCAGGATTGCTTCGAGGCGCTGCGGCCCGAGGGGCTGGCGCTGTTCCGCGCATCGGTGCTGTGGGCGGCGGACTCGCCGCGATGAGCGGCCTCGAACCGGGTCGGTATGACCGTACCACGATCGCGCTGCATTGGGTCGTGGCGGCGGGGGTGCTGGCCCAGTGGCTTGGCGCGCATGCGATAGACTGGTTCCCCAAGGGACCGCTGCGCGTCGATGCGCGCTCGCTGCATATTGTGGTCGGGCTGCTGCTGCTCACGGCGCTGATCTGGCGCATCATGTGGCGCAGGGGCAGCGGCGTACGCTTCGTGCAGACCGCGCCGACATGGTGGGACCGGGCTGCGGCGCTGGTCCATCTTGCGTTATATCTGTTGCTGGCGGCGGTGCTGGGGTTGGGCGTGTTCAACACCTGGCTGCGGGGCGACGATATTTTCGGCCTGTTCCACATCCCCAAATACGGCGCCTATTTGCCCGATGCCCGGCATGCGCTGGCCAATCGGGTAGTCGGCCTGCACCGTCTGGCCGCCAATGCACTGCTGATCGTGACGGCGGGGCATGGGTTGGCGGGGCTGGTGCATTATGCGGTGCTCAAAGACCGCGTGCTGCAGCGGATGGTCCCCTGGTTGCGATAGAGCATCGCGCCAAAAAGGTGGGAAGCGGTTTTTGGATAATCGCGATGCGACAACAAACAGCGTCGGTGATGCCCGATCACGCGGCCAGCGCGGGCTTAAGCCATCGCCCGCACTGTAACGCTGAGCCCCGCCGCGCGCGTCCATTCCAGCCGGTTATAGCTGGGCCGGGTTGCCCGCAGCCGCTCCGACAGGGTACCCGCACCGATAATCCGCATGCTACGCCCGCCGGCCGGGATCGTCAGGTCGAACGGATCATGGACATGGCCCGACAGCACCGCATCCGCTCCCGCGCTCGCCAGCGCCGCAAGTGCCGCCTTGCCGCCGCGGGTGGAGCCCTTGCCATGCGTGTCGGCATCGACCAGCGGCTGATGGCACAGCACCAACCGCAGCGTGGCCGGAGGCGCATCCGCCAATTGCGCGATCGCCGCCGCTAACGCCCCCGGCTGCACGCTGCCCTTTGACCAGTCCAGCCGCCACTGCGCCGGCACGACGGTGCGCAGCGAGACCAGGGTCAGCCTTGGATCGGCATCCGCCGCCGGCAGCGTGGCCACCATCGCGTGATACCGCGCGAACGGATGCCGCAGCCGCGCCGGCATCTCCCAGTAATAGGGCAGATCGTGGTTGCCCGGCTCGACCGCCAAAGGCACGGGAAGCGCGCGCAGCCACGCCCCGGCGGCGGCAAATTCGCGCGCAGTGCCGCGCATCGTCAGGTCGCCGGTGCAGATCACCCCATCGGGGCGTTCGGATGCTACCGCCGCCGCAAACCAGTCCAGCGCGGCGCGATCCTCAGCCCCGAAATGCAGGTCGCTGACATGGAACAGGGTGAGCGGTGCGCCTTCCTCTGCCATCACGCCCGCCCGCCCAGGATCATCCACGCCGCCGCCGCATTGCCCGCGCTATACAGCAGATAGCTCCATACCCAGCCGGTCGAACCCGCCGCCGCCATCAGCATCGAGCCCAGCAGCATCACGAATTCCACCACCATGCTGAACTGCCCGCCCAGCAAATGCACGAACCACGGCAATTGTCCAAGCCGAAGGTGCCCGCTTTCCAGCACCGCCTTGTGCATTGCGAAATTGGCGATGCCGAGCACGAAGATGATCAGGATCGCCATCAGCCTGCTGGCAGCAACCCCTCGCGCGCGATCTTCGCCTTCCATTCGGCCGGGGCCAGTTTGTGGACATTGTTCCCTTCCGAATCCACCGCCACCGTCACCGGCATATCCTCGACGGTG
The DNA here is from genome assembly GCA_025356275.1 of Sphingomonadales bacterium. Classification (GTDB taxonomy): domain Bacteria; phylum Pseudomonadota; class Alphaproteobacteria; order Sphingomonadales; family Sphingomonadaceae; genus Novosphingobium. The sequence goes on along the minus strand of JANXUK010000121.1, from coordinate 52,719 downwards.
AATTCATAGATTGCCTCCATGCCCAGATCCTCGAAGCCGACGACCCGCGCCTCGCGGATCGCGCGCGCCACCAGATAGGCGGCGCCGCCCACCGCCATCAGATAGGCAACCTTATGCGCCGCGATCTCGGCCACCGCGCCCTGCCCGCGCTCGGCCTTGCCGATCATCGCCAGCAGGCCGAGGCCCAGCATCATGTCGGTAAACTTGTCCATCCGCGTGGCAGTGGTCGGCCCGGCCGGCCCCATCACCTCGCCCAGCACCGGATCGACCGGCCCGACGTAATAGATCGCGCGGCCCGCAAATTCGACCGGCAGCGCCTCGCCCTTGGCCAGCATGTCCTGGATCCGCTTATGCGCCGCATCGCGCCCGGTCAGCATCTTGCCGGAGAGCAACAGCCGGTCGCCCTGTTTCCAGCTTTGCACGATGGCGGGGGTCAGCGTGTCGAGATCCACCTTTTTCGCCGCCGCGTCGGGCACCCAATGCACATCGGGCCATTGATCGAGCTTCGGCGTCTCCAGATACACCGGGCCCGAACCGTCCAGCGTGAAATGCGCGTGGCGGGTCGCGGCGCAATTGGGGATCATCGCCACCGGCTTGCCCGCGGCGTGGCACGGCCAGTCGGCGATCTTGACGTCGAGGATGGTGGACAGCCCGCCCAGCCCCTGCGCGCCGATCCCCAGCGCGTTCACCTTGTCGAAAATCTCGATGCGCAGCGCCTCGATATCGGTCTGGGGCCCTCGCGCCTTCAGCTGGCCCATGTCGATCGGCTCCATCAGGCTTTGCTTGGCCAGCAGCATGCAATGCTCCGCCGTGCCGCCGATGCCGATGCCCAGCATACCCGGCGGGCACCAGCCGGCGCCCATCTGGGGTAGCATCTCCAACACCCAGTCGACGATCGAATCGCTGGGGTTCATCATCTTGAACTTGCTCTTGTTCTCGCTGCCGCCGCCCTTGGCCGCGACATCGATGCCGACCGTGTTGCCGGGCACCATCTCGACATGCAGCACACAGGGCGTGTTGTCCCTGGTGTTGCGCCGGGTAAACGCCGGGTCAGTCAGGATCGACGCGCGCAGCTTGTTCTCGGGGTTGAGATAGCCTTTGCGTACCCCCGCATCGACTACCTGTTGCAGGCTCATCGCCGAATCGAGCCGGCATTCCTGCCCCCATTTGACGAAGATATTGACGATGCCGGTATCCTGACAGATCGGACGGTGCCCCTCGGCGCACATCCGGCTGTTGGTCAGGATCTGGGCGATGGCATCCTTGGCGGCGGGGCCCTGCTCGGCGTCATAGGCGACGCCCAGCGCGCGAATGTAATCCATCGGGTGATAAAAGCTGATGAACTGCAACGCGTCGGCGATGCTCTCGATCAAATCGCTTTCGCGGATCGTCACCATCTCGGCCATGCCAGAATATTCCTGTCTTTCAGTTTTGCGGCCCTCATCATAGGCGCGGCGCGGCGCCTACGTCAAAACGCAAAGCGCTTGGCTTGGAGGCAATGGATAGCCTATGGCCGGCGCGGATTGGGGCTGGGCCGTTGCACAGCTGTGTTAGCCATGCAATACGGGTAGCACAGCGCGGGCTGGCCATGAGGGAAACAGCATGACGATGACCACCGATTCGACCATTTTGTCGGCGCGCGGTATCTCGCCGGCGCGCCGGGCCATGATCGACAGCCAGCTGCGCACCAGCGGCGTCAACCAACCATTCGTGCTGGCCGCGATGGCGCGTCTTGCGCGGGAGGATTTCGTGCCCGAGGCGGCACGCGGCGGTGCCTATATCGACCGCGCGATCCCGCTGGGTGGCGGGCGCTGGCTGGCGGCACCACTGGTCCATGCGCGGATGCTGGGTGAGGCGGCGCCGAGCCTGGCCGACCGCGCGCTGGTGATCAGCGGGGGCAGCAGCTATCTCGCCGAACTGCTGCGACCGCTGGTGGACAGCTTGACGGTGATCGACGCCGCCGAGGCGACCGGGCCTCTCGGCGGCGGGCCCTATACGCTGATCCTGATCGATGGCGCGGCGGAACAATTGCCGGCAGGCCTTGCGGGCGCGCTGGCCGAGGATGGGCGCCTGATCACCGGCCTTGCCACGCGCGGCGTGACGCAGCTGGCCGCAGGGCGGATGGCCGCGGGGCATATCGCGCTGCTGCCGCTGGCCGAGATCGGCATGCCGGTGCTGCCCGAGTTCGCCGCGACCGGGGGCTGGAGCTTCTGAGGATGGCTTTGCGGGGGGGGATTGCCGGGTTTCTCGCGCTGGCCGGATCGGGATTGGCCGCATCCGGGCCGGCGCAGGCCGATGATCTGCGCGGCGCGTTAATCGCCGCCTATCACACCAACCCCACGCTGGCCGCCGCGCGCGACGATCAGCGCGCCACCGACGAAGGCGTGCCGCTGGCCCGCGCCGACGGGCTACCGTCGCTCACCGGCGCGGTGCAGGAGGAAGAGTTCCTCGCGCAGAGCCAGCTCAACACCGTCGCGCCCGCCCGTCTGCTATCGCTGAATTCGTCGCTCAGCGTACCGATCTATTCGGGCGGCGCGGTGCGCAATGCGGTGAAGGCCGCCGAGATTCGCGTTCGCGCCGGTCAGGCCGGGCTGCGCGGTAGCGAGAGCGGCGTATTTTCGTCGGTGGTCGCCGCCTATATGGACGTTATTCTGGACGAGGCGGTGGTGCGCCTTAACCGCGCCAACACCGATTCGCTCGACGGGGATGTGCAATCCACCACCGACCGCTTCAAGATCGGCAGCCTGACCCGCACCGATGTCGCGCAATCGCAATCGCGGTTGGCTGTCGCCAAGGGGCAATTGCTGACCGCTCAGTCCAATCTGATCACTGCGCGCGAACATTACATCCAACTGGTCGGCACCGCGCCGGTCGATCTCCAGCCACCGCCGCCGCTGCCCGGCCTGCCCGAGAGCCCGGATGCCGCGGTCGCCATCGCGCTGGACAACAACCCCGACCTGATCGCCGCGCATGAACGCAGCAAGGCGGCGCGTTTCGACGTCTCCACCGCCGAGGCATCGCGCCTGCCCAAGCTCAGCCTGTTTGCCGATGGCGGCCGCTCGGATTACCTTGGCTCACTGGTCGCGGCCCCCTCACTCGGCGTCACCGGACCGCTGCCCCAGATCTCCAACAGCGCTGATGTCGGCATCCGCGCCACCATCCCACTGTTTCAGGGCGGGCGCCCGGCAGCGCAGGTCCGTCAGGCGCAGGCCCGCGAGGGCAGCGCGCTCGACAATGAGATCGGCGCCGAGCGGGCGGTGATCGCGCAGGTCCGCGCCTCCTATGCTGCCTGGTCCTCGGCCAACGCGATCATCGCTGCGACGCAAACCGCGCTCGACGCGTCCCAGCTCAGCCTGGAGGGGGTCAAAGCCGAGAACAGCGTGGGCAACCGCACCGTCCTCGACATCCTCAACGCCGAGCAGGAATTCGTCAGCGCCGAGGTGCAATTGGTCACTGCCCGGCGCAACGCCTATGTCGCGGGGTTCAGCCTGCTGGCCGCGATGGGCAAGGCCGAAGCGCGCGATCTGGGGCTCGACGGCGGGCCGCTGTATGATCCAGAGGTGCATTACCGCGCGGTGCGGGGCAACATCTGGGATTGGGGCAGCGACCCCAAGCCCAGGGCACAGGCCACGCGAACGGTTGACACGCCGGCGCAAGGCAGCGAAATTCCGAAGCGGTGAGCATCGCCAACGCGAATCGCGCGCATGCAGGTGTGATGGGGGACTCCAGATGAGCCAGGCGGGCGACAATTCGGTTGAGGATATCCTCGAGTCGATCAAGAAAGTCATCGCACGCGACAATCGCGCGCTCTCCGCCGAACAACGGCGCGGGCGGGAGACGCGCGGCATTAACCTGGCCGCCCCGGCCGGCGGCGCCGATGATGTTCTCGACCTTGCCGATGCCCAGCAATTCCTCGATCCTGTCGCTGCCGAACCTGCGTCTGCTCCAGAACCGCTGGTCACCGACGGATCGCGCGCCGCGATGCGCGAATCGCTGGCCGCGCTGGCCATGCTGGCCGAACCGCGCGCCGCACCCCAGATCGTGCGCTCGGGCGAGACTTCGCTGGAGGGGATGGTGCGCGACATGCTGCGCCCTGCGCTGAGCGAATGGCTCGATCGCAATCTGCCGCCAATGGTCGAGCGCCTGGTCGCTGCGGAAATCGCGCGTATCGTCGGCAAGCGGGGCTGAGGCCCAAGCCTGCCCTGCGATGCCAAAGCCCGACCCCACCCTGCTGAACCCCGCGCGCTATCCGTTCCACTGCGACATCGCCACGCGCTTTGCCGATATGGACGTCGACCGGCACATCAACAATGTCGCGCTGGCCGCGATGTGCGAGGACGCCCGCGTGCGCTTTCACCACGCCAGCGGCTATGCCCAGGCGCTGACCGGGCGCAGCGCGATGATGGTCAGCTTTGGCATCGAATATCTGGCACAGGCCTATTATCCGGCGCCGATCGCGGTGTATGTCGGCGCGCTGGAACTGGGGCGGAGCAGCTTTCGCATCTGCCAGCTGTTGATTCAGGACGAACGGGTGTTGGGTTTCGCGACCTCGGCTATGGTCTGCGTGGCGGACGGCACGCCGGTGCCGCTGCCTGCGGCCTTTATCGAAAGCGTGAAGCCATGGATGCTGCGATGACCACATCTGCCGACATTGCCCCCGCCGCAATTGCGCTCGCCGCCGATGCGCTGGCCAAAGTGGGCGAGACGCCCGGAGGCGGCGGCATCCGGCGCCACATCCTGCTTTGTGCCGAGCCGCAGAAGGGTGAGTGCTGTACGCGCGATGTCGGCGCACCGGCCTGGAACTACCTCAAGCGCCGGCTCAAGCAATTGGGGCTGACCGGGCCATCGGGGTCGGGGGGCGCCGGCATCCACCGCAGCAAGGCCGATTGTCTCAAGGTCTGCTTCGCCGGCCCGATCGCGGTGGTCTGGCCAGAGGGCGTGTGGTATCATAGCTGCACCGAGCCGGTGCTGGAGCGGATTATCCAGGAACATCTGATCGGGGGCGTGCCGGTAGAGGATTTCCGCCTCCGCGCGCGCTAGTGGATTGCTTTTGACATTTGCATCCCCTGGCGGTTGGGATGCATCTGCAAATGTCAAAATCGTAAAATCCACTAGAATCATAAGTTTGCTAGTGGCCCTTATGTTTCCAACATTATAGACGCGCGTTGTGGGGATAGGGGACCAAATGTCGGAAACGAACCACTAGTAGGAAATTGGTCGGATTTTGGGGTAGATCTGCGCGGTTGAAGCAATGCCGCCGAGTCTCCCCGCATGAAACGCATCCTCCTTGCCGATGGCGACGGAGCTTTCTGCGCTGCGGTCTGCGGTGCGCTGGTCCATGCGCCTATGTCGTGGGACATTGCCGCGACGGACGCGAGGCGCTGGCGGCGGTGTGTTTTCGCCCGTCCGACCTGTTGATCCTCGCTGATGATATGCCCGGGATTGGCGGTGGTGACATATTGCGCGAATTGCACCGCAAAGCGAAGCTGTTCAAGGTGCCGGTGTTGATGCTTACCCTGCGTGACGGCGCCGATGACGGTGGGCTCGCGCCTTATCGCGCTACGCGTAATGTGCTCTGCAGCCAGCCACGCCCGGCGAGCTGGTGAGCCGGGTCGTCGGGATTATCGCGCCACCCGCCCAGGGCGCAGCGCCAGATTTCGCCTGCGGTGAGCGTACCGGCGATTCCGGCGATGCCGGCGAGGAGTGCCGGAGCTGCGCACGCACGCGATCTGATCTGCCCGACGCCTGGCCCAGCGCGCCGCCATGGCCGATGGTCGCCGCTCCCATCTGTCGCGCCGCTGCCGCAATTCGACAATGGCCAAGCCACCGAGCTGGCGCGATTACCGCCAGCCGCCGCGTTGCGGGCCCGCCAATTTGCTCTGGCCCATGTCTGCGATCACGCGGTCGGCCCCTCGCCGCGACCCGCTTCGGCGACATGACCTGCGGCCGGTCATAGCGAAAGACTGACGCGGGAGTTGCGCCGGGCTGATCAAGACTGGCCGTATCGAACGCTGCGCCGGGCTGGCCGACCCGACCGGTGAGGGAGTAGCGCGCAGCTAAAGCAGGCTGCGTTAAATCTGGCGCAGTCGCCCGCTCTGGCTGTTTGTTGTCGCGTCGCTGTTTGCCAAAAACCGGTTCCCACTATTGGCGCGATGCTCCATCGCCACAGCGCCTATGCGTCGTACCGTATGGGTCGGTCGTGCCGGTGATGTCCCTGGCCATGTTTTCGCGCCATGTGCACGCCCGATGCCGCCAAAATGCGGCTACCACGGGCCACGCGTGCCATCGCATATTCAGCGAACCTGGGATGCCTCGCCTCACTGAACGTCATAGGCCGCCAGCTTTACCGCGCCTGCCCCGCGCCCCCAACTGAGCCAATCCAGCAATCTCCGCCGCGCCGGCCCCTCCGCCGCATTGGGTCGGCATATCGAACAGATGGTCCGCGTGCGGGCGCGGGTCACGGTCTGCGCATCCCTCCCCGCACCACAAAAGGTGTGAAGGCGGGCCGCATCGCATCCCGGGTGCTCGCCTGCACATCGCCCGAGGTCGAAATGCTGTTGGTCACCCCGGTGTCGATCCGCATCGCGTGCAAATTTGCAGCCAGCGAGGTACGAAAAACGTCGAGGCATATTGCCTGGTCACCACTGTCTGATCGGCCTGCGGCGTCGGCGGGAAATCGCCGCCCCCGCCACTGCTTGAGCCGCCCCGCCGAAACGCGTCCCAGCGCCGGCACTTTCCGGTAAAACAGCCTGCGATCGGTACCGCCCGGCTGATACACCACATTGGAAAAACCGCTGGTCTGCCTCGCGCCCGCGCGAACCCGGCCAAGCGCGCGCTGACACCAGCGCATCGGCGAAAACCGGTGCATACCGCGACGAACCCGGCGTCAGATAGGGCACACGATGTCGCTCAGCAGCAGCGCCAGGCGCGATTCGGCCGCCAAACGCCTGCCCCGCCGCGATCAGATCGCGCCCTGCGCCTTCAGCGCGGCCAGATCGCCCGGCGACAGGCCGAGCGCGCCATAGACCTCGGCATTGTCCTGACCGACCACCTGCGGCGCAACCGACCGCACCGTGCTGGGCGTTGCGGACAGCTTGGGAAAGCTGTTCTGCATTTTCAGCGTGCCCCAACGGGGGTGATCCATCGTCACTATCGCATCGCGCGCAGCAAAATGCGGATCCTCCAGCATCTCTGGCGCGCGATACATCACGCCCGCCGGCACGCTATGCGCGACCATCAGCCGCTCGACCTCGGCAATTGTATGCTGGCTGGTCCAGCGTTCGATCAGCGCGTCGAGCTCCTGCTGCCGCACGCCGCGCGCGATATGATCGGCATAGCGCGGATCGGTGGCCAACCCCGGCTGACCCATCGCGGTGCACAGCCGCGCGAACACCGCATCCTGATTGGCGCCGATCAGAAACTCGCCATCCGAACAGCGATAGACGTTGGACGGCGCAATCCCGGGCAGCGCCGAGCCCGAACGCTCACGAATATAGCCCGAGGTGGCATATTCGGGGATCAGGCTTTCGGTAATTTGCAACACCGCCTCGTACAGCGCGCTGTCGATCACCTGTCCGACCCCGGTACGCTCGCGCGCATGGAGCGCCGCCAGCGCGCCCATACAGCCATAGGTCGCCGCCAGACTGTCCCCGATCGACAGACCCATCCGGCTGGGTGGGCGGTCGGGATCGCCGACGATATAGCGCCACCCGCCCATTGCCTCGCCAATCCCGCCAAAGCCGGCGCGCGACGCATAGGGCCCGGTCTGGCCATAGCCCGAGACCCGCACAATGATCAGCCGCGGATTGATCGCATGCAGCACATCGGGGCCGAGGTTCCATTTCTCCATCGTGCCCGGCTTGAAATTCTCGATCAGGATATCGGCATCGACGACCAGCCGGCGCACCAGATCCTGCCCCGCCGCCACGCGCAGATTGGCCGAGACCGAACGCTTGTTGCGCGCCACCACTTCCCACCACAACTGATGCTCGCCGCGCCCCCAGGCCCGCATCGGGTCGCCGGCGCCGGGCGGCTCCACCTTGATCACATCGGCGCCCATATCGCCCAGCAATTGCCCGCAGAACGGCCCGGCGATCAGCTGGCCCAGCTCGATCACCCTGATGTCCCTGAGTGCGCCTTCATTGAGCGCGCCTTCACTAAGCGCGCCCTCATTGGTCTGCATTGCGCATCTCCTGACATGTGACTGTGGCGGCATGCGCCCATAACCGCTGGCGCGGCGCCGGCAGCCCGGTTTCGGTCAGATAATCGGCGGGCAGCACGTCGATCTCGCCGCGGCGATCGAACGAGGCGCGATCGAACAAGGCCAGCGTCCTGGGCCGGGCCGACCGCATGGCGGTTCTCGGCGCAGCTGTCGCCGGTTGATCGACGATGCCATTGGCGATCACCACCCCGTAACGCCGCGAGCCCGCAACCGTGACCAGCCCCTGCGCCACCGCCTTGCCGACCAGCGCCGGATCGCGGGTCAGGGAGAAGCGCACCGATGCCGGCTTTGGCAGAAGTAGATCGGGGAGGTTGCAGCGCACATCGATGCCCGGACGACAGCTCATGCCAAACCGGCCACGTTGGTCGGTGCAGCTGGAAACCGCCCGGCCTTGGAGACCATCCCCGGCAGCGCGCGGCCCATCACCCCGCTCAGCCACCCCGCCCCGCCGATCAGCGTATCCAGATCGAGCCCGGTGCGGATGTCCGACCGTTCCAGCAGGTAGACCACATCCTCGGTCGCGACATTGCCGGCGGCACCCGGCGCGAACGGGCATCCGCCAAGACCCCCGATTGCGGCATCGATGGTCGTCGCCCCCGCTTCCACCGCCGCCCAGACATTGGCCATGCCGGTGTTACGGGTGTTGTGCAGGTGGACCCGCACCGGCAGCGGCGCGATGGCGGCGCGCACCGCATGGACCAGCGCCCTGACCTCGGCCGGCACCGCGACCCCGATAGTGTCGGCCAGCGTCACTTCGACGGCACCGCTGGCCGCAGCGCGCCGGGCCATCGCGACGACGCGGGCCGGATCAACCTCCCCCTCGAACGGACAGCCGAAGGCGGCGGCGATGGTGATCTGGCCGCTGCGCCCGCCCGCATGGGCGAGGCCGACGACCCCGATCGCGATGTCCAGCGATTCGTCGCTGAGCTGACCTTGGTTGCGCATCGCGAAACTGTCGGTCGCGACGCAGACCGCGCCCAGCTGGTGCACTCTGGTCGCCAGCGCCCGCAGCGCCCCGCGCCGGTTGAGCACCAGGCCGATATAGGTGGGGCCATCGAACGGTAGCGCGGCGACCACCGCTTCGGCATCGGCCATTTGCGGCACGCGGGCGGGGTTGACGAAGCTGGCCACCTCGATCCGCCGCGCCCCGGCGGCAACCGCATGGGCGACCAGCGCCACCTTATCGGCGGTGGACACCAGCAGCGCCTCGTTCTGCAAACCGTCGCGCGGTCCCACTTCGACGATCTCGATTGTGCCGGCCATGCCACGCTCTCCGCCCGGTGCCCGCCATTGCGCCGGGCACCTTGCCCCTAAGATCCAATGTATACATTTTGCAAGCGGGATTTATCGCGTGAGCGGACGAATGGCGTGATCGTGCATCGCGCTCTTGTATCCATTTGCTCCGGCAGGCAAGCTGGCGGCGGCCGCCAAATCCGACGATCAGGCGCGGGGATCAGGAGCGCGAAATGTCCAGGGCCAGCGATCTTGCCTATGCCCGGATCCGTCAGATGATCCTGACCGGCGTGCTGGCCCCCGGGGCGCAGGTCAAGGAGGAGGATCTGGCCGACCATTGCGGTGTGTCGCGTACCCCGGTCCGCGATGCAATGCACCGGCTGGAGGCGGAGATGTTCATCCAGCGCAGCGACAGCCAGCGGTCCTTCGTCAGCAAGTGGTCCGCAGCCGATATCGACGAGCTGTTTACCCTGCGCACGATGCTTGAAGGGTATGCGGCGGCGCGCGCGGCTGAACGGGTCACGCCGGGTATTCTGGGCGCGATGCAGGCGAATTCGACCATTATCGCCAAAGCGATCGACCGCGCCAGCCCGGATGTCGACACCTTTTTGGCGATGAATGCGGAGTTTCACGGGCTGGTCATCCAGGCTGCCGCCTCGCATCAACTGGCCAAGATGCTCAACCGGCTGGTGCTCCAGCCGATCGTGCATCACACCGCGATGCGCTATGACGGCGAACAGTTGGCGCGCAGCTTGGCGGAGCACATCGAACTGACCACCGCGCTGGCCCAGCGTGACGCCGAATGGGCCAGCGCGGTGATGACGGCGCATATCCGCCGCGCACTGCACGTCTATCGCAGCGAGCAGAAGCGCCCCGTCGGGTGATGCATGATTCGCGCACAATTTGTGGCGTCGGGGTGGCCCAGGCCCGCTGAATATCGCCGGTTCTGAGGCACGCAAGGCAACGCTCGACGGTTTTTGTGTATACAATATATAGCCCGAACCGGTTATGAGGGTGGCGGATTGTCGGCGGCCCCCCGCCATCCGGTCTGCCGCGCAATCGGGCGCATCCCCCACTCTGGCCGTGCCGGCATTCGTGGGCATCGCCAATTATGCCATCACCCGGCGCGAGGCGTTCGGCGTGCTCGACCTGTGGGTGGCGGTGGCGACGGACCGCTGGACACTTGCCGTCTTTGCCAACAATGCGCTCGACCGAAAATATCTGAACGAGGTGTTCCCCGCGATCGAGTTTGGGGGCTCCTTCGCCAAGTTCTAGGGCGACGAAGCCAGGTCCTCGACCAGCCGAAAGCCAAGCACTGCCGTGCGCGCGCCGACCAGATCGGGATGCTGGGCCGCGGCGCGTACATATTTGCGCGTATTGTCCCATGACGCACCGCGATCGATATGCGAGCGGCAATCCCCGGTCAGGCGCGGCGCGGTGTCGCGGGGGGCGTCGGTCTGCGCCGGGTTGAGACAGTCCAGCGTCATCTCCCAGACATTGCCGATCATGTCATACAGCCCCCAAGCATTGGGCTTGAAAGAGGCCACCGGCGCGGTCTCGGGATAGCGGTCATCGCAGGGAAAGGTCAGCGCCGGGTCGGCTTTGCCGCCCAGATGCGCGCGTATATCGCTGACATCCAGCACATTGGCATAGGCGCAGGCATCGGTCGGCACCGCGCCGCCCCAATAGACCGGCGTGACAGTTCCGGCACGCGCGGCATATTCCCACTCGGTGCCCGAAGGTAGGCGAAAATGCCGCGCGGTCCGCTTGCTGAGCCACACGGCATAGGCCTCGGCGTCGGCAAGATTGACGCAGACCACCGGATGCGCATCGGTCTGGGCAAAGCCCGGATGCTGCCAATCATGCGCCAGATCCATGGCCCAGTGCACCGGCGGGCCGTCGACCTGGAAACTGCACGGCCCGTCAGGCTTCCACCCGGTCGCTGCGGCGAAGCGCGCGAACTGGCCGCGTGTCACTTCGGTGCGGCCGATGGCGAAGGCGCGTTCGACCACAACCATGCGGGCCGGCTGTTCGCGCGCGGCGTTGATGGCGGGGTAATGGACGGCATCGGTCTCGGCCCGGTCGCTGCCCGCTACGAACCGGCCCGGCGCGATGCGGACCATCGCCGGGGTGTCGGCGGGCGGTTGGCGCATGGTTGCGCAACCGGCGAGCAGGAGGGACAACAGGGCAAGAGCGAAACAGCGCAGCATCACCTCCCCTTAGCGGGCATGGGCGCACGCGGTCGATGCGCCGCAGCCTTGCCCGCGTGGCGGGCATTATCCGGCCCTTGCGGCATAGGCAGCGCGCGCGCGGTACAGCAACCCGGTGCCGATCAGCACGCTGGGTGCCGCGATCAGCGCCAGCGCTAGCCCAACCGCCGACTCGTCGCGCAACACATGCTGGAGGATCAATCCCACTCCCAACGGACCAAACCCCAGCCCGATCAGATTGCCCAGCATCAGATACAGCGCCACCATCCGCCCGCGCAGCGGTGCCGGGGTGACCGCGACCACCGCCGCCGTCGCAACGCCAAAGCACAGCGCGATGGCAAAATAGATCAGCAGCACCGCGATTTGGGCCGTCAATGGATCGCGCGCCAGCGGGCCGATCACCGCCAGCGGTGCCAGCAGCGTCGCCCCGCCGATCATCACCAACAGTGCGCCATTGGCCCGCCCGTGCCGGGTCAGCCGCGCCGCGATGCCGCCGCTCAGCAAATTGCCGGCCAACGCGCCGATCAGGATCAGCACCCCAAGCCGCAAGCCGACGGTGGCCTGTGCCCAGCCAAAGCCGCGTATGAACAGCGCCGGCATCCAGCTCGAAAAAGCGTTGGCAAACAGGTACAGCAACGACGTTCCAGCGAGCAGCGGGACGAATAATGCGCGATGGTGGCGCAGATGCGCGATCAGCGGTTCGGGCGCCGCGCCGAATACCGGTTGGCTGCCCCTTGTCCGGTCCGGGATCGCCGCGATCACTGCCGCGATGGGCACCCCGGCCAGCCCGGCAAGGATCAGCACCACCTGCCACGCCGCGCGATGCGCCAGCCAGCCACCGATCAGCGGCAGGCCGGCCACTCCGTCCCGCGCGAAAGCGATCAGTCCTCCGCCCAGAATCAGCGCCAGCCCCGCCCCAACCGAAATGCCCGCCGTGAACACCGCAAGCGGCAAGGCGCGCCGGGTTGGCGCAAAACTGTCGGCAAGCAGGGTGACCGCCGCCGGCACCAGCGCTGCCTCGCCCACGCCCACCCCGATCCGCGTCAGGAACAACATCGCAAAGCTGCTGGACATTCCGCCCAGCAGCGTCATCAGCGTCCACAGGATCAACCCCGCCGCGATCAGCCGGGGGCGATGCACACGGTCGGCCAGCCACCCGAACGGCAGGCCCATCACCGCATAGAACAGACCGAACGCCGGCCCTTGCAGCAACCCGATCTGCGAATCGCTGATGACCAGATCGCGGCGCAGATCCTGGACCAACAGACCCAGAATCTGCCGGTCGACAAAGGACACAGCGTAAGCCGCGACCAGAACCGCGACCAGCGACCACGCCCGCCAGGCTGGGGGATAAGGTGCGCGCATGCCCATCTGGTTCATCACGTAACGCCATCCTCTACGCTGCCACACGGAGGCTGTTACCATTATGACATCACCGCAAGGATTTCGGCATGCGTTGAGTAAAACTCATACTACCCGGTATTCGGTGCCGGGACGCTTGTCGCTTGGCGACGCTCTGATAGCCTCTCCCCGGCGCAGACAGGTTGCGATGGGTCGATTGGTTTTGGGGAGACAGCTGCATGAAGGCGGATCAGGAATTGCGGTCGCTCAAACGGGGGCTGAAGGTGCTCTCGCTGCTCAACCAGACCGAGCATGTCTCGATCACCGAACTGGCGCGGCACCTCGACCTGCCGCGAACCACGGCGGAGCGGATCATGCTGACCCTGCTCGCCGAAGGCTATGTCCAGCGCGTGCCCGACGACAAGCGTTATCGCCTGAGCCCCAAGGTCTGCGGGCTGTCGGGCGGATTTTCCCAGGATTGCTGGGTGGTGCAATCGGCGGGCCAGATGCTGCTGCGCCTGACCGAGAAGATCGGCTGGCCGCTGGCCATCGCGGCGCCGTCGAGCGACCATATGGTGCTGCGCTCGACCACCGATTCCACGACGTCGCTGTGGCTTAACCGCCGCCGCGTCGGTGCCGAGACCCCGATCCTCAATTCATCGAGCGGGCTGGTCGCCTATGCGTTTTCGACCGAAGCCGAGCAGAATGTGATGCGCCACCTGCTGCTGCAATCATCTGACCCCTATAATCGCGAGCGCGCCAGCCGCACCGCGCTCGACCTGCTGATCGAGCCGGTGGTCGAGCAGGGCTTCGCCTTTCAGCCGCCGCCGTTCAACAATCCCGAGCAGAGCATCGCCTTCCCGATCTTCGTCAATGGCAAATATGCCGCCAGCCTGCTGATGATCTTCATTACCCGCGCGATGAGCAGCTCGATGGTGATCGACAAGTATGTGCCGCACCTGCGCACGCTGGCCGGCGATATCGGCCGCGCTGCCAGTGCGCATGAGGAAATGGACGACGAAACCACGATCCCCTTCCCGACATTTGGCACCGCACGGCCCGCGCTTCAGCATGCCAGAGCGTTCTGAACCGCTGCGGTCAATCCCACAGCCGCCCTGCGCCGTGCAGCGGATCGTCGATGCCCAGCACGCGCAGCGCGTCCCATAGCATCGCCTGTGTCCCGCTGATCACGGGCAGGCCCGTCGCGGCCTCGATCCCCGCGATTGCCGCCATCGTCTGGATCGCGGTACAGGGGATCCACAGCGCATCGGCGCTGGGCATCGCAGCAAGGCCGGTGACCGCCAGAGCCGTGATCTCGGCGGGGGGCAGGTCGCCGACGGTGACGATCGACACCGGGGTCGCAATGAACCCCGCCACCGCAAAGCCCCGCGCCTCGATATATCGCGCGACCCAGCCATTGGCCTCGGGCGTATAGGGCGTCATAATCGCCAGCCGCGTCGCCCCGACCCGGCGCAGCGCCGCAGCGCAGGTCCGGGCCAGGCTGATCGCCGGTCGGCCCGATGCAGCGGTCAGCGCGGCGACCAGAGCCTCCTCTGCTGCGATGCCGGCAAACAGGCTGCCGATGGTGCAGGCATAGGCGATAACCCCCGCGCCGGCGCTGGCCAGATCGCGCGCGGTGTCGGGAGCCTTGCTGGCGATCTCGGCGTATCCCGCCGCCGTGGGGGCGCTCATGCGGATGCGGCCGACCGGGAACAGCACCTCTGCCGGTAGCCACCGCGGCCATTCATACTCCAGCATGACGCCCGGCGCCGGCTGGATGACGCCGATGCGCCCGCGTGCGCCGGGCGGGCGTCGTTCGGATGCGGTCATCGCGCAGGGTCTGGGCGGTTCACTCGCCGATCATGCGCCGGGCATCGGGCGGGATCGACCCGTCCTGACGCCATCCCCGTATACCGGGTAGCACGGACTCGCGTATTGCCGAGCGGCACGCCGGCACGCCATCGCCAAAGGCATCGCAAAGCATTGGAGCCGACATGTTTCACCTCGCCTGGTTCACCAATCCCCGCGCGCATGGCTGGACCGCCAATGGCGCTGACCGCTGGGCCGGCAATGACATCTATCCCGACCGCTGGCAGACGCTCGATTTCCTGAAAGACATGGTGCGCCAGCTAGAAGGCGCCGGTTTCGATTTCATCATGATCGAGGACCATGTCGTGCTGACCAACGACAAGCAGAATCTGGAACCGCGCATCGATCCGATGATCGTGATGTCGGTGCTGAGCCAAGCGACCGAGCGGTTGGGGCTGATCGGCACCTTCTCCAGCTCATTCTATCCGCCGTTCCTGCTGGCGCGCCAGATCGCGTCGATCGACCATGTCTCACGCGGGCGGGCCGGGTGGAATGTCGTCACCTCCAGCGAGGATTGGGCGGCGCAGGCGTTTGGCCGGGACAAGCAGCCACCGCACGACGAGCGCTATGCCATCGCCGATGAGATGCTCGATCTGGTCAAGCAATTGTGGGATGCGTGGCAGGACGAGCCGTTCGAGATGAGCGCCGAGACCGGGCGCTATGTCGATCCGACCAAGTTCCGTGAGTTCAAGTTTGAGGGCAAGTATCACCGCTCGATCGGTCCGCTCAACGTTACCCGTTCGCCGCAGGGACGCCCCGCGATCTGTCAGGCCGGGTCGTCACCGGCTGGGCGCGATTTCGCGGCGAAGCATTCGGACGTCATCCTGTGCTCGACCTTCGGGCGCAACAGCGTGCCCGCGCTCAAGGAATTCCGCGATGATATCCGCGAGCGGATGGTCAATCATGGCCGCGATCCCGATGCGGCCAAGGTGATGTACCTGATCTCGCCGGTGCTGGGCGATACCGCAGAGGCGGCGCAGGCGCGCTATGAGGAGGTCATCGGCATGACCCCAACGATCCTGGCGCAGCGTCTGGGCCGGCTGACGCTACACACCGGGATGGATTGGGGCAAGTTCGATCTCGACGCGCCGTTCCCCGATATAGACCCTGCCGAGATCCAGGGTTTTCAGGGCTTTGTCGCCGCGATCAAGGCCAAGGCCAAAGGCGGCAAGACCCTGCGCGAGGCATTGTGCGAGCAGGAAACGACCTCACTCAAGCTGATCGGTACGCCCGAACAGGTCGCCGACCAGATGGAAGCGGCGATGGCCGAAATCGGCGGCGACGGTTTCCTGATGCATGCAAGGCCGCTGACCCGGCGCTATATTGCGGAGGTGCTCGACGGGTTGGTGCCGCTGCTGCAAAAGCGCGGGCTGGTGCGCCGCGATTACACCACCACGACGTTGCGCGGCCATCTGGCCGAATTTTAGCTGGCGGCTGGATGTGGCGGCGGCGGCTTGAGAGTCAGGATCAGCCCCGCCGCCACCGCAAACAACGCCGATCCGCCGTGCAGCGCGGTGCGATAATCGCCGGTAGCCTCCACCACCTTGCCGGCGATCAGCGGGCCGACCCCGCTGCCAATGCCGTAAAGCGTGTACAACAGCCCATAGATCTTGCCGTAATGCCGCCGTCCGAAATAGCGCGCGCAGAAATAGGCGGCAATGTCATGCTCCGCCCCGCCGGCGAGGCCGACCAGCACCACCGCGATCCCGCATAACAGCAGATTGGTCCCCGCAACCGCCAGCAGCAGGCAGGCCAGCGCCGGCAGGCCGAACATGCCAAATGCCACCAGCGGTCCGCGCACCCGGTCGAGCAGGAAACCGCTGACCAGCCGGCCTCCGGTGACCGCAAGGCCGATCAGCCCGGCGATGCCCGCCGCCGTCGCCGCGTCGATGCCCCGGTCGGTCAGCAGCGGCACGCAATGGACGATGATCGAGGCGATGGCGACCGCGACCACCGAGAAGGACAGCGTCATCTGCCAGAAACAGGCGGTTTTGATCGCCTCGCCGAAGGTGAAGCTGCCGGCGTGATCCTCGGCGATGGCCAGATCCGCGCGCCCTGCCTCCTCGGGTTCGCGGAAAAACAGAAAGGTCAGCGGCATGCCCAGCACCAGCGGCAGCGCGGCCAGCCCCAGATAGGCCCCCTGCCAGCCGTGATGCGCGACCAGCCAATTGACATAGGCGGGCAACGCCGCACCGATCAACCCGGTGCCCACCAGCGACAGGCCGAGCGCCAGCCCGCGCGCCGCAACAAACCAGCCGGTGATCGCCCGGCTCCAGGTCATCGTCATCGTGCCCGCGCCCAGAATGGCGACCAGCGTATAGCCCAGATAGAATAAGGGCAGCGATCGGGGCAGCGCCGCAAACGCCGCGAATGCCAGCACCAGCGCGGCCTGCGACCACATCACCACGCGGCGCGCGCCGAACCGGTCGGCCATCGCACCTGCGAAAACCCCCGCGATCAATCCGCCGATGGTCAGGAACAGCGGCGCCGCGGTCACTTCCGAACGGCTCCAGCCAAATGCCCGGGTCAGCGGGCCAATTAATGCGCCAAAGCTGTAGAATGCAAGCGGCACCGCGCCCGTACCCGCCCCGAAGGCGCTGGCCAGCACCACCCGCCACGCGCGGGCAAATTCCTGCGTGCGCGGCCCGCTCATGCCCGGTCCTGTCATGCCCGGACCCGGCTGTGGCCATCCAGCAGTGCGTCGAGTTCGGCTATGTCATCCGCCGTTGCGAT
This sequence comes from Sphingomonadales bacterium, assembly GCA_025356275.1. Taxonomy (GTDB): domain Bacteria; phylum Pseudomonadota; class Alphaproteobacteria; order Sphingomonadales; family Sphingomonadaceae; genus Novosphingobium. The sequence continues at coordinate 35,112 of JANXUK010000121.1, read as the reverse complement.
CCAGTCGGCAGCTGCGGCATTGGCGGTCGCCTGACCGGGCTTGGTCGCGCCAGCGATCACGCAGGCGACGGCCGGCTGATGCAGCAGCGCGCCTATCGCGATATCGACCATCGTCCGGTCGCGCGCGGCCGCATAGGCGGTGAGCGCCTCGATGATGTCGTAGGTGCGCGCATCGATGACGCGGCCCGCCATGCGGGTGCCCGCCGGGGCGGGGCTGTCGCGGCGATATTTCCCGGTCAGCCAGCCATTGGCGAGCGGGAAATAGGGCAACAGACCCACACCGAACCGCTCGCAAGCCGGGATCAACTCTGCCTCGGCGCCGCGTTCGAGCAGCGAATAATGGTTCTGCGCCGAAACAAAGCGCTCGGTCCCGGCGACCCGCGCGATCCAGTCGGCATCGGCCACTTCCCAGCCGCCAAAATGCGAATGGCCGAGATAGCGCAGCTTGCCCTCGCGCACCAACTCGTCCAGCGCGGCCAGCGTCTCCTCGATCGGCGTGCGCGGATCGGGCCAGTGCATCTGGTAAAGATCGATATAGTCGCTGCCGAGCCGCTTCAGGCTCGCCTCGACAGCCTGACGGATATAGCGACGCGACCCCCAGGCGATGTCATGGCGAGCATCCATGCCCGATCCCCATTTGGTCGCGATCACCACCTGGTGCCGCCGCCCCTTCAGGATCTGACCCAGCTGCTCTTCCGATCCGCCGCCGCCATAGACATCGGCAGTATCGAAGAAGGTGATCCCCGCATCGAATGCGGCATCGATCACGCCGCGGGCCTGCTCCAGCGTCATCAGGCCATAGACCGTGCCGCTGGGCGCGTTGACCGGCGCGCCGCCGAAATTGTTGCAACCAAGACCGACCACCGAAACGGTGAGACCGGAGCGGCCGAGCTGGCGGTATCGCATGGTACTCCCGATTGATGCATATTTTCGCACCGACCATGATGCCTGCGCCACAAAGTGTCGTCGGTGCAGCGGGCGCTTACCCGTTCTGCGGGCGTAGCCGCTTTGAGCACAACACCTATGAGGAAAATGCATTGCCTCCCACCATTGGAATTAGGTATCTGATATTACGCATATTTGTTCCGATAAAACGGCAAATTTCGGCTGGCATCGCGCGCAGGGGGCGGGATTTACCCGCTAGATGGGTGAGTCCCCCGATATCCTTGTTGCAAAACATCCTTTGACGGCAATGTTAGAGGAGCAGTCGAGAGTACGGTTGACCCTATGCAGGTCGGTCACGCTCGCTGGGTTTTGGTCTTTATGGGGGTTTTATGCGTAAACAACATCTCACCGCGCTATCCAGCGCAACCGCGCTGATCATGTTTGTGGCCATGCCGGGTGCGGCTGTGGCGAAGGCGGCGGCCCCGGACGCCGCTGCACCGGCCGCTTCCGATCCCGACAAGGGCGAGATCACCGTCACCGCGCGGCGTCGTACCGAATCCATCGTCGATGTGCCGCTGGCGATTACCGTGGTCAGCGCTGCCAAGATGGAGCGGCTGAACATCACTTCCACCACCGAGCTGGCGAATTTTACCCCGGGGCTGGAATTCAGCAGCTTTACGCCGGGCAATTCGCGCAATGATCGCGGCGGCAACCGCTCGATCGTGTTCCGCGGGCTGTATCTGTCGAAGAACGGCGGCGGCGTCACCCAGGCGGGATCGATGTTCCTGGATGGTGCGGCGGTGATCGGCAACGAAATCCCGGCCGGTCTCGACATTGGCGCGGTCGAAGTGCTGCGCGGTCCGCAAAGCGTTTATTTCGGGCGCGCGTCGATGACCGGCGCGATTGCCTATCGCACCAAGGCCATTCCCAAGACCTTGGCCATCGACACGAATATCGAGCTGGCCCAGCGCAACACCTTCCGTTTTGAAACCAGCATCGCGGGTCCGCTGCTTCCTGATCTGCTCGGCTTCCGGGTGACCGGACTTTACGAGAAGAACAACGGTTTCATCACCAACGCCTATAACCCCACCGGCCCCAAGCTGGGCGGACAGCAGCGGCGGTCGCTGTCGGGCACGCTCGACTTCACCCCGTCCAGCAATCTCGAGATGAAGGTCTACGGCAATTATTTCGAGGATGAGGACAATCCCTCGGCAACCGTGAACATCTTCCCCGACGCCTCCTATAGCGGCACGCCCGCGGCGCAGGGCAGTCTGCTCAGCCTCGGCGTTATCGACAATTGCGCACCCGGCGGCAATCGCGCCATCATCTGCGGCGCGGCACCGGCGGTCAGCAACGCCATTGCCTATTCGCGGACCGACATCCCGGCCCAGCAGGCAACCGCGCTGTTCGACACCACGCCGTTCATCGCCGCCGAACACTTCAAGCATCAGGCCGGCCTCCAGCGGCATGTCTTCAACAGCCATGCGGTGATCAATTTCGAGATCAGCGATTATCTGAAGGCGCAATCGATCACCGGCTATCACGTCGATACCGTGGTGCAGGCGGTCGACGGCGCGGCACAGGCCGTTACGCCGACATCGGCGGTCAGCGTGCTGTTCTTCGGTCTGGACAACAAGGCCACCGATTTCAGCCAGGAATTGCGCCTCAGCTCCGATCCCAAGCGCGTGTTCAGCTGGACCATCGGGGCCAATTACGTGTCCGCACGAAACCTGTCCAACGCCGTCAATTCCACGACATCGAACACGCCGGCGCAGACGTTCAGCCCCGGGGTTTTCAACATCACCGATGATCGCGGAACGACCTTCGGGTTCTTCCTTGGCGGCTATTTGAAAGCGCTGGACAACAAGTTGACCTTCAGCGCCGAGGGCCGGTATCAGATCGACGATCGTTTCGCCCAAACGCTGGCCGCGACGACCATGAACGTCATCACCACATCGCCGATCCTCGACAAGAAGTTCCACGCATTCTACCCGCGTGTGTCGGCCGATTATGATGTGGGCGGGAGCAAGAAGATCTATGTCTCGCTGTCGCAGGGTGGCCGTCCGGGCGGCTTCAACGGCGGCTTGCTGAGCTTCTTCGATCCCACCAACCCGATCTACACGGTCAGTGGCAACAATTACGCGACGACCACCGCGCAGATCACGTCGGCGTTGGGGGTTACCAACCCGTCGTTTAAGCAGGAGAGCCTGCGTATCGGGGAAGTGGGTTTCAAGGGCTATCTTGCCGGCGGCAAGGGTTACTTTGACGTCAACACCTATTTCGGCATTCTCAACAATCAGCAGGTGACCGAAGCGGCGCTTATCCAGATTGTGCCGATCCAGACCACAGTCAGCGCGGTGACCAACACCGGCAAAACGCAGGTCTATGGTGTCGAGTTTACGGGGGACTACAATTTCACCCCCGAAATCTCGCTTGATACCACCTTTTCGTGGAACCATACCAAGCGGCTGGCCTATATCGATAACACCGGGGGCACGCTGGCGACCTATGGTTTCGGCAATTTCCGGGGCCTTGCCTTGCCCTTTGCGCCGCTCGTGACGGCCTCGGCAGTGCTGTCCTACGAAGAGCATACCTCCGATCACTGGTCGCCGTTTGCCAATGCGGCCTATGTGTTCCGGGGCAAGCAATATGCGGATATCGCCAATTTGTCGTATATCCCGGGCCGTGCCACGCTGGATCTGCGGGTCGGGGCAAAGGACAATCGCTTCCGGATTGAGGCGTTCGTGACCAACCTGTTCGATAACAAAACCTATCCGGCCGGCAACGTCGCCCCCGATTTCGGGATCAATCAGGTCAATAGCATCCGGTCGTCGTATAGCGGCTTCTTCGGTGCCTATGCCCTGCCGCGCACCTTCGGCCTCCGGGTCAGCGCCGCCCTCTGATCGACAGGGCGTATAAAGGGTAATGGCCCCGCTCCCAAACCGGGAGCGGGGCCATTGTCTTTACAGCCTCGGCAATAGCGAAAGAACCCGTGGCTCAGCGCGCCGGCGCCGGTCCCCAGTTCGCGGCATCATCGACATCGCCCTTGCCGGCATAGCGGGCCCGCACCGGATAGGGGTACAATGGCCGCGAAAACGCGACATTATCGGGCGTGAGATAGGAGGCATAGGTCACCGGCCCGGCAAACCGCGCCAGCACTTTCATTTTCTGCGCCAGCAGGATGTCGGGTGCCTGCCCGCGTTCGACCCAGGCTTCGAGATAGCTCAGGTAATCGACGGTTTCGGCGCCGCCCGACACTTGCGGGATATGGCTTTCGCCGGGCACCATATACAGCCGGAAAAAGTCCTGGGTGTCGGCCCGTCCGCCCATCAGGCGCTCAACCGTCTCGTAATAATCGGCCGGGTTGCCGGGATAGCATGCCTCATCGGCCCAGCCCTGATACAGGATCAGCCGGCCACCCCTGGCCTTGAATGCCCGCAGGTCGGGGTTGGTCGCGTCGTTGAATATCCAGGCATAGGGATAGTGATAGGGGTTCTTGAGGTGCCACAAATAGCGCCCTGGTCCGCCATCGGCCCCGATATAGGCGCCGACCCAGCCTTTTTCGGACCCCGGCATCGCGCCATTGGCATAGACCCGGTCGAGCGCGGCCACTTGATCGGCGGTCAGGCAGGTGGGTGCCTTGTCGCCCTTGCACAGCAATTGCGCCGGCTTGAAACCGCAGTGGCGAGGGTCCGAGATAAAGCCGTCACTGGCATTATCGTCCCGGTCACAGCGCGCGACCGCGGCACTATGGACCAGATTGATGTCGGCCAGCGTCAGGATCGGCCGGCCGCCGGGGTTGAGCGCCGCAACGCTGGCGCGCAGAGCCGGGCCAACCTCGGTATGCGATGCACCGGGGGGGCCCATCGCCGGCTCCCCGGCGATGATGCCATCGAAATCCTCGGGGAAGCGCTGCGCCTCGACCAGGCCCTGCCGGCCGCCGGTGGATGCCCCGAAATAATAGGTATAGCGCGGCTTTTGCCCATAGAAGGCTTCGGTCACCGTCCTGCCGGTGATGTTGGTGACATGGGTGGCGCGAAAGCCGAAATCGATGTCGCCCGGTACATTGTCGATGGCCCATAAATCGTCGTAAAATGTGCCCTTGTGGCCCAGATCGGCAGCGATACAGGCATAACCCCGCGCCACCACGATCTGGCAGCCGTCATCCAGAATGTCGCCGCAACGCCCGCCGCATCCGGTCTGGGCGAATTTGCCGTTCCAGCTGACCAGCGGCAACCACATCCGATAACCGATGGTCGGCGCAATCTGGCCATTGACCAGGCAGAGCAGCGGCATGTCCTTGTCGGGCTGGCGCACCGCCGCGCTCACGATCAGCGATGGCGCATCCTTCACATTCGAGAAATCGGCACCTTTCAAAGCGGTACAGGCCGCCGCCGGATCGCCTGCCGGTCTGCTGGCGCCCGGCGGGTCGGGCATCGGCGGGGTCAGTCGGGCGGCCAGCGCCGGCTGCACCAGCAATGCGGCGGCACCTGCGGATCCGAGCCAGCGTGTCACACCCTTCATGGCTTTGTCGCCTTGACTTTTTCCGCCATGACCGCGGCATCACGCTCGACCGGCCAGCCCGATCCCTGGCCCTTGCCATCCTCGACGTGCGCGATGATCTCGATCTGTTTGACCAATCCGTGCCGGATGCTGAACCGCTCGGCCTCATGCACGGTATAGGTGCCGGCCGGTTTGGTGATCGCTACCTTGTACTCGGTGTTGCCGGCCCGCGTCGTGGCCTGACCGCCGCCATTGCTGGCCTTCAGATCGACGTCGAGCAGGAAGAACGCGACAACCTCGCCCCTGGCAACATCGGTGTAGAGCCGGATGTCCTTGACCCCCTCCACCATATCGGTGCGTACAAAGCTCTCGCGAATTTCCTCACCCTTGGCATTGGTCAGCGCATTCTCGGTGCGCCTTGCGTCGGGCGCCAGCGGGACTTTGCTCCCGTTATGCGTCAGCAAGCCGTCGATATACGAGCGCGCTGTCCTTTCGAGGCAGGCGCGGGTCTGGGCAGTGCATAAGTGAGCGGTGACGGGGGGAGCGGTTACCGGGCGCGCCGCCTGCAGGCCGCTGCCGATCAGAGCAAACACCATGAACGCCGGAAACTTCGTCATGCGCGATCCTCTGGTCAAAACTGGCCCCTAGTGGATTTATTTTGACATTTGCATCCCTGGCGGTTGGGATGGGTCTGCAAATGTCAAAATCGTAAAATCCACTAGAATCAAAATTCTCTAGTGGTCCGAAAAGATTCGGACATTCGAGCGCGGCTTGGCCTCAAGCGGTATCGAATGTCAGAATCGGACCACTAGTCAAAACCGGAACCTAACGCCGCCAGTCGGCCGGGCACGCCATAAGGGGCGCGTCACCACTATGCGGTGGCAGTGAGCCTTCAGGGCAATTCGCGGACCACGCGAAAGCCCAGGCTGCTGGCGCGCATTGTAGGGGGCAGGCTCATCCGTGCGGCGGCGCGCAGGCTGGCAGGGCCATTGTGCCACGACCCGCCCCGGATCGACCGTCCCCGGCATGCGCCGGCTGGCGCCGGGGCGCTGGTGACCGGGGTGAAGCAATCCGCCATCCATTGCCACGCGTCGCCCAGCATATCGTACAGCCCGAAAGGATTGGGCGCGAAATGGCCGACCGGGCTGGTCTGCGCAAACCCGTCCGAACACGTGGTGTTGGCCGATGTGTCGCTTGGCATGGCGGCGGCAAACATCCGGTCGCCGCCATTGACCCGGGCACAGAGCGAGCCCGCATCATCGCCCCACCAACGCGCGGTCAGCGTGCCGCCGCGCGCAGCATATTCCCATTCATCCTCGCTGGGCAGGCGATATTTCGCGCCGGTTTTCGCCGACAGCCACGCGGCATAAGCCTGCGCGTCGTCCCAATTGACGCAGACCACGGGCTCGTCACCGCGCTGGGGAAACCCGGCATTGGTGTAATCGTAAGCCGGTTGCGGCCCATCGCTCCATGCCCCGTGGATGGCGACGACGCAGCCGGCCATCGCGCGTTTGGTCGCCCGGGCGAAGACGGCAAATTCCGCTTTGGTGACGTGATATTTGCCGATGGCGAAGGGGCGCGAGAAACTGACCTCGCGCTGGGGATGCTCGAAGGCGGCGAGGGCGGGGGCGCGGGCCGCTGACGTGGTTTCGGCTTCGGTTGAGCCTTCAAGGATATGGCCTGCCGGCACCACCACCATCGCCGGCGCAAAGCGCGCGTCGCGGAAGATCTCACCCGCATGATGTGCCCGCGCCGATGCTGCCACCGGCAAAGCCATCATCAGTGGGGCCATCATCAGTAGGGCCATCATCAGTAAGATCGTCGGCGCATATTTCATCGGGTGCATCCCGTCGTTCTATCGCCCCGCGCCGGGGATGCCGTGCCGCCGCCGCGCTGTCACCGCATAGTGGGGACAGGCGAAGCGGCTATGGGCAAGGCGCGGCACCATACCCATGCTGCGCCAATGCGAGAATCGTGGACGAAATGGTGCCGGGTCATTGGCTGGATAGGGCTGTCGGTGGTCTGTGCCGTGTCGTTTGCGCGGGCGCATGCCGCGCCGGCCAAGCCTCCGGTGTTTCGGGCCAAGCCTTCGGTGTTTCGGGAATGCCCCGAATGCCCCGACATGGCGATCATCCCGTCGGGCAGCGCAACGCTCGGCTCGACCCCGGCGGAGCGCGCCGATTCCGGGGCCATCGCGCTGTTCGGTGACCGCGAAGGCCCGACCTACCGCGTCCATTTCGCCCGCCCCTATGCCATCGGCCGCACCGAGGTGACACGCGGCCAATATCGCGCCTTTGTCGACGCGACCGGGCGCCCCGATCCGGCCAGCTGCGGCGTCCATGAACCGGACCATGACACCTGGGGCCCGCAACCGGGCTACACCTGGCGCCGGCCCGGCTTCGCTCAGGATGACAGCCATCCGGCGGTCTGCATCAGCTATGATGACGCCGCCGCCTATGCCGCATGGCTGGCCCAGAAGACCGGCAAGCCTTACCGTCTGCCCAGCGATGCTGAGTGGGAATATGCCGCGCGGGGCGGGACCACAACCGCCTGGTATTGGGGCGCCGCCCCCGAAGCGGGCTGTGCCGCCGCCAATCTGCTTTCGGCCGGGACGGTGGCCACGCTGGGGTGGCCCAAGAGCCTGGCGGGGCGCCTGGTCTGTGCCGACCGGCGCAGTTTCACAGTGCCGGTCGCGTCCTATCCGCCCAACCCGTTCGGGCTATACGATATGGCGGGAAATGCCTTCGAATGGGCAGCGGACTGCAACAATCCGGATAATGCCCACGCACCCACCAATGGCAGCGCCCGGATGACGGGGGATTGCACCCGGCATTATCTGAAGGGCGGCGCATTTCATACGCCGTTCTGGCTGACCCGATCGGCGGTGCGCGGCGCGCCGATCCCCGCCGATCTCCATATGTTTGCTGTCGGCTTCCGCGTGGCGCGGTCGCTGAACTAATCGAGGATTTTGCCATGCGTCTGATGATCTGTGCCCTGTTGGCCTGTCTTGCCGCCCTGCCAGCCGCCGCCATGGCGACCGGCCCGGATGCCGCCGCCGGCAAGCAGCCGGGCGACACCTTTCAGGACTGCCCCGATTGCCAGAAAATGGTGGTGATCCCGGCGGGCCGCTTCAAGATGGGATCGACCCCCGAAGAGCGGGCCCGCGAGGGGGTGCCGGCAACCTTTGGCGAGCATGAGGGCCCGGTTCGCGACATCACCATCGCCAGGCCCTTCGCCATGGCCACCACCGAGACTACGCGCGGCCAGTTCGCGCGTTTCGTCAAGGCAACCAATCGCCCGATCCCCACCGAATGCGCCGATTATAACGCCGCCAATGACAGCTGGGCGGGAACCAAAGGCAAGGTCGTCAACTGGCAGAACCCCGGCATTGCCCAGACCGACGCGCATCCGGTGGTCTGCATGAGCGTGGTCGATGCCAGCGACTATGCCGCATGGCTGACCAAAAGTACCGGCCACACCTATCGTCTCGCCAGCGAGGCCGAGTGGGAATATGCCGCGCGCGCCGGCACCACCACCACCCGCTATTGGGGGGACAGCGTCACCCCGATCTGCAACAAGGCCAATATTATGACCGCCGGCACCTATGCTGCGATCAAAAGCTCGGACGGGTGGACCGACGAGCTGCTCTGCGCCGACAATGGCAGCTGGACCAAGCCGGTCGGCAGCTATGACCCCAACCCCTGGGGCCTGTACGATATGCTGGGCAATGGCTGGGAATGGGTCAGCGATTGCGCCGCGCCCGACCACGCCAGGCTCCCGGCCGATGGCTCACCGCAAACCGCGGCCAATGGCGGCGATTGTCAGCACCGGTTAACCAAGGGCGGCGCATTCCACAGCCGCATCTGGCTGGCCCGCCCCGCAACGCGCGGTGGGGGACAGCCGGGGGAGGGCCGTCCGCTTGCCGCGACGATCCGCGTTGTCCGCGAACTCAATTGACCCTTGAAAGGCCCGCATCATGATCCTGCGTATTGTAACCGCCGCCGCGCTTGCCTGTTTCGCCATCCCCGCCGTCGCCCAGACCGCCGGCGACCCGGTGATGGGGGCCCAGCAATTCGGCCAGTGCCGCGTCTGTCACACGGCCGAGAAGGGCGGGCCAGACGGGGTGGGGCCCAATCTTTATGGCGTCTATGGCAGCAAGGCGGCGACGCGGCGCAGCAAATTTGCGTATTCGCCCGAGCTGAAGGCGGCCGGGCTGACCTGGAACGAGGCGATGCTGGATCGCTGGCTGACCGATCCCGCCGCTGTGGTCAAGGGCACCAGAATGAGCTTTATCGGCCTGCCGCGAAGGGCGGCGCGGCAGAACGTCATCGCCTATCTCAAAACCTTGAAATAGCCGCACCGCAGCGAGGGCAGCCACGATGAAACCGACCAGCCATCTGGCCGCCGCCGCTCTGGCCCTGATCGCCAGCAGCGCGGCGCGCCCGTCCGAACCGGCCCCTATACCGGCACTGTCAGCGTCATCGGCGCCGGCAGTGATCCTGCATCAGGACGTCCCGCTGATGACCGTATACGCTTGGGAGCGCTGGGGCAATTTCATCAATGCCGAGGCGGGCAGCAAGGCCGAAATCCCCTATGATGCGGCGCGCTTGCAAGTGAAGGTCTATACTTTCCCGAGCGGCGAAATCCGCGCGATCCGCTTTGGCAACGGGGTGCGCACACATCGGCATATCAATCAGACCGACACTATCCTCTACAGCTGGCAGACACACCGCGTGCATTTTGTCGGCGATCAGGCGGTGGTGGTCGGGCCGGGCGATTTCGCGCTGCACCAAAAGGGCGTATACCACTCGGGCGAGGAGATCCGGCGCGGTGGCGGAATCGATCTGGAATTCGCGCTGGCCTATGGTGGGCGGCACAATGATCCGACCGGCTTCTGGTCGCTGGCCCGTGATCATCCGGTCCAGCCGGTGGCGGCATGGCAGGTGAACGGCGCCTATGTCGAGGCGATCGGTGCCGTCGCTGCGAGTGCGCCGGCCACCGCCGCGCATTTCCGCGTTCGCATTGCCGACCTGCCCGATTATGGCGCGCGCGAAATATATCTGCCGGCAGGCACTGCGATCGCCGGGCGGGTCGATGACCGGGACCGCCTGATGTTTGTCCTGTCGGGCAGGGTCAAGGTAACGGCGGCCGGCAACGACCATATTCTCGCCGCCGAAGATGCGGCCCGCGCCGAACGCGGCAAGGATTTTGCGATCACTGCGCTGGACGATGCGGTCATTGCCGAGGCGCTGGTGCCGCCGGCCCGGTAACGCGCCCGTACCTGCGTTCGGCCGGCACATTGCGCCTGTGGTGGTCGCTGGCGGCAATGTGACGGTCGGGGCGACGGTCGGGCCGTACCGTACACCGTGGCGCCGAAGCCGCGCATCCAAGCCCGCAGGCTGTCACGACATCGATGGCGTCGCTGGCTGCCTGGCTGGCCTGATCGGGGCTCAGGACCGCGGGACAGTTCGCGCGCGCAGCGGTTTCATGCGGCGAATGCGCCGGGGTCGGCCGGCTTGCCGGATCGAGATTGTCACCGGGCAGCGTGAAACCCTTGCCAATCCGATCGCCCTGCAGGTTGGCGCCGGCGACCCGCGCGGGTGGCGGCGACTGGGCCGGTGCCGAAATAAAATGGGCAGCAGCGAGTTTGGCATGCGGTTGGTGATTGTGCCGGGCCGCAGGATATGCTATGCGACATAACAATATTGGTTTAGGATGCTTTATGCCCCATATTTCGGACAAGCCCGCCCCTGCGGCCACGTTCACGCGGCTGAACCCGCTGACCGGGGCCGTGGCTTCGTCGAGCCCGGCGATGCGGCCGCAGGACATGCCGGCCATTGCCGCGCGCGCTGCCGCTGCGCAGCCTGCCTGGGCCGCGATGGGGCCGAATGCGCGCCGCGCAGTGCTGATGAAGGCCGCCGCAGCGTTGGAGGCTCGCAAGGATGATTTCATCGCGGCGATGATGGGCGAGATCGGCGCGACTGCCGGCTGGGCGATGTTCAACCTCGGCCTCGCCGCTGGCATGGTGCGCGAGGCGGCGGCGCTGACCACGCAGATCGCCGGCGAGGTCATCCCCTCGGACAAACCCGGCTGCCTGGCGATGGCGCTGAAGGAACCGGTCGGGGTCATCCTCGGCATCGCGCCGTGGAATGCGCCGATCATCCTGGGCGTGCGGGCGATAGCGGTGCCGCTGGCCTGCGGCAATGCGGTGATCTTCAAGGCGAGCGAGACCTGCCCGCGCACCCACGCGCTGATCATCGAGGCTTTTGCCGAGGCCGGTTTCCCCGAGGAGGTCGTGCAATGCGTCACCCATGCGCCAGAGGATGCCGCTGAAGTGGTCGGCGCGCTGATCGATGCGCCCGAAGTGCAGCGGATCAACTTCACCGGCAGCACCGGCGTTGGCCGTATCATCGCCCAGCGCGCCGCCAGTCACCTCAAGCCATGCCTGCTGGAGCTGGGCGGCAAAGCGCCGTTCCTGGTGCTGGCGGATGCCGATCTCGATGAGGCGGTGAAAGCAGCAGCGTTCGGCGCCTTTATGAACCAGGGCCAGATATGCATGTCGACCGAGCGGATCATCGTGGTCGAGGCCATCGCTGATACGTTTGCCGCCAAATTCGCCGCCAAGGTCGGCAGCATGGCGGTGGGCGACCCGCGTGAGGGCAAGACCCCGCTGGGCGCGGTGGTCGACGCCAAAACCGTGGCGCATTGCCGGACGCTGATCGCCGATGCACTGGCGCAGGGTGCGGTGCAGCTGACCGGGGGCGAGGCCACGCATAACGTGCTGATGCCGGCGCATGTGATCGACCGGGTGACCCCGGCGATGAAGCTGTTCCGCGACGAAAGCTTCGGTCCGGTCGTGGGCATCATCCGCGCGCGCGACGAGGCGCAGGCCATCGCGTTGGCCAATGACAGCGAATATGGCCTCTCCGCCGCCGTGTTCACCCGCGACGCCGCGCGGGGGCTGCGCGTGGCGCGCCAGATCCGCAGCGGCATCTGCCACATCAACGGGCCGACGGTGCATGACGAGGCGCAGATGCCCTTCGGCGGCGTCGGCGCGTCGGGCTATGGCCGGTTCGGCGGGCGGCAGGGCGTCGACGCCTTCACCGAGACCCGCTGGATTACCATGGAAACCGAGCCCGGCCATTTCCCGATCTAGTGGTTCGTTTCCGACATTTGCATCCCTTTCGGCAAGGGTCGGAAAACACAAGAACCACTACATATTATATTGTTTCTAGTGGATTTTATGATTTTGACATTCGAAAGCACCCTTTGCCAAAAGCGGGACTCGAATGTCAAAATCAATCCACAAGGGTGGATCGGCATTCACCCCAGGCGGGCCTGCAAATCGCGGTTCTCCGGGCTCCCGGTGCTCACGTACTGAAGTACGCTGCGCGCCGGGTCCCGGAAAACCACAATTTTGACCTGCGGTCGCCTTCGGCTCGGCGACGCCTGGACTGAATACCGATCCACCCAAAACCTTCCATCCAACCGCTACCCAAGGATATCGACATGACCACCGCCCCACGCGCTGAGGAAGACACCGTTGCCTGCACCGTCGAAAGCCGCATCGCCTGGCTGCAATTCAACCGCCCGGAAAAGCGCAATTGCATGAGCCCCAAGCTCAACCGTCAGATGAAGAAGCTGCTGGAAGAGCTCGAATTCCGCGATGACGTCGGCGTAGTGGTGCTGGGGGGCAGCGGCGAGGCGTGGTCCGCCGGCATGGACCTCAAGGAATATTTCCGCGAGTCCGAGGCCGAGGGCCTGCATGCCGTCCGCCGTTCCCAGCGTGAGGCCTATGGTTGGTGGGAACGGCTGCGCTGGTACGAAAAGCCGACCATTGCCATGGTCAATGGCTGGTGCTTTGGCGGCGCCTATGGCCCGCTGTTCGCCTGCGACATCGCGGTGGCCGCCGAGGATGCGCAGTTTGGCCTGTCCGAGATCAATTGGGGCATCCTGCCCGGCGGCGGCGCGGCGAAGGTCGCCGCCGATCTGATGCCGCTGCGCAAGGCGATGTACCATGCGATGATGGGCGAAAACCTGACCGGCAAGCAGGCCGAGGCGCAGGGCCTGATCACCGAGGCCGTGCCGGCGGCGGCGCTGAGGGCGCGAGTCACCGAAATCGCCGAGGCGCTGCTCAAGAAGGACGCTGCCGCGCTGCGTGCGACCAAGTGGGCGGTGCGTCGGATGGGCGAGATGACCTATGACAATGCCATGGATTACCTGATCCGCGCGCAGGAGGCATTGCACTCGTTCGGCGGGGTTGAGGCGCGCCACGAAGCGACCCGCCAGTTCCTTGACGAGAAAAGCTTCAAGCCCGGGCTGGGCACGTTCGACACCACGAAATTCAAGGGCTGAACCCGCATGCCGTCCACTCCCTCAGGCTATTCCCGCGCCACGATCTCGCGCTTGCTCCGGCCCGGATCGATCGCGGTGGTGGGGGCCAGCGACAAGCCGGGGGCATTGGGTGCCTCGGTGATCGGCAACCTTGATCGCAACCGCTTTGCCGGCGCGGTCTATCCGATCAACCCCAAGCGCGAGAGCATCGGCGCGCGGGCATGCCTGCCGTCGGTCGAGGCTTTGCCCGAGGGGGTGGATGTGGCGATACTGGCGATCCCCCGCGCCGGGGTGCTGGATGCGGTGCGGGCCTTGGCGGCACGCAAGGCGGGCGCGGCGATCATCTTCGCGGCAGGCTTTGCCGAGGACGGCCCCGAAGGCCTGGCCGAGCAGGCCGAGATCGCGCGCATTGCCCACGCCTCGGGCATGATCATCGAGGGCCCCAATTGTCTGGGCAGCGTCAACCATGTTGATGGGATCCCGCTGACCTTTGTCGAGACGCGCTGCGTTGCGCCGGCGGGCCGCCGGGCGGTGGGCGTGGTCTCGCAATCGGGGGCGATGGCGGCGGTGGTTGGCACCACGCTGTTGGCGCGCGAGGTGGCGTGCAGCTTCTCGGTCTCGACCGGCAATGAGGCCGCCAGCAGCGTCGAGGATTATCTCGACTGGCTGGTGGACGATCCCAATACCCATTTAATCGCGATGATCGTCGAGCTGTTCCGCGCCCCACGCCGGCTGCTTGCCGCGCTGGCCCGGGCGCAGGCTGCCGGCAAGCCGGTGGTGCTGTTGCATCCGGGCAAATCAAGCGCGGCGCGCGAATCGGCGGCGACCCATACCGGGGCGATGGCGGGTGATTATCCGCTGATGCGCGCCAAGCTGGCCCGCGCCGGGGTGGTGATTGCCGAGACGCTGGAGGAGCTTTGTGACATCACCGAGGTGCTGGTTCGCTGCCCCCGGATGGCGCATCCGTCGGTGGCGGTGCTGGGTGAGAGCGGCGCGTTCAAGGCGCTGACGTTGGATCTGGCGGAGGAGCTGGGGCTGCGGCTGGCCGCGCTGGCCGATGCCGATTCGCCCGCGTTGCGCGCCGCGCTGCCGCCGTTCGTTCCGGTCAGCAATCCGCTCGACATCACCGCGCAGGGGCTGAGCCAGCCGGTGATTTACACCAACACGATCACCGCGCTGCTGGGCGATGCGCGGGTGGGGGCGGTGTTGGCCGGGATCATTCAGGGCGATCCGGTTACCGCGCAGATCAAGGTTCCGGCGATCCTCGCGGCGCTGAATGGCGATTTGGCGAAGCCGGTGCTGTTTGCCGGGCTGGACGAAGGGGCGGACATCCCGGCGCATCATATCGCCGCTTTGCGCGCGGCCGGAGCGGCGTGTTTTCCCTCCAGCGAACGCGCACTGAGGGCGCTGGCGCGGCTGGCGGCGGCTGCGGTGGCTAGCGGCGGGCAGGACGCGCCCGCGCCGCTGCCTGTGCCCGGTCTGACCCATCATTTCGGAGTCGTCCCCGAATACCGCGCCAAGCAATTGCTAGCCCCCTTGGGCATTCCGTTTCCGCCGGGGCGCTTTGCCGCCACTGCCGAGGATGCCGCCGCCGCTGCGGGAGCACTGGGCTATCCGGTGGCGATGAAGGCGCAAAGCGCGGCGCTGAGCCACAAGAGCGATGCCGGCGGGGTGATGCTCAATCTGGCTACCGCCGATGCCGTCCGCGCGGCGTGGACGGCGATGCATGCCAGCGTCGGGGTCTATGATGCCGCGATCACGCTCGACGGCGTGCTGATCGAGGCGATGGGCACGCGTGGGCTGGAAATGATCGTCGGCGCCCGCAACGATTCCGAATGGGGCCCGGTGGTGCTGGCCGGTTTTGGCGGGGTGACCGCGGAGATCCTCAAGGATGTGCGCCTGTTCACCCCCGACCGTGACGAGGCCAGCGTGATCGCCGAGCTGATGCAGCTCAAACAGGCGGCGCTGCTCGCGGGCTATCGCGGCGCGCCGGCGCTGGATGTGGCGGCGCTGGCCCGGCTGATCATTACCATCGGGCAGGTGATGCTGGCTGAGCCCGGGTTGCACGAGCTGGATCTCAACCCGGTGATCCTGCATCCGGTCGGGCAAGGGGTCGTGGCGCTCGATGCGCTGATGCTGCTGGGCTGATCCATCGGCAAAACGTGTGTTGACCGGATCGCCGCGCGGTGTAGGGGACGGCGGATGATGTGATCCCGTCGTACCGGCCGGGTGATTATCTTAATCCCGATCGACTATGCGCGTGTTGGGGCGGTTAGCTCAGTTGGTAGAGCATCTCGTTTACACCGAGAGGGTCGGCGGTTCGAGCCCGTCACCGCCCACCATTCGCATCGATCATGCGCCCGCCGCGCCCAGCGCCGCGATCAACCGCTCGCAATCCGCGTCATCATTGTACAGATGCGGCGTCACCCGCAGCATCTCCCCGCGCAGCGACACATGCACATGCCGCTTAGCCAGCTGCTCGGCCAGGTTTCGGCTCAGCCCGCCGGGGTGCGACAGCGCGAGGAAATGCCCGGCGCGTGCGCCCTGCGGCAGCGAGGTATAGCCCAGCTTCACCGCCTCGCCGGCCAGCCAGAAATTGCGTTCCGCCAGGCGTTCCGCGACCGCATCCACGCCCCAGCCAAGCAGCATCTCCGCCGCCGCGCGCGCGCCCAGCAGCAGCACCGGTTGGACTTCTCGCCCATATCGAAACGGCGGGCGCCGGGTTGAAAATCCTCGCAATAATCGGCCAGCCGGCTGAAATCCTCGGCACCGCGCCGTGCCGCCCAGGTCTGTTCGATCGGCACGCCCTGCTGATGACGCGGCGCGACATAGAGCGCGGCTATGCCATAGGGGCCGAGCATCCATTTGTAGCACGCCGCCACCGCGAAATCGGGATCGATCGCGCGCACGTCAAACGGCATCGCGCCCAGCGACTGCGTCAGGTCCAGCACCAGCGCCGCCCCGACCGCGCGGCACGCCAAGCGCACCGCCGCCAGATCGACCATCCCGCCATCGATCCAGTGGCAATGCGGCACCGCGACGATGGCGGTGCGGGGCCCGATGCTGGCCAGCACGGCGGCGCTCCACGCCTCGTCCGGGCCGCGCTTGGCGGTAACGACATGCGCGCTGGCCTGCCTGGCGACCTCACGCCAGACAAAGACATTGGCGGGAAATTGCCGATCCAGCACCACGATCTCCTGGCCCGCGCCGACCGGCAGATTGCGCGCCGCCACCGCCAGGCCATAGCTCGCCGAGGGCACGATCGCGATGTCATCGGCGGTCGCATTGAACAGCCGGGCGAAGGCGGCGCGGGTCTGGTCGGGAACGCTGAAATATTCGGCGCTGCCATGCTCCCACGGGCGCAACTTATGTGTGATCCCCTCCTGCATCGCGGCCACCACCGGCACGGCCAGCGGCGCCGAATTGGCACAATTAAGATAGGCAATATCGCGCGGCATGGCGAACAATTCGCGCTGACAGGGCAGGGGAGCATCGACCATCAGAACAACCTTGCGCCGCAGGGCACGGCGAGGTCGGGCGAAAACAGCACCACGTCGCCATCGCCATCGGGAAAGCCGAGGGTCAGCACCTCGGACATGAATTTGCCGATCTGGCGCGGCGGGAAATTGACCACCGCCGCCACCATCCGTCCGATCAGCGCCTCGGGCGCATAGTGGTGCGTGATCTGCGCCGAGGACCGCTTGATGCCCACCCCATCGCCAAAATCCAGCGTCAGTTTCAGCGCCGGTTTGCGCGCGCCCGCCAGCGGCTCGGCGGCGAGCACCCGGCCCACGCGGATGTCCACCGCAAGGAACGCGTCGAAGGGGATGGTCGGCGCGGCGCGCGCGCCCGCATCGGAAAGCCTATGCATCGGCCCGCACCCCATCCGTCGCACCCTGCAATTGGCGCCGCACCGCCTCAATCGCGCGGGCGACATCGGCCGGCCCGGTTTGCCAGCCGCAGACCGACACCCGCATGCACCGGCGCCCGCGCCAGGTGGTGCCGCCGAAGAACGCCTCGCCGCCGGCATTGACGCGGGCGATCACCCGGTCGGTATGCGCGTCGTGATCGGCCTCGCTGGCGCCGGGCGCAGGGTCGGGAAAGCGCAGCAGGCCCTGATTGAGCGTCGGCAGCCAAACCACCTCCGCCCCCGGCAAAGCCCCGATGCCGCCGACCAGATCACGCGCCATCGCACAGCAACGGTCGATCAGTTCGGCCACGCCATCGCGCCCAAGCTCGCGCAGCGCCGCGTACAAGGCAAAGCCGCGCGCCCGGCGCGACCAGTCGGGCCCGTAATCCATCGGCTCGCGCGCGTCGGATTCGATCATATAGCTGGCCCGGTATGACATGGCGGCGCGATGTGCCTGCGCATCGGCGACCATTGCGATCCCCGAATCGTAGGGCGTATTCAGCCATTTGTGGCCATCGGTCGACCATGAATCGGCGGTCTCCATCGCTGCGGTCTTGGCGCGGTGCGTGGGGCTCGCCGCCGCCCACAGGCCGAACGCCCCATCGACATGCACCCATGCCCCCGCCGCATGCGCCACCGGCACCAGCGCGGCAAAATCGTCAAATGCCCCAATGTTGAGGTCGCCGGCCTGCAAGCTGACGATCACCGCCTCGCCGCGATGCCGCGCCAGCGCATCGGCCAGCACCTCGGGCGCCAGCCGGCCCTCGGCGTCGCAGGGCAGGGCGATGATATTGTCGCGCCCGATGCCCAGCATCCGCACCGCCCGGTCCAGCGACCCATGCCGCTCGCTGGAGGTCAGCACCCGCACCGGCGGCCCCCCGTTCAACCCTCTGGCCTCGACATCCCAGCCCAGATGGGCCAATTGGCGATGGCGCGCGGCAGCGAGACAGGTGAGATGCGCCATCTGGGTGCCGGTGACCAGCGCGAAGCTGGACCCACGGGGCAGATGGAACAGTTCGCGCAGCCAGCCGCCGACCACCTCCTCGACCACCGCCGCTGCCGGGCTGACCGTCGCCATCGCCGCGTTCTGATCCCACACCGCGGTCAGCCAGTCGGCGGCGAGCGAGGCGGGCAGGGTGCCGCCATTGACCCAGCCGTAAAACCGCCCGGTGTTCATCGAATGGAGCCCGCCCGCCACATCGCGGACCAGCTCATCGATCACCACCCCAGGCGCCAGCGGCGCGGCGTTCAAGGGCCGAAACAGCGCCTTGCGCAGCGCCGCCAGCGTGGCCGGCGCGCCAATCGGCTGGTCATTGCGGCTGCGCAAATGCGCGCGCGCATGGGCATGCGCGCGCTCCAGCACCGCATCGAACAGGCCAGTGGCGGCATAGTCATGCCCAGGATCATAGTCGGCCATCAAGGGTCTTTCCCATGCGGATCAAGGGTACGGTCACGCCATCGATCGGATCCGAAATCACATGTTCGATCGGCAGGTAACCGGCTGCGCGGTACAGCGGCTCCCCCGCCAGAGTCGCCATCATCTCGGCCCGTGCAAAGCCGGCGGCGCGCGCCGCATCCTCGCACAGGCGCAGGATCTGGCGGCCCACGCCCTGACGGATGCAGGCCGGATCGGTGTACATGGCGCGAATGCGCGCGGCGTCTGTCGCCGGGTCGAGGGGGCGGGGATCGCGCACAATCGCGCTGGCATCGCCGCCATACATCGTCGCGCGCCAGCTCCATCCGCCGCAACCGGCAATCACGCCGTCACGCTCCAGCAGGACATAGGTCTGGTCCTCCACCAGCTGCCGGTCGAGTCCCATCACCTGCGCGCTGGCCGCAACCTGCGCCGGGGTCAGGAAATCGGCCTGCAACGCAGCAATAGCCCGCGCCATCAGCGCGTGCAGCGCGTCCAGGTCATCCAATTGGGCAAGGCGATGGGTAAAGCCGGTCATCGCCGGTCAATATCCCTCGACATCGCCAACCGCGATACGCGGGTCGATCGCGCCATACAGCGCCGCCTTGCCCAATGGCTGGGCGCCAATCGCCGGCGCGCCGACCAGGATCGCGGCGATCTGATTGCCATAGGCCACGGGCTCCATCTTGTGCCCCATCGCTTCCAGCCTGGCGATCGTATCCGGCCCCAGCGCAAAGCGCTCGTAATGGGTGACATCGGGCAGCCATTGCTCATGGATGCGCGGGGCGTCCACCGCCTCCGTCACGGTCATGCGGTAATCGATGACATTCATCACCACCTGCAAAACGGCGGAAGGGATCCGGCTGCCGCCCGGTGTGCCCACCACCATGAGCAGCTGGCCATCGCGGGTGATGATCGTCGGCGTCATCGAGCTGAGCGGGCGCTTGCCGGGCGCGATGGCATTGTTCGGCCCCTCGACCAGCCCATACATATTGGGTGCGCCGGGCTTGGATGAGAAATCATCCATCTCGTCGTTCATCAATATGCCGGTCCCCGCCGCCGTGACCCGCGCCCCGAACCAGTCGTTCAGCGTATAGGTCAGCGAGACCGCGTTGCCCGCCGCATCGACGATGGAGAAATGCGTGGTGTTACGCCCCTCGGCGCTGGCCGCGACGCCGGGCAGGCTGGCCGAAGGGGTCGCGCTTGTGTCCGAAATGCCGGCGCGCAGCGAGGCGGCATAGGCCTTGTCGGTGAAATGCCCGGTGTCGACATGCACGAAATCAGGGTCGCCCAGATTGAGGTTGCGGTCGTGATAGGCCCGGCGCAGCGCCTCGATCAAATAATGCGTGCCCTGCGCCGACTGAAAGCCGAGCGCACCCATCGGATAGCCCTCCAGAATGCCCAGCGCCTCGCATAGCACAACCCCGCCCGAACTGGGCGGCGGGGCCGAGATGATCGTATAGCCGCGATAGGTGCAGGTGATCGGCGGGCGTTCGTCGGCACGGAAATGCTTGAAATCGGCCATCGTCATAATGCCGCCATGGGCGCGGCTGGCCGCAGTGATGGCCCGTGCGATCGGGCCTTGGTAAAACGCCGGCGCGCCGCCCTGCGCAATCTGCCGCAGCGAACGCGCCAGATCGGCCTGGACCAGCCGCGTTCGGGCAAGGCGCGGCTGCCCGTGGTTCAGGAAGATGGCCGCGCTGGGGCCATCCTTGCGGAAATCATCGGCGCCTTCCGCCAGGAAATCGGCGTCGCCCTGACTCAGAACGAAGCCCTGCGCCGCCAGCGCAATCGCCGGTGCCATCAATTCGGCGCGCGGCCGCGTGCCATATTTGGCCCGCGCATATTCGAGCCCGGCCACCGTGCCGGGAATCGCCGCCGAGAGATAGCCGCGCGTGCTGAGGGCCGCGGCCGGCTGTCCCTTGGCGTCGAGATACATGTCGGCCCGCGCCGCGCCGGGGGCCATCTCGCGAAAGTCGATGAAATGGCTGGCGCCGTCATGCGTCCGGATCGTCATAAAGCCGCCGCCGCCGAGATTCCCCGCCTCGGGAAAAGTGACCGCCAGAGCATAGGCGACTGCAACCGCCGCGTCGACAGCATTGCCTCCGCGCTTCAGCACCGCAACCCCGGCGCGGGAAGCCAGATGATGCGCCGACACCACCATGCCATGCTCGGCCGTCACCGGCACCGGCGACGCGGTATGTCCCGGCACCGCCAGCATACCCGCCAGCATTGCCGCCGCCCCGCGCGAAAGGTGGAGCAGTGCCCGATGTCGTCCCATGTCCATCTCCCCTGATGCGTGGCGGTGGTATCGCACAGCAAAAAGGAGGGCCCAAGCCCTCCTTTTCCGAATCACAGCTTTATATCGTAACAGGACTATCGGCGGCAGGCCGGGCGCAATCGCACCCCGCCTGCCGCCGGTTACGATCAGTAGTTGATCTTGATCTTGGCGTACCAGAAGCCGCCATTGATGCCGAACGGCCCACCGCTGCGCGGATAGACTTCGCCATCCGACAGGCTGCCAGTCGACTGATAGACGTTGTTGACGCCTTCGACGTGCTGGATCTTGTCGGGATAGGTGTTGAACAGGTTGTTCGCGCCCACCGTGAAGGTCATCGCCTTGTTGACCGTGTAGCTCACGTCCATGTCGGAGGTGAACTTCGAGCCGAACAGTTGGCCCGGGTAATCCACCTCATCGCGCCACGAGCTGTAGAAATGCTCGCCGAAGTTGAACCCGAACGCACCTTGCTTGTAGGCCATCGTGAAATTGGCGCGGTGGTTGGGCGCCAGATGCTGGACATCGACGATCTGCGCCGCGCTGATTACGGTCGGGTCGAACGAGCTGACCGTGCTCTTGTTGTAATTGTAGGCCAGGGTCAGATTAAGCCGGCCTTCGCCGAAATCGGTGCGATAGGTGGCGACCACGTCCACACCCTGGGTCTTCGTGTTGAAGCCATTGGTGAAGAAGTTGACCACACCGCCGGCACCCACCGATGCCAGCAGAGGCTGTGCAACCACGTCGGCAGGCTGAATCGTGTAGTTCTGCGAAATACCCAGGCGGTTGCGCACCTTGATGTCATAGGCGTCAACCGTGATCGTCATCGCGTGGATCGGCTGGAAAATAAAGCCGAGCCCGAAGTTGGTCGATTTTTCGGGCTTCAGCGTCTTGGCCCCGAAATATTGGGCCGGGGCGCTGCTGACCGGGTAAGTACCGGTCTGCACCTGATTGCCCGCCACGAAATTGGTGGTCAGGATTTCGTCATTGGCCTGCCCCGGCGACGGCGCGTGGAAGCCATTGCCGACGGTGCCGCGGATCGAGAACGTATCGCTCAGCTTGTAGATCGCGTTGAACTTGCCCACCGCGGCGCCGCCAAACGTATTGTAGTGCTCATAGCGGCCAGCCAGCCCGATGCTGAGCGCCTTGGTGATGTCGGTCTCAGCATCCACATAGACCGCGTAATCGCTCTGGCTGAAACTGCCTGCAGCCGCCGGGTTGGTGCCGCCATAGCCCGAAGCGCCGGGGTTCTGGCTGGCGCTGCCGGACGCTGTGTAAACGCCGGGCACCGTCTGCGTGTACAGCTTTTGTGTGGCATAGGGGCCTGCGCCATAGGATTGCAGGTCGCCTGCGGTCTGCTGATAGGTCTCGCGGCGGTATTCGGCGCCGGCAGCCAGGGTGACCGGGCTAGCGAAACCGGAAACCGGGATCGGATAGGACAGGTCGAGGTTGGCGTCGCCTTCCTTCTGGATCAGCTTGCCGAAGTGGAATCTGGTCTGCGATGCCGGGCCGTAAGAGGAGCTGAGCGAATTGTACATAGACAGGTCGAGCGAGTTGCGGCTGATCGAACCCGACATGTCATAGGTGATATTCGATTCGGTTTTGCCCTTGTACCCTGCGGTGCCGTAGATTTCCTCGGTCACACCCACGAAGCGCGGCGTGAAGCCGGCGGGATAGATCGACGCGAACGAGAAGGTGTTGGCATCCTTCACGAAACCGCCGGTCGGGCAGGTTGCGTTATTGGCGGGGCATGGCGTCAGATAGATCGGGTTGAACGAGCCGTTGGCGCCCAGCGCATGCGTAATCCCCTGCACGTCAACCGCAGAGCCGCTGATCGGTGAGCGATAGTTGAAGCTCTCATTGGCCTTGCTGTGGGCATAATTGGCAAACACATAGAGCTTGCTGTCGCTGGTCACGTCATAGCCGGCGTTGAGCACGCCCTTGTAGCCATGGCTGGGCGAGGAGCCCCAGGTCTGTGCCGGCCCCGGATAGTTGGGCAGCTGCGAAGCAAGCGACGGGTTCTGCGCCGCAAATACCAGCGCGAGCGGGCGGGTTGCACCGCGGCTGGTGCCACCATCATCGTCATATTCGCCGCTGAGGTTGATGAAGCCATTCTCACCCAGGCCCAGGCCCAGATTGGCCGAGATCTGCTTGCTCTTGCCGTCGCCATGATCGTAATACTGGCCATACCGGCCAATGACTTCCAGGCCCGAGCGATTGTCACGCAGGCCATAGTTGAGTACGCCGCCGATGGCGTCCGAACCATATTGCGCGGTCGCACCCTCGCGCAGAACCTGAAGGCTCTTGATCGCGATCGACGGGATGGCCGAAATGTCCGAACCCTGCGACCCGAAGCCCAGCCCGGTGTCGCCGCCGGAATAGACCTGCACCAGCGCCGAGCGGTTGTACCGCTTGCCGTCGAGCATCACCAGGATTTCGTCACCCGGCAGCCCGCGCAGTGAAGGCGAGCGCACGAAGCTCGAAGCGTCCGAGATGGTGTTCTGGCCGACGAAGAACGACGGAATGATGTTGTTCAGCGTGTCGAGCATGTTGGCCGCAGGCTGTGCGGTCAGTTCGCTGGCGCTGATCACGTCGACCGGCGAGGCCGAATTGGTCAGCGTGCGATCCTGACGGCGGGTGCCGAGCACCACGATGTCTTCGGCCTTGGGCGCGTCGGTGGTCGCGGCCGGGGCGGCGGGAGCGGCCTGCGCAACGGCAAGGCTGCTCACCAGCATCGATGCGCTGATCGCGGCGGAAGCATACAGCACGCGCAGTGCGTGCGGACGAATCGTGCGTTTAATCATGGTTTCTCCATTGGTTTTGCTGGTCGCTGATAGGAGTTTGCCCGAGCCCCTTGCCCAGATCAAACATTCGTGCCCCGCGTCCCTGCACAATTGCAATCGTGTGCAGCCACCCGTAAAATGTCAAGCCGAGCGGCGGCTTGCGCTGGTAATTGCGCATTTGGATTTTGCGGTGCAGCATATTTGTCACATTCCGGGCATCGCGCGCCCGGCCAAAGAGCGTGATCGGAGGTGGCACGCCTATTTCCGCGTCGCGCACCACCGCCTGGCCAGCCTCGCCGCCGGCTTTGCACTGCCGGCCTATAAGCGGCTCGACGCGCGGTTGGCGTACCATCTGGCGCGGCATTATACGCTGGCGGTGAATGTGAAAAATCTGACCGACGCGCGCTATTACGACACCGACGGCTCCTACGTCATCCGCCCCGGAGCGCCGCGCAGCATCCTGGCCTCGCTCCGCGCCGAGTTCTGATATTTGCGGGCACCCCCTGTTCTTATAAATCCCAGACGTTAAGGTCGGCGGGGGGTAGGGTCGGCGGGGGCTAAGCACATGACCGAGGACGGCACCGGCAACGACGACATCGGCAACAGCGCCATCGCCGCTGCGACATGGCGCATTCTGCCGATGCTGGCGGCGGGCTATCTGATCTCGTTCATGGACCGGCTGAACATCAGCTTCGCCGCGCTCCAGATGAACCGCGATCTTGGCTTTTCCAACGCGATCTATGGCTTCGGCGCCGGGCTGTTCTTCCTCAGCTACGCGCTGTGCGAGGTGCCGTCGAACCTGCTGATGGCGCGGTTCGGGGCGCGGGTGTGGCTGGCGCGAATCATGGTGAGCTGGGGGTTGATTGCCGCCGCGATGGCCTTTGTGCGCACGCCTTGGGAGTTTTACGGGCTGCGGTTTCTGCTCGGCATGGCGGAGGCCGGGTTCTTTCCCGGCGTCATCTGTTATCTGGCGCGGTGGTTCCCGGCTGCACAGCGCGGCCGCACCATCAGCCGGTTCTATGTCGCGGGACCGATCAGCCTGATCGTGATGGGGCCGCTTTCGGGCTGGCTGCTGAGGTTTGGCGGGGTGGGTCATCTGGCGGGATGGCAGTGGCTGTTCGTGATCGAGGGGCTGCCGGCGGTGCTGATGGGCATCATCTTCTGGCGCTTTCTGCCCGAGGAGCCGGCGGCGGTGCGCTGGCTGAGCGAGGCGCAAAAGGGCTGGCTCAAGGCCCGGCTCGATGCCGAGGCGCGGCCTGCGCATGGCGTGACCGGGGCGCTGGCCGCGCTGCGCCTGCCGCTGGTGTGGCAGATCGGCGCGGTGGGGCTGATATCGAATGCGGCGTTCTATTCCTACACGCTGTCGGCGCCCAAGATGCTGAACGAGGTTGCGGGGCTGAACCCGCAGGCGATCGGCTGGGTTGCGGCCATGGGCGGGGTATTGGGTGCGGGCGGGATGCTGATCGCGGGCTGGGACAGCGACCGGCGGGGGGAGCGCTTCGGCTGGCTGACCGCGTCACTGCTGGTGCTGGCGCTGGGCTGCGGCGTGTTTGCAGTGGCGGCAGGGCAGGGTGGGGCGGCAGGGCAGGGTGGAGCGGCATTGGCGGTGGGTTGCTACCTGCTGATGGCGCCGTTCTGGTTCAGCCTGACCATCGCGCTATGGGCGGCGGCCAGCGAACTGTTGCCCCGCGGGTCGGCGGTGGTGGGGATAGCGGCGATCAACACCATCAACCAGATGGGATCGTTCATCGGTCCCTCGATCTGGGGTGCGGCGCGCGATGCCAGCGGCGGTTATCGCGGCGGCTTGCTGGCGCTGGCGGGGCTGACGCTGATCGCGGCGGCGGGGGCATGGGCCCTGGGGCGCCGGGTGCGTGCGGTGGTCCGGTGATTATTGTTATGCCGATCCGTCCGCCCGCCGCGGCGCCAAGCCTTTGCAGGACAGACCCATGAACGCGCTCGAAGCCCTGATCGCCGCCTTCCCCGGTAACCCGCCCGAGCCTGACGTGCCGGACAAATATCGCGGCGACTGGCTGATGCGCGCGCCGGCCGATGTGCGCCCGCTGGCGCTGTTCCGCCCGCGCAGCACCGCCGAGGTGGCGAAGGCCGTGACGATCTGCGCCCAACGCAGCGTCCCCATCGTGCCGCAAGGGGGCCTGACCGGGCTCACCGGCGGCGTGGTGCCGGGCGAGGGCGCGCTGGTGCTGTCGCTGGAACGGATGGCGGCGATCGAGCAGATCGACCCGCTGTCGCAGCTGATCGTGGTACAGGCCGGCGTGCCGTTACAGGCTATACAAGAGGCGGCCGACGCTGCCGGCCTGCTGTTCCCGCTCGACATCGGCTCGCGCGGGTCCTGCCAGATCGGCGGCAACCTCTCGACCAACGCCGGCGGCAACCGTGTGCTGCGCTATGGCATGGCGCGCGCGCTCGTCCTCGGGCTGGAGGTGGTGCTGGCCGATGGCAGCGTGGTGTCGTCGATGAACCGCATGCTGAAGAACAACGCCGGCTTTGATCTGAAACAGGTGTTTATCGGCAGTGAGGGTACGCTGGGCATCATTACCCGCGCCGTGCTGCGCCTGTTTCCCGCGCCCGCCGCCACCGCGCTGTCGCTGGCCAGCTTTGCCGATTATCCGGCGGTGGAGGCGTATCTGGGTCTGGCGCGCGAAATGCTGGGCGAGGCGCTGTCGGCGTTCGAGGTGATGTGGGGTGAGTTTTACATCCGCGCCGTCGCCGGCAAAGCCCGGACGCCCCCCTTGCCGGCGGGTGCGGGGGCCTATGCACTGGTCGAGCTATCCACCGGCGATGCCAGCGCGGACGCGCAAATGGCGGCATTTCTTGAGGCGGCGCTGGCGCGCGGCCTGGTGCAGGAAGCGGTGCTGGCGCAGTCGCTGGAGCAGGCCAGGGCCATCTGGGGCATACGCGATTTCGGCGGCGAGATCGTGATGGGGATGAGCCCGGTCGGTAATTTCGACCTCAGCTTCGCCACCTCCGACATCCACGCCTTCGTTCAGGATATGCGAGTCAGACTGGCTGCACGCTGGCCAGGGATCGCGACCATCGTCTTCGGCCATGTCTGCGATGGCAATATCCATCTGGTCACCGGCAATTATGCCGATGCCGACGCACATGCGGTTGAAGTGGCGGTGTATGAGATCACCCGCGACCACGCCGGCTCGATCTCGGCGGAGCATGGCATCGGGCTGCACAAGCGCGATTTCCTGCACCTGTGCCGCAGCCCGGCGGAGATCGCGCTGATGCGGCGGCTGAAGGTTGCGCTCGATCCGGCGGGGCTGATGAACCCCGGCAAAGTGCTGGCCTAGCGTGCGCGGAGCGCACAAGTCCTAACGGCTGTGCGCGGAGCGCACAAGTCCTGACGGCGCGCGGCGCCGTCAACGTCGGTCTACGTATCGCGGCTGCTTACGACGGACCGACCGCGGCGGAGGAAGAGGTATGTTGTTCGGCGGTAGAGACAAACTTGGCCTCAACAGTGCCCGCCGCCTGCGCGGTAATCACGCGCGGGGTGGTCCACGGTTTGCGTTCGGTGGTGGTCGGTATTACGGTCACATTCATGATGGTCATTTCGAAATTAGCGCCCTTCACTTAGAGTCCTCTACCGGGGAGGAACCCCTCCGACTTCGGTCGGATACTGGCTTCAGCCACAGACTCGGCTGCTATCCCTGTATTCTCGGAAAAAATGAGACCGCCTGAAAGGCGATAGTGTCGCATTTTTTCCAGCGCACAAGTCCTGACCGCTGTGCGCGGAGCGCACAAGTCCTGACCGCTGTGCGCGGAGCGCACAAGTCCTGCGGGCTGTGCGCGGGACGCACAGCCCCTGACGGCGCGCGGCGCCGTCAACGTCGGTCTACGTATCGCGGCTGCTTACGACGGACCGAGCACGGTGGAGAGACTGTAATGATTGTCGCTGCCAGCGGTACCCTTGACCTCAACAGTGTCCGCCGCCTGCGCGGTAATCACGCGCGGGGTGGTCCACGGTTTGCGTTCGGTGGTGGTCGGTATTTCGGTCACATTCATGATGGTCATTTCCAAATTCCTGTCCTTAATTTAGCTTAGCAGGCGTTGTGCGGCGACGTCAAGCTTGGGGATAGCCCTTGGTGGTTCGTTTCCGACATTTGCATCCCTTTCGGCAAGGGCAGAGGCAAATGTCGCAAAAACCTAAGAACCAATAGATATTATATTGTTTCCAGTGGATTTTATGATTTTGACATTCGAAAGCACCCTTTGCCGCAAGCGGGACTCGAATGTCAAAATCAATCCACTAGCGACCTATACACTGCCTAATGCGCGCTGCCCTCTGCCAGCAATTTCTTGCTCTCCGCACTTCCCCAATCGCGGCCGCCGGTGCTGCGCCACAGCTCATGCCCGCGCGCGTCGTAATAGATTGAGGTGGGCAATGTGCCGGCCTGCCACACTTCGGACGCATTGCCCTCGGGATCGAGCGCCGCTGTCACATGGCCGACATGCCGCGCCGCGAGGAACGCCGCAACCTTGCCCGGCGCGGTCATATCCTCCGAAATCGCCAGCACCCCTATGGTCCCGCTCGCCGCCACCTTGTCCAGCGCGGGCAGCTCCGTCACGCAGGGACCGCACCACGTCGCCCACAGGTTGACCAGCAGCGGCTTGCCGGCGGGCGCCGCGAAGGCCAGCGGATTGCCGGCGGGATCGGTCAGCTTGATCGCCGGCATAGCCTCGCCCTTGTGGCCGCGGTCCAGCGCGCTGACTTCGGGGGTTGGGGTTGCCTGTGCCAATGCCTGCGGTTGCGTGCCCGCCCCACTTTGCCTATCGCAAGCCGCCAGCAGCACCAGCGACAGGCCAGCCCCAAGGATATTTCGCGTGAGCGACGGTGACAGCATTGCAGGTTCCAATCGGGCCGGGGGTGGGGAGGCGGGCGCCAACGCCATGTGGGGCGGACGCTTTGCCGAGGGGCCCTCGGCGATCATGGCCGAGATAAATGCCTCGATCCCGTTCGACAAGGCCCTGTGGCGACAGGACATCGCCGCCAGCCGCGCCCATGCCGCGATGCTGGGCGCGCAGGGCATCGTCAGCGCCGCAGACGCCGCCGCCATCGACGCCGGCCTGGTGCAGATCGCCGCCGAATACGCGGCCAATGGCGTGCCCGAGGATTGGGCGCTCGAAGACATCCACATGACCACCGAAAGCCGGCTGGCCGCGCTGATCGGCGCCCCCGCCGGCCGGCTCCACACCGCGCGGAGCCGCAACGATCAGGTCGCCACCGACTTCCGCCTGTGGGTACGCGCCGCCTGCGCCGAGGCGGAGGCTGGCCTCGCGGCATTGCAACGCGCGCTGGTTACCCGCGCCGGCGAACATGCCGCCAGCATCATGCCCGGCTTCACGCATTTGCAAGTCGCGCAGCCCGTCACGCTCGGCCACCACCTGATGGCCTATTACGAGATGGCCGCGCGCGACATATCGCGGTTCGCCGCCGCGCGCGAGCGGATGAACCTGTGCCCGCTCGGGGCCGCCGCGCTGGCCGGCACCGGCTTTCCGATCGACCGCCACGCCACCGCCGCCGCGCTGGGTTTCGCCGCACCCACCGCCAACAGCCTTGATTCGGTGTCCGACCGTGATTTCGCGCTCGATTACCTGATGGCCGCCGCCCAGACCGCGCTGCACCTGTCACGGCTGGCCGAGGAGTTCATCATCTGGGCGTCGCAGCCATTCGGCTTCATTGCGCTGCCCGATGCGCTGTCGACCGGCAGCAGTATCATGCCGCAAAAGAAGAACCCCGACGCCGCCGAGCTCGTGCGCGGCCATTCGGGGCGGATCATCGGCGCGCTAACCTCGCTGATGATCACGATGAAAGGGCTGCCCTTGGCCTATTCCAAGGACATGCAGGACGACAAGCCGCCGGTGTTCGAGGCCGCCGGGCTGCTGACGCTGTGCCTGGCGGCGATGGAGGGCATGGTGGCGGGCGCCACCTTCCGCACCGCCCGGATGCGCGCCGCCGCCGAGCTTGGCTATGCCACCGCGACCGATCTGGCCGACTGGCTGGTGCGTCAGGCCGGCATCCCCTTCCGCGAGGCGCACCATATCACCGGCAGCGCGGTGCGGCTGGCCGAGGGGCGGGGAGTCGCGCTCGATCAACTGCCGCTGGCCGAGCTGCAAGCCATCGATCGGCGCATCGACGCGCGGGTGTTTGCCGCGCTGTCGGTCGAGGCATCGGTGGCGGCGCGCGCCAGCTATGGCGGAACCGCGCCGGCGCAGGTACAGTTGCGTGTTGCCGACGCGCGCGCCGCGCTGGGCATGGAGTGACCGCATGCGTTCGTTGCCGCCCGCTGCCCTGATCCTCGCGCTGGCCCCGGCACTCGCCCTGACGCTGATGCTGTCCGGCTGCGGATCGCGCGCCGAGCTGAAACCGCGCGTCGGTCAGCAATTGCCGGTGGCGCCAGTGGGCCGCGATACACAGCCGACTGCGCGCGATCTGCTCGCCCCCAGCCAACAGGCCCGCCCCAACCGCAGTGTCGAGCTGCGCGAAAGGTCCGAGGAGCGTACCGACGACCCTTTCGACCTTCCTCCCAAAGAATAGGCGCGCCCACATAGGCGCGCTGCTCCCCCGACCCAATCAACGCAAAGGGCTCCGGCCACCATGGATCATTTCGCATACCGGCAGGGCGTGCTCCACGCCGAGGACGTGCCGCTGCCCGCCATCGCTGCTGCGATCGGCACCCCGGCCTATGTCTATTCGCAGGCCACTTTGGTGCGCCACGCCCGGGTGTTCCGTGAGGGGCTGAGCGGCGTCAACAGCCCGCATCTGGCCTTTGCGGTCAAGGCCAACCCCAACCTTGCGGTGCTCAAGGTGCTGGCGGGTGAGGGCTACGGCGCCGATGTCGTCTCGGGCGGTGAGCTGGAGCGGGCATTGGCCGCCGGCATGGCGCCTGCCGACATCGTGTTCTCGGGCGTGGGCAAGGATGCCGCCGAAATGGCCCGCGCGCTGGAGGTCGGGATCGGGCAGTTCAACCTCGAAAGCGAGGAAGAAGGCGTCGAACTGGCCGCGATCGCGCATAGCAGGGGCCGCACGGCCAGCGCCGCGCTGCGGGTCAATCCCGATGTCGATGCCGGCACCCATGGCAAAATCTCGACCGGCAAGGCGGAGAACAAATTCGGCGTGCCCTTCGACCGCGCCGCCGCGATTTACGCCCGGCTGGCGGGGCTTCCGGGCCTCAATATGCGCGGGCTTGCGGTGCATATCGGCAGCCAGCTGGCCAGTCTGGCCCCGCTGGAACGTGCGTTCACGCGCCTCGGCGATTTGATGCGCGCCATCCGCGCCGATGGTCACAACGTCACGCATATGGATCTCGGTGGCGGTGTGGGCGTGCCCTACAAGGCGGGCGAGATCACCCCCAGCCCCGCCGAATACGGCGCCATGGTCGCGCGGATCACCGCCGATTGGGACGCGGCGCTGATGTTCGAGCCTGGCCGCGTCATCGCCGGCAACGCCGGGGTGCTGCTGACGCGGGTGATCCGGGTCAAGCCCGGCGCCGGTAATCCCTTCGTCATCGTCGATGCGGCGATGAACGACCTGGCCCGCCCCGCGCTCTATGACGCCTGGCACGATTTCGTCGCCGCCGAGCCGACCGGCCAGCGGATGACCGCCAACATCGTCGGTCCGATCTGCGAAAGCTCCGACACATTCGCCATGGCGCGCGATATCGACGCGCTGGTGCCGGGCGACCTCGCCGCGTTCCGCACCGCGGGGGCTTACGGGGCGACGATGGCCTCCACCTACAACAGCCGGTCGCTGGTGCCCGAGGTGATGGTCAGCGGCGCGCGCTGGGCGGTGGTGGCTGAACGCATCGCCCCCGCCGCGATCCTTGCCGCAGAGCATGTGCCGGACTGGCTGGCCTGATGCTCCCCGCGCTCCCGCTGTTCCACCGCATCGCCGGCCAGGCGGTGATCGTGGTCGGCGAGGGCGAGGCGGCGGCGGCCAAAGCGCGGCTGGTAGAGCGCGCCGGGGGCCGGGTGGTGACCGACATCAGTGAGGGCCTGGCGGCAGGCGCGCGGCTTGGCTTCGTCGCCTGTGAGGATGATGCCGAAGCCGAGGCTGCTGCCGCAAAGCTGCGCGCTGTCGGCATTCTGGTCAATTGCGCTGACCGTCCGGCTTTGTGCGACTTCACGGTGCCGTCGTTGCTGGAGCGTAGCCCGGTGCTGATCGCGGTAGGCACCGGCGGCGCCTCGGCGGGGCTGGCCAAGGCGCTGCGCTTGCGGTTGGAGGCGCTGCTGCCGCCCGGCCTCGGCACCTTGGCGCAGGCTTTGTATGAGGCGCGCACGCCCCTGCGCGCTCGATTCCCCGACCCCGCGACGCGGCGCCGCGCGCTTGACATCGCGCTGAGCGAACGGGGTGCGCTTGATCCGCTGGCGGCGGGCGGCGGCGAGCGCGTAGCGGCATGGCTGGCGGCGAGGCTCACCGGCGCGGCGCCGACGGCCCCCACCGAAATCCACCTGCGCTCCGCCGATCCTGACGACCTGACCCTGCGCGAGGCTCGCCTGCTCGGCACCGCCGACGGGATCGCGCATGAACCCGGCGTGCCGCAAGCGGTGCTGGTTCGCGCCCGCGCCGATGCCGCCCGGCTTTGCCTCGCGCGGGGCGAAACCTTCGGCGCTGGGACGCTGACCAAGCAGTGGGTAGTGGTGCGTCAGCCGGCATGATCGCCCGCGCCCGCCGCAAACATCGTTAACAAGTTTTAATTTCAACAAGAGCCCCCGCCACCGATCATTGCGGGGCGGGGCATGATGCCCTGCGTCCAACAAAGGGCACCTTTATGGAACTCCCCAAAATCGCACTCGAAACGCTTCCCGACCTTCCCACCATGACCGGCATTTTCGGCAGCCAGCGCTACGCCTCGGCAGCGATTGGTTCGGATGACCGGCTGATTATCGTCATGGTCTTTCTGTACGATCTGGGCTGATCGCGCGCGATGCCTGTCCGGCGTAAAATCCCGTGATCCTCCGTCCGGAGATCGCCGCGCTGCGGGGTGACGACACGCCGCAGCGTCTGGCGCAAGCGGCGCTGGGCGCGCGGCTGGCCGGGTGGCAGCAAGACACCGTCACCGCCGCCATCCGTGCCGAGATCGCAGCGTTCGATGCAGGCGCGGCGCTGGGTGATTGCCCGGCACTGGGCCGATTGTTCAAGCCCGGCAGCAATGCCGCCCGCGCGCTGGTGGACGGCTTTGTCAAAGCGATGCTGACCGGGTTGGCGGAGCATCCGCTGGGCCATGTGCCGCTGCGCTATTTCACCAATGGCACGGTGTCGACGCTGCTGCTGGCGCAGCACGGCAATGTCACGCTCAGCCTGATGGCGATGGACGGGGCAGCGTTGGCCGCTGCGCCGCCGCCGGTCACTGCCGCGTTTCGCCCGATCGAATCCTGGGACCAAGTGCTGGCGGGCAGCGCCGCCGCCGACCTGCTGACCCATGCGCCGGCGCCCGGCGCGACGAGCATGCCGCCAGACCGCCGCACCATCCATCTGGCGCCGGGTCAGATACTGAGCCGCCACTGTTGGGATCAGGCCCTGCTCTATCGCGCCATCAATGACTGTTACGTTACCCTGACGCTTCAGCGCCGCCAGGCCAATGCCGGGCCGGTGCGCGAAGTTGATCTGACGAGCGGCGCGCTGGTCCATCTCGCCGCCGGCACCGCCGTTGACAGCCGGCGTGAGCTGATGGTGACGCTGCTCGGCCGGATGGGGCGCAGCGATGCCGCGCCGGTGCTGGCCGAAATAGGGCAGGGTAATGATGCAGCGGGCGCGGGCGGCGATGGGTTGCGCTGGCAGGCGTTGCGCGAATGTCTCGCGCTCGACACCGCCGCGGGCTTTGCCGCGCTGAGCGCCGTGGCCGCCGCGCCTGCCGACCCGCTGGCGGGCAATGCCGGGGCGTTGGTGGCGCAATTGATTGAGGCCTATCCGCAATTGAAAGCGCTGACCCCATGCCCCGCGTGATCGAACTGGCTGATGATGCGGTGATCGGTCTGGCCGAATGTACCGACGCGATGGCCTCACGCGGTTTCGACCCGGCCGACGAGGACAGCCTGGCCCATGCCGCGCTGATGCTGCGCCGGCTGGGCAATGATGCGCAATTTCTGGGCGATATGGTGGTGGCCGAGCTGGCCCGCGGCAACCGCGACCTTCAGACTGATAATTCCTACGGCCCGGAGGTCATCATGCTGGCCCGGCCCGACACCGGCAAGTGCTTCCTGCGCGCCAATATCTGGCCCAGCCCCGGCGAGCATATGATGCGCGCCAGCGGGTCGGAGGCCTTCGTCTATGGCCTGCCGCATGACCATAATTTCAATTTCCTGACGCTGGGCTATTTCGGTCCCGGCTATTGGAGCGATTATTACGAGTTCGATTATGAGGACGTCCATGGCTGGCAGGGCGAGACCGCCGGCCTGCGTTTCGCCAGCCGCGAGCGCCTCGAACCCGGGCGTCTGATGTTGTACCGCGCGCACCGCGATGTCCACGCGCAGGGGCCGGCCGATGCGCTTTCGGTCTCGCTCAACATTATGCACACCGGCACCGGGCAGGGCTGGCTCGATCAGTACCAGTTCGATGTCGAGCGCGATCAGGTGGCGAAAATCCTCACCCCCGGCTCCAGCGAGACCTTCCTGCGCATCGCGGTAGGGCTTGGCGGCGCGGAAGCGCTGGACCTCGCGCACCGCTTCGCGCGCCACCACCCCAGCGACCGGATGCGGTTGCACGCGTGGGACGCGCTGGCCTCGGTCGCGCTGGATGACCCCGCCCGCGACGATCTGTGGCGAGGCGCGGAAGGGGCGGGGAGCCTGATGGTGGCGATGGAGGCCAAGGCCCGGCGCGCTGGTCTTAGGGCCTAGCTGTTTAGTCCCGGCATTTGATGGTGCATTATCCATGCAGCAATGGAAGGATGCACTATGGGACAGATTCTACACGGGAGCGCCCGCACGACTGAGGCAGTCCGTCGAACGATACAACATAGTCAAGAGAGCCTGAGGGTTCTGGCCC
>JANXUK010000048.1 GCA_025356275.1 Sphingomonadales bacterium | reverse complement strand
TTCGTTTCCGACATTTGCATCCCTTTCGGCAAGGGCAGAGGCAAATGTCGGAAACGAACCACTAGATATTATATTGTTTCTAGCGGATTTTATGATTTTGACATTCGAAAGCACCCTTTGCCGCAAGCGGGACTCGAATGTCAAAATCAATCCACTAGATGTCGTGCGGCTTCATCACTTTGCCGCTGTGCCGGTCAAGGCGCAACAAGCGTATCCCGCTTGACGGCACTGCTTGCGACGCCCAGCCTTGCCAGGCCGCTGCTCCGGTTGTTGCGCAAATCGCCGTAAGGGGGGCTGGACGGCGCCCGCGCAATATTATAACAACATCGGGACACACATATGGCACAGCCCCCGATCTCCAATCCGCTGCCAGACCCGGTGCCCCACCCACCGCTCGGCCGCAACCACCCACCGCTCGAACTCCACATTCCCGAACCGCCGAGCCGTCCGGGCGAGGATGGCTCGTTCGGGGTCATCAACCTGCCTCCAGCCGGCACCACCCCGCGCCCCGAACCATCGGCCAGCGCGCATGAATTCCGCGACCTCGCCTATGATCTGGTCCGGGTGCTGGATGATGACGGGCGCGCGGTTGGGCCGTGGGATCCCGGCCTGACCCCCGAAATGCTGCGCGCCATGCTGCGCAGCATGATGCTGACCCGCGCCTTTGATGACCGCATGTTCCGCGCGCAGCGCCAGGGCAAGACCAGCTTCTATATGAAGTCGCGCGGCGAGGAGGCAGTGTCGGTCGCCGCGGCGCATGCGCTGGACGATCAGGACATGCTGTTCCCGTCCTATCGCCAACAAGGCCTGCTGATTGCGCGGGGCTGGTCACTGGTCGACATGATGAACCAGATCTATTCCAACACGCAGGACCGTCTCCAGGGCCGCCAATTGCCGGTGATGTATTCGGTGCGCGAAGCCGGTTTCTTCTCGATCTCGGGCAATCTCACCACGCAATATCCGCAAGCCGTGGGCTGGGCGATGGCCAGCGCCGCGCAGGGCGACACGCGCATCGCGGCGACTTGGTGCGGCGAGGGTTCCACCGCCGAGGGCGATTTCCACTCCGCCTGTACTTTCGCCTCGGTCTATCGCGCGCCCGTCATTCTCAACATCGTCAACAACCAATGGGCGATCAGCAGCTTTTCAGGGCTGGCCGGGGGCGAGAACACCACCTTTGCCGCGCGCGGCATCGGCTATGGCATCGCCTCGCTGCGCATCGACGGCAATGACGCGCTGGCGGTCTATGCCGCCACCCGCTGGGCGGCGGAACGCGCCCGCACCAACCACGGTCCCACCATGATCGAGCACTTCACCTACCGCGCCGAGGGTCACTCCACCTCCGACGATCCCGCCGCCTACCGCTCTGCCGGCGATGCGTGGCCCCTGGGCGATCCGATCCTGCGGCTGAGGCACCACCTCATCACGCTGGGCGAATGGGACGATGCGCGGCACGATGCGCTCGGCGTTGAACTGGCCGAAACCGTCCGCCTCGCGCAGAAAGCCGCCGAGAAGAACGGCACGCTGGGCCACGGCCTTGCCCAGCCGTTGGAGACGATGTTCGAAGGCGTGTTCGAGCATATGCCGTGGCATCTAGCGGAACAGCAGGCGCAATTGCTCGCCGAGCAAAAGGCCGCCGGGCTATGAGCGAAGCTGGCACCAAAACGATGACCATGATCCAGGCGATCAACTCCGCGCTGGACGTGATGATGGGCCGCGACAGGATGGTCACGGTGATGGGCGAGGATGTTGGCTTCTTCGGCGGCGTGTTCCGTGCCACCGCCGGGCTTCAGGCAAAATACGGCCACACCCGCGTGTTCGACACCCCGATCACCGAATGCGGCATCATCGGCGTGGCCATCGGCATGGGCGCCTATGGGTTGCGCCCGGTGCCCGAGATTCAGTTCGCCGATTACATCTACCCCGCGCTCGATCAATTGGTCAGCGAGGCG
Source organism: Sphingomonadales bacterium (assembly GCA_025356275.1). Taxonomy (GTDB): domain Bacteria; phylum Pseudomonadota; class Alphaproteobacteria; order Sphingomonadales; family Sphingomonadaceae; genus Novosphingobium. Next base: position 1,538 of record JANXUK010000048.1, on the reverse strand, counting down.
GCGCGCCTGCGTTATCGCTCCGCCGGAGAGTTCACTGCGCCTATCACTGTGCGCTCACCCTTCGGCGGCGGCATCTTCGGCGGCCAGACCCACAGCCAGAGCCCCGAGGGCATCTTCACGCATTGCTCGGGCATCAAGACAGTGATCCCCTCCACGCCCTATGACGCCAAGGGGCTGTTGATCGCCGCGATCGAAGACAATGACCCGGTGCTGTTTTTCGAGCCCAAGCGGCTCTATAACGGCCCGTTCCACGGCCATTACGATCGCCCTGTGACCGGCTGGGCCGGCCACCCCGCCGCCGAAGTGCCCGAAGGTTATTACCGCGTCGATCTCGCCAGCGCCGCCACCGTCCGCCCTGGCCAGGACGTCACCATCCTCGCCTATGGCACGATGGTCCATGTCGCGGCTACCACCGTCGCCGAAATGGCCGACACCGACGAAGCGGTCGACGCCGAGATCATCGACCTGCGCACCCTCATCCCGCTCGACATCGAAACCATCGTGGCCAGCGTGCAAAAGACGGGCCGCTGCCTGATCGTGCATGAGGCGACCCGCACCGGCGGCTTCGGCGCCGAACTGGCTGCGCAGGTCCAGGAGCGCTGCTTCCACCATCTGGAGGCCCCCGTCGCCCGCGTCACCGGTTTCGACACCCCCTATCCGCACAGCCTCGAATGGGCATATTTCCCCGGCCCGGTCCGCATCCGCGAGGCTTTGCGCCAATTGATGAGGGATTAAGCCATGCCCCGCTTCACCTTCCGCCTGCCCGACATCGGCGAGGGCATCGCGTCCGCAGAGATCGTTGCCTGGCACGTCCAGCCGGGCCAGCGCATCGAGGAGGATTCTCCGCTGTGCGACGTGATGACCGACAAGGCTACCGTCGAAATCGAGACCCCGGTGGCGGGCACGCTGATCTCGATCGGCGGCGCACCGGGCGAGGCCGTGGCGATCGGCGCGACGCTGGCGGTGTTCGAGGTTGACGCGGACGAAGATCAGGTGGCCGAGCCGGTGCCGCCCGAAACCGCGAGCTTCTCCGACCCGGAGGTCCCGCCAAAGCCGCAGGCGGCGCCGGCTGAGCCGATGCCCGAACCAGCCGCACAACCCGCGCCCGTGCCGCCGGCCCCGACCGAACCGATCGGCAAAAAACCGCTCGCCTCCCCCGCCGTCCGCGCCCGCGCCAAGGCTTTGGGCGTTGACCTCGCAGCGGTCCATGCCGATGGCCCCCACCTGCGCCACGCCGACCTCGACGCGTTCCTGCGCTATGGCAGCGCGCAAGGCTATCGCGCGCCTAATACATCCTCTGCCCGCCCGGACCAGCAGATCCCGGTCATCGGCCTGCGCCGCCGCATCGCCGAGAATATGGCGGCGTCGAAGCGCGCGATCCCGCATTTCACCTATGTCGAAGAGATCGACGTCACCGCGCTTGAGGCGATGCGCGGCGATCTCAATGCCAATCGCGGGCAGCGGCCCAAGCTCACACTGCTCCCGCTGCTGATCGCGGCGATCTGCAAGACCGTGCCGGCGTTCCCGATGATCAACGC
>JANXUK010000009.1 GCA_025356275.1 Sphingomonadales bacterium | reverse complement strand
GAATTGGTTGGGCCTCCCGTTCCCGGCGAGGCTCAATAATCGTTAGGGTCAGCGTCCTTTAGGAAGCTCATTCCCGTAATCCGGGTTGATCCCCGAAATAGCGGTGGCCCAACAAGCGCCATGAATTGAAGTCCGCCAGTCAACACACATGGGCCTATCGCCATCAGGGCATCGAATGGGAGTGAGCCGAGGTACTGCGACTCACCTCCCCGCATTGTCAGTGTTCCAATTCCGTTCGCTGGCTTGCTATCTCTGGGCGGCTGCACAAGAGCTTGCGTGATTTCCCGGTCACCAATTACCGTGAAGTGAGTTGTGCGACCGGCGAGCTTCGCCGGCACAAGGCATGACCCGACAATTTTCGTGTGTGCATATTCTCCATATGGCCCGACATCGAAGCGGGAGAACGCTTCATTGAACGAATATTCCGGGGCAAAATCCTCAATGCGAAACAGGTATGTCGTCGGGCCTTGCGACTTACCTGTTTTTCCTTTGCGAGGCATTTGCGCCCCCTCTTCCAGATTGCCGGGCCGCTTATAGCCCGGATCACAACTGGCTAGCCACCGTTGCCACCACCCGAGCAAGCTGGGGCGACAACCGGCAAACCCCATCCTTGCGAAGAACAAAATCCGCGCCGGAAAACTTGCGGCTGCGGGCGAAAGCGATAATCGCGGCATCCACCTTTGGGCGTTCCGGTTCAATCACGTCATAGACATAAGCCGGGAAACCTTCGCGGCTGTGGTGCATGACCCCCGCGAACGGGTCCAAGCCCTCCCCCACGGCCTCGATTTGAAGTTGTGCGGCCCTGACCGCGTAGGCGTAATTCAGCATGGCATTTATCGGGTGTGAGGCCTTCCAGTTTCTTGCCTTGCGCCCGGTGAGGATGGAACTACGAGAACGGTAAACTCGCCAATGATCGGGCACCGGATAACGGCCTTGCGCGGCCCAGTGCATTTCAATTTCCGACCATGCCGCGAAATAGGCGGCAGCGCTCTCGCCTTCGACGGCGCGAACGTCATCCATTTTGGAAAATTGTTCCCCCGATAAACGGGCAATTCCCAATTCGGCTTTTTCAATTGCAAACTCGCGCTGGCGGGTGTCGGGGAATTGAGTTGTCAGCGTGCAAATGCTGTTTTGCAATTTCCGGGAAATAAGGTCTCGTGCGAAATCAAGGCGCTGGGAAGGGTCGCACTGCACGTCAAATTGCCAACGCAATTTATCCGGATTTGCCGTGAAACCCGCGCCGGACGCCATGACGGCAAGCCCACCGTCGCCAGTGATCCGGGATAATGCGACGCCTTGCTCCCCAAGCCAATTCAGCACGTCAAATGAGAGGGAGCCGCTGCCGTCCAGTAGGATGATCATGCGGGGCAGGGCGAGGTCGCCCTTGAACAGCCGATGGCGGTCTTGCTTTTGCGGGTAATGGGTAAAACCTTGGCGGATGGTCAATGCGCCCTGCTCGATCCGCATGGACGTTCCCTGCCCGGTCAATATCAGGAAATTGGCATTGCGTTCGCGGACTAGCCTTTTCCGTTGGAATTTACCATTTTCCGCAATCCAGAATTCCGAGCGAATTGCCCATTCCCCAGCAACTGGATCGACGCTAATTTCGGTTTCGTGCAGCATTCCCAATTATAGCACAGGGCGCTGGAATCGCATTAAAAATCTAAAGTTAATTGAATTATTTCAACACATTTCGGGCGGCAATTTCTGCAAATCACGCATGACCGGGGCAATGGCAAAACTCACAAATTATCAGCTTTGGGAAATGGGGACGCCGCTTTCCGATGCGTGGCTGGAATTTGCCAGTGAGGAAGATAAGGCCCGCCATGCGCAATCGCAAAGATTGCCAAAAAGCACAGTGAAGGCCGGAGAAAATATTTATTTTAATATTTTTAATATAATTGGCGACATATCTAATACAATCTCAAATAATTCTCAAAATAATAACATTCGCGATCAAATGAGAGAAGCGCTTTTGACTAATTTATTCAACAGTCAATTTACTGCCCTTGCCTTCAGAATTGCACCATCTGTCAGTCGCGCACCTGTCCGGATTGATCCTGACATGTTCAACAACAATGATCCTGATTGGATCAACGAAACTTTGGATGCTCGCGGTTTTCGATATTCGGAAATTCGCATCGTCGATCCCTTGGAAATTCCAGACGCGACAAAGCCTCACAAAGGGCGAATTGGGTCTGGTGCGATTATCCGCCGCACAATTTCCGACATGATCAGCGAAGGTTTTGATATATGCGGCATAGATCGGCAATTGGTATGTAATGAAATTATAAAACGAATTGGAACAAATCATCCTAAAGGGTCGGGCTTGACCCCGCAAAATTTACGTAGATATATTTTAGAAAAATGTCCAAAACGCAATATTATCTAAATACAATTTAATCGTCCTAGCATTCTGATCATATAATGACTCGCCTCGCATCTGAATAATCGGAATCCTTTTGGCTGTTCGCGGCAGTGAGTCGTGACAGAGGCAAAGGATAAGCGATGGCACGCGAGCGCGATCATAAGGCTGAATACCAGCGCCGTTTGGCAAACGCCGCCAAGCGGGGCTTGAGCCGGTCGCAGGCACGCGGACATGCACGGTCCGGCGAAGCGCCGATCAAGCCCAAACCTGCAAAAAGCGATGAACAGCTTGAAGCTGCGCTGAAAATCCTACGGCAATCCGGCCACCAAGGCCGGGCTGCAAAGGAGTCCGGCGTTTCCCCAGAGCGGCTGCGCCGGTTCCTACGCGACAATTCACTTGCCGAACGCACGGGCGGTAAATGGCGAGTCACTGACAACCGCCCGCGCCGGATGACAGTCTACAGCCAAGGTGAAGCCCGGCGCATCACCCTGCGGGATTTTGATCAGGCATCGCTCAATGGGCAGCATCTCTCCGCCGTCCGCGAATTCCTTACCAGTCAAAAGCGGTCCTTGCTGGCACCGTTTGAGGGCCGTTCCGTCATCGACGCGAAGGGCGGCGCGCACCCACTCGAAACCGACCCCGACGAACTTTACCGCATCGCCGCCCAAGGCGGTGAGGTGTTCCACGATGTTTACCGACTGATTGTCTGAGGTTGAAAATGGATAAGAAAAAACTCGCCCGCGAAGTCCGCAAGCAGCGCCGCTTGGAAGTACTGGCAAGCAATTTGCCCAGTTGCGGGACATGCGGCGAAACGGACTGGCGATGCCTTGAGCGGCATCACGTTGCCGGGCGTAAACACGATGACATAACCGTGTGCGAGTGCCGGAACTGCCATAGCAGGGCCAGCGACGACCAGAAGGACCACCCGCCGCATGATCCCGGCGCGGATGCCGAACTTTCGGGCATCGGACATTTCTTGCTGGGCTTGGGCGACCTGCACCGGCTTGCCGGTGAAAAGCTGGCTGCATCGGGTGCCATCCTGATCAAACGGGGGGCGAGCAAAGACGAGGAGCAAATCCCATGACACCGCCACCCCCGCCGATCAGCGATCAACTTCCCATTGCGTTGCGCTGCTATGTCGTCGCGCCGGATGCCAAGCCCAAACGGGAGTCGCTTGGGGCTTCGGAGTGGACGCTGATTTTCGACACGGAAACCACCACGGGGCCGGGGCAGGCGCTTCGCTTTGGCACCTACCAGCTACGCAAAGGTGACGCGCTGGACGAAGCGGGCATTTTTTACGATCCCGAAGGCGTTACCGAAAGCGAACTGGCGACGCTTCGCAATCATGCCGAACTGCATGGTTTAGCCCTACTCACCCGCGATGAATTCGCGGATGAAGTGGTTTTCGGCCAAGCCTATCAATTTCGAGCCCGGATTGTCGGCTTCAATCTGCCGTTCGACATTTCGCGGATCGCCATCAAGCATAGCCCGGCGCGGGGTAAAATGCTTGGCGGGTATTCCTTCACTCTGTCGCGTCAAAAAATCTGGCCCAATCTCCGGGTCAAACACCTGTCGCGGCGATCAGCCCTGATTTCTTTCGCGGCGCCCATGCGCCAGCGCGACAGCCGAGGGCAGCGCAATCGCGGTTTCAACACCCCGCCACGGCGCGGCCATTTCGTTGACGTGAAAACCTTGTCCGGCGCGTTGTTCTCCCGGAATTTCGATTTGGCCGGCCTTGCCGGTTTCATGAAAGTGCGGCCCAAGGACGACTTCCACCAATTCGACGGCCCGATAACCGAAGCGATGGTCGCATATGCCGTGGGCGACGTGCAAACGACATGGGAATGCTACTCGGCGCTTATGACCCGCCTAGGCAAGCTGGGCCTTGGCGATGTGGAGCCGGAAGGCATTTACAGCGAAGCCAGCATCGGAAAAGCCTACTTGGCGGCGATGGGCATCGAACCGTGGCGGCTGCTGCAACCCGATTTCCCGCCCGACATGCTGGGCAGAATCATGGGCAGCTATTTCGGCGGGCGGTCGGAAGTGAAAATTCGTCGCGAATTGCGGCAAGTGATGCTGTGCGATTTCCGTTCCATGTATCCCACCGTTTGCACGATCATAGGGCTTTGGCGCTTTGTCACCGCCAGCGGCATGACTTGGCGAGACGGCACGGCGGAAACGCGGGCGTATCTCGAAAGCGTGGACTTGGCTGCACTGCGATCGCCGGAAGCTTGGCGACCTTTTGCGACCTTGGTTCGCATTCGGCCCGATAGCGACATTTGCCCCGTCCGCGCCCGATATGACGGGGACGCACAATCGACCATCGGTAACAACTATCTGAGCGGCGGCGATGGGCTTTGGCTGACCTTGGCCGATTGCGTCGCGTCCAAGCTGTTGACCGGCAAGGCACCCGAAATTCTTGAAGCCGTCACGTTCGAGCCGGGGCCACTGCAAGATGGCCTGTGCGCGGTTTCCATCGGCGGCGATGACAATTTCCGCGTCAATCCGGCGACCGGCGATTTCTTCAAGCGGGTGATCGAACTGCGCAAGACGGTGCAAGACGCGATGAAATCCGCGCAAGGCGATCTACGCGCCGAACGGGACACACAACAGCTTACGCTAAAAATCTGCGCGAATTCGACCAGCTACGGTATTTGGGTTCAATTGAACGTGGAGGATCGGGCCCAAGCGGAAACCGTCACCGGCTATGGCCCGAACGGCGAGGCATTCACGAGGACCACCGACAAAGCGGAAAAGCCGGGTGAATATTTCCACCCCCTACTTGCCTCGCTGATTACCGGGGCCGCTCGCCTCATGTTGGCTATGACCGAACGCCTTATTACGGACAGCGGCTTGGAATGGGCGTTCTGCGATACCGACAGCATGGCCATAGCCAAACCCGGCGACATGGCGGATGCGGATTTCCGCCAACGTGTCGGGTTGATCGCGGAATGGTTCGCCGCGCTCAATCCCTATGAGGCTGGCGGTTCGATTCTTAAAATCGAAGGGGAGAACTTCGATCTGGAAGCCGGCGCCCCCCGTCCGCTCTATTGCTGGGCCGTTTCGTCCAAGCGTTACGCCCTGTTCAATCTTAAATCGGATCGCAGTCCCATCATGCGCAAGGTTTCGGCGCATGGGTTGGGGCATCTATTGCCGCTATACAGGGCGGCGGACAAGCCGGACGGCTTTCCCGATCACCCCGAGACAGCATTGCGTGACGGCGTAGCATGGTGGCATTGCGACCTGTGGCATCAAATCGTCATGGCGGCGCAATCGGCTGCGCCGGACGTGGTGCCGCTGGATTATCATCCCGCGCTCAAGCTACCGGCAATCAGCCGCTACAGCGCCACCGCCCCGGACTTGCTGGCGTGGTTCAATCCCCACAACGAAGGCCGGGACTACGCTGATCAGGTAAAGCCGTTCGGCTTTTTGCTCGCCATGCAGGCAAGTCGCGTTTGTCACGATGAAGCGATTATCGGCCCGCCCACTCGTGGACGCCCGAAAAAGATACGCCGTCCCAAGCCCGTTGCGCCCTTTACCAAGGATCACGTCCAAGCCGTCGCCACCGCCTTCAACCGTGAAACCGGGGAGTCGGTGCCAGCTTCGGCCCTGCAAACCTACGCCGAATGCCTGCAATCCTATCACCTACACCCTGAGTCCAAATTCCTGGGCGGAAAGCCTTACAGTCGCGGTCCCACCCATCGACGGCATATCCGGGCGACTAGCATCCGCCTCATTGGCAAAGAAGGGAACGAATGGGAGCGCAAAGCCATCCTTGGCTTTGATGCCGCCGCGCAACCGGATTACGGCTTGGCCGATGGCGACGTGGTGCAAATCGTGCGCGACGTGGCGGCCGTCGCCAACGGCTTGGGCAAATTGGCAGCGGCGAAGGTGTTGAAAATTACGCTTTCACGGCTGAACGCAATCCTTGCCGAACAGGCGGTTGCTGATCAAATGCTGGTGCAGGCACTGGCAGCGCGGCTGCCGGCTGCATTGAAGCACGTCGAAACGGTTCAAAAGGCCTCACAGCAAGGATTGCAGTGTGAGGCGGAGTTAGTGCAGATGCACGGCTTGCGCGGCGCTGCGCGTCTGTTGGGTGTCGATCCTTCCAATTTGCGACGACGGATACGAGCGCGGCTCAATCCTTCGCGATGAGGAGCTAACGCACATGCGGTTTGGAGAATCTAGCATTGTCGCGACTCACTGACTTAATTGCACAAGCAAAGGCTAAAGACCCAGCCTTGGGGTCGGAATTGGAGCGCGAGTTCAAGGTTCTTTCGTCGCGCCGGTCGTTCGGCCTCAACTTTGAGCGGCACCGGCCCGAAAGCGTGGAACTTCCCGGTAGGCCCGTCCGCAAGGGCGACAAGGTTCATATCCTGCCTCCTCGTGGAACGACGGCCAAGGGTGATCAGCGTATTTGGACAGTGACGGGGTTTGAAGCGTCCCCTGATGGCCGCTTGGCCAAGCTGGAATTGCTATATTCCGCGGATGTTGAACGGCAGAGCGTTGCGGTTGCCGACCTGATCGTGGTCGTTGAGTTCAAGGATTATATCTACCCCGGCCTTGTCAGCACGGGCAAAGTTGAGCGTGGCGACGGCAATCCGTTTCATACCGTGATCAACGGGGAAAATTTCCACGTTCTTGAAGCCCTGACGTTCACGCATCGGGGTAAGATCGATGCGATCTATATCGACCCACCTTACAATACCGGCGCTAAGGACTGGAAGTATAATAACGATTATGTGGAAGGCGACGATATTTATCGTCATTCCAAATGGCTCGCTATGATTGAGCGACGGATAGTTATTTCTAAAGAACTTCTAAACTCAGAAAATTCAGTTTTGATCGTGAGCATCGACGAGAAGGAGTATCTTAGACTCGGTTTGCTTTTAGAGCAAACTTTTCCAGAAGCCTCCATACAGATGATTAGTACAGTCATAAACCCTAAGGGGTCGGCTATCCGGGTGGATAATGGTCCGGAGTTTATCTCAAAGGCGCTCGACCGCTGGGCCTACGAGAATGCCGTCACGCTGGACTTTAGTCGTCCGGGCAAGCCAACGGATAATGCGTTCGTGGAATCATTCAACGGCCGCCTGCGGGATGAATGCCTGAACACACACTGGTTCTTGTCGCTGGACGACGCACAGTCGAAGGTCGAGGCATGGCGGCAGGACTATAATGAGAGCCGCACTCACACATCTCTTGGCTGGCTGACACCGATGGAATATGCTGCTGTCGCGGCTGCTCAGGCAGCCCAATGACTACCGGATACTCACCCTTGACCTGGATGAGAAACCGGGGGACCGTCAAAGGGGCGTCCACGCCATCAAAAAGGCGACGACTGTGAACTCAAACGGACGCCTATTCTTGACGTCGCGGCCCAATTTTAATCTAGTGGATTGATCGAGACGGATGGTTCCGTTTTGGGATTCCCGTTTTGGCCAAAGCATGCGAGGATGACGCATGCGAACGGGTATCGGGATTGCGGTCACAGAACCGGACAAGGAGCGGCTTGAGGCGATTGTTGCGGGGCGCAGTTCGCCGCAGAAGCATGTTTGGCGGGCTCGGATTATTTTGCTGACTGTGCAGGGCTTGGGCACGCATGCGATCATGGCCGCGACCGGCAAGTCCAAGCCGTGCGTGTGGCGCTGGCAGGAACGCTTCATGGCCGAAGGGGTGGAAGGGTTGCTGCGCGACAGGACTCGGCCACCAGGCATTGCGCCACTCGATGCGAAGGTGATCGACAAGGTTGTAAGCCTGACGCTGGAGCCGCCTGCCCACGAGGCCACGCACTGGACGGTGCGCGCCATGGCCAAAGCGATCGGCATCGCGGCTTCGACAGTGGTGAAGATCTGGCATGATCACGGTCTTGCTCCACATCGCTGGCGCAGTTTCAAGCTGTCCAACGACAAGGCTTTCGCCGAAAAGCTTCACGACGTTGTCGGGCTCTACGTTGCGCCGCCCGCTCATGCCATCGTGCTCTCGGTTGATGAAAAGAGCCAGATCCAGGCGCTTGATCGCACCCAGCCCGGCTTGCCGCTCAAGCGCGGTCGCGGCGCAACCATGACCCACGATTACAAGCGCAACGGCACCACCACCCTGTTCGCGGCCCTCAATATCCTTGATGGCTCCGTCATCGGCCGCAACATGCAGCGGCATCGGCATCAAGAGTTCATCCGCTTCCTGAATGCCATCGAGGCCGAAATGCCGGCCGACAAGGCCATCCACGTCATCCTCGACAACTATGCCACACACAAGCAGCCCAAAGTCCGTGCATGGCTGGCCCGGCATCCGCGCTTGACCTTCCACTTCGTCCCGACATCCTGCTCATGGCTCAACGCCGTCGAGGGTTTCTTTGCCAAGCTCACCCGGCGACGCCTGAAAAACGGTGTGTTCCACTCCGTTGTCGATCTTCAGGCGGCCATCAACCGCTTCATCAAAGAGCATAATCACGAGCCGCGCCCATTCGTCTGGAAGGCTGATCCCGACCAGATCATCGCCGCTGTCAGGCGCGGGCACCAAACGTTGGAATCAATCCACTAGTGGTTAGATTCAGACAGATGGTTCCCCAAGGATCGGCGGAAATCCGCGCCTTGGAGCACCAATTGGAGGGATTCATCTGTTGCGTTCAAACCACTAGGGAGGGTGCAACAGTGGTGATAGACAGCCAAGTTGAAACCCTTACCTACGCGGCCCGTCGAACCGCCTTTAATTATGCTCGGGCAAAGGACGATAACGATGATCGAATTGACAACTCCACGTGGTTTACCCGTATCGGTGCCAGAAACGGTGTCTGAAGGACCAACTATTCGATTCAAGCCGAACCAACTTACTGATATTCTTGAGTATTATGAGAATAATGGATATGTCGTAGTCTCTAATGTTATAGATATGGATATCTGCAAGGAATTGCGGCGCCTTTGGGATTCAGACGTTAAATCGACGCAGCAATATATATATAGACAAGCTACGGCCAAAGCAGAACGACATGATTTTAATGAAAATGGATGGGTTATGAACCCTATACTTAATCTTCAAAGCCTTGATCCTAAAACACTTGGTCGTTTTCGCGATTTTGCAACAAGTAAAATTTTAACCAATAATCAAATTAAAGATATATTTGCGAAGATTTTTGACGATGACGTTAAAGTAGTTCAGTCCATGTATTTTGAAGGAAATTCTGCTACGTGGGAGCATCAAGATAGTTACTACCTTGACTCCGAAGTTATTGGCAGAATGGCAGCGGCTTGGATCGCAATCGAACCAATCGAAGCTTCCGCTGGCCGATTTTTTATATGCCCGCAATCGCACCGCCTGCACTTAGATGCGCATGGCATTAGCAATAATATCGCAGACAATCATGAAGTTTATATTGAATCCATCGTTCGAAAGGTACGCGAGTTAGAACTGGAAATTCGTGCGCCGCGACTTGAGATAGGTGACGTACTTTTTTGGAATGCCTGGACAATCCATGGATCACTTGACAGTCAACATCCTAACAAATCTCGGTCTTCGGTGACTTGCCATGCGATTCCTGCGTCACAAAGATTTTTGCAGCTGCAGTTAAGAACTCTTGATGTAAAAACAGATGATATTAATGGCGTCAAAGTCTATCGCCCGAAGGATTTGGCACTCGTCAAAAATCGTGCAGTTCTTTGGGTCGAATCTCATTTTCCGAAGCAATTTTATTGGATGAAGAGGACAGCTATTCGTAGGCTCGCGCGCCAGGCTGGGTGAGTTATTTGCCAGCATCATTTTTAATCTTGGAACGTGGTTTTAAAAAGGTCGGCGGATCCCCAGCATAGTATCCCCAGGGCTCAAGATTTCCTCGGGCGACTGTCCGAGCACCAAGAACGGCGCCTGCGCCTATAGTGGTTCCAGGATTCACAAAAACTTCTGCGGCGATCCATGAATGGTCGCCGATTGTAATGGGTTGCAAAAGCAATGGAAAAAGTGGATCCTCAATATCATGAGTACTGCTGCACAACGTAACACCCCATGAAATGATCACGTCTCGTCCGATTGTTATTGGTCCTTGATTATAACAGGTAACATTACGACCAAGCATTGATCCATCACCAATTATCAAATTTGGCGGAAACCAGACCTTTGTTGAACCATAAACACGGACGCCCTTGCCAACCTTGGCTCCAAACACAATGAGAATTTGTCGCCGCCATGCCCAAAAGGGAGGCGGAGTGAATCGTGCAAAAATGAGCCATGTAGCAGACCAGATCACCCTCAAAATCTTGTTTTTAAAATTAAAGCTTGGAGAAAAACGTTCTGCTCGTTCTTTTTTTAGCAATTTCTCCACTTCCTTCGTCCTTTCAAAATTATAAGTTTTTCGAAATCAGGATCTATTGAGGAATTTGTATAATACTTGCATTTTATAGCCTTTAGCGATGCCGGTAATCATATTGAAAATAAAAGTATATTAGTTATGTAGGCTATAAACATGTCACTCAAAGGAGACAGCACTTGATTAAATTAAAACGTCAAATTAAAAGTATTGTAAAATTCACTATTTTGAGCCTGCATCGCACCATGCTCCGCTTGGGCTTAGTAGTGCTACCGAATCATTATTACACACCAGTCGCTGACATGCACAAACTTAAGGAAACGCGGAAATACTGGGCTATACGTGCGCCTATGCACGGCATTGATGTGAATCCTGCCTCGCAGATGGCTTGGCTTCAGGAACATGTTGCCCCGTTCGAATCGGAATATCGCGGCAACGCTCGTTACCACGAAGGTGTCACCGCTGGTTATGGTCCGGGATACGGGTATATCGAAGCGCAGTGCTTGCATGGCGTCGTCCGTTCATTACGGCCAAAGCGAATCATTGAGGTCGGCTGCGGGGTCTCCACCCACATCATGCTTGGCGCGCTCGAACGGAACGCCGCAGAGGGCCATTCTGGCTTAGTCACTTGCATTGACCCATATCCCTCCGATTTCCTAAAGGCCCGCGACGTCAATTTGATAACCGGTTTCGTAGAACAGCTCGATCCCGCGATCTTCGACGTGTTGGAAGCCGGTGACATGCTGTTTATTGATTCCACTCACGCGGTGCGGCCCGGTGGCGACGTGGTATTTTTATACCTCAGCGTGATCCCGCGTTTAAAGCCAGGTGTTATAGTCCACATCCACGACATTTTCCTACCCTACCTACACCAGCGGGATCTGTTGAACGGACTCTTCCAGTGGGAGGAAACCGCACTGTTGGTTGCATTGCTAACCGACAATCGCCGATTGTCGATCCTGACGTGCCTGAGCCAACTTCACTACGACGACATCCCCGGCCTGACTGCGGTTTTCCCTGAGTATCGGCACGAAGAAGGCGCCGATGGTCTAAACAACAAGCCTGGATCAGCGCACTTCCCCGCTTCGATCTATCTAACCATCAGTTAACCGTAGACCAATCGCATTTTCTCCGCAATATCTGGTATTTCTAGGAAGCTCGTCGTCGAGGTCGAACGGCAGAGTTGCGTGCGATGATGTGCCCATGGCGTAATGGCGTGGACGGTCGCTGCGGTCCAGGAGATTTCGTTTAACAATTAGCACCGGTCGGGTAGCGCGGGCTGTATTCATGGAACGTGTGCGAATGGTAGTGATAGCTACGTCCGGCGAAAGACCGCGTTGCCAATCGCGGCCGAAGCTGTGGTCAGGATCGCCGAACTCTCTGCTATCGAGCGTGACATCGAGGGCGCGTCGCCGGACCGGAGACAACGGGTCAGGCAGGAACGCTCTTTGGCCAGGTTTGCCACGTTGCGAAGCTGGCTGAAGGCCCGGGAACAGGGGCTTTTCATTCGACAGCACGCTGGCCAGAGCATGCCGTTATGCTCTCAACCGGTGCGCGGAGATGGTCCGCTACTGCGGTAACGGCTTGCTCGAGATCAGCAAGGGGCTCCGGGGGAATTTCTTCAGCGGTGTACGCTAAGCGGTTTGGCGGCGGGATGGAGTAACGGCAAACAGGTGATTGTCGTACCCGGCGCTACGTCGCTGGGCGCCCTTCGATTCATGGCGCTTGTTGGGCCACCGCTATTTCGGGGATCAACCCGGATTACGGGAATGAGCTTCCTAAAGGACGCTGACCCTAACGATTATTGAGCCTCGCCGGGAACGGGAGGCCCAACCAATTCCGCTCAGGTGTAGTCACGAATTTATTTTGATGCCAGTATCACTATACCCCGGTGGCCAGCGCGGGGGGGTCGTCGGGGAGTTTCGCCGAGCTGTTCGCGCAGGCTAACCGCTTCTGGTCGCTGGGTGCGGGCATCGCGCAGCCGATCTTCGCCGGGGGCAGCCTGCTCCACAAACAACGCGCGGCAGAAGGCCTGCTGGAGCAGGCGCGGGCGCTGTATCGCTCGGCGGTGCTGACCGCGTTCCAGAATGTCGCCGATACGCTGCATGCGCTGCATGACGATGCCGACGCGCTGGGCGCGGCGCAGGCCGGTCGGGACAGCGCGGCGGCAGGCTTGGCCATTGCCCAGCGGCAATATGCGCAGGGGCAGGTGGCGTATCCGGCGGTGCTGGCTGCCGAGGCGGCGCTGCTGACGGCGCAACAGGCGCTGGCTGCGGCGCAGGCGCAGCGCTTTGCCGATACTTCCGCGCTGTATCAGGCGCTGGGCGGCGGATGGGATACGCCGATAGCCCATTAGAATGTGGCCGCTGAAATCGCACGAAGGCAAAAAAACGGGCCCCCGCTGCGAAGAGCGGGGGCCCTATGTATGTGTCACCGGCCGTTTGGACGGGAGGGGGGGTCGCGGCCGGTGACACAAGCAGAACGTGCCGGTCCTTGGATTTGTTCCCGCCCAAATGCGAAAAAAATGCGAGTGGAAAATTTATGCGGTGATAGCCGATGCGGGAACCGATTCCCCCGCCCAGACGTAAGGGTGATAATCCGGGGTGCGGGCAGGGATGTTTTGCCGCCGCCATCAAATAGCGAAAGGGACTTCATGCCGCTGGGGCAGCAGATTGCCGGCGATTTGCCATATTTGCGCCGCTATGCGCGGGCGCTGTGCGGGACTCAGTCAGCGGGAGACGGACTGGTCCGCCAATTGATCGAGGACGCCATTGCCGATCCGGCCCAGCGCGCCGCGCTGGCAGGCGGCAAGGTCGAGTTATACCGCGCCTTCACTGCCCTGTGGCGCAACGCTGCGACGGCGGGCGAAGGCGGTGCGGTGCGTTCGGGCGGCTTGCTGGAGGCGGCGGCGCAGGCGGCGCTCGCCCGCGTGACCCCCGCCAACCGTCAGGCATTGCTGCTGATCGCACTGGAGGAATTCTCGCCCGCCGAGGCCGCACGGATCATGGGCGCCAGCGAGGCGCAGGTCACCGAATGGGCGCAGAGCGCGGGGGCCGACATCGCGCGCGACGCGTCGGCCAGCGTTCTGATCATCGAAGACGAACCGCTGATCGCCTTGCAGATTGAGAGCATGGTCGATGCTATGGGTCACCGCGTCTGCGGCATCGCCACCACCCGTGACGAGGCGCGCGACATGGCCGCGCGTCACCGGCCAGAGCTGGTTCTGGCCGATATTCAGCTGGCCGATGGCAGTTCGGGGCTGGACGCGGTGGATGATATTCTGGCGATCGGGCCGGCGGCGGTTGTGTTCATCACTGCCTTCCCCGAAAGACTGTTGACCGGCGACCGGCATGAGCCGACGTGGCTGGTCGCCAAACCGTTTCGCGAGGCGGCGGTGCGCGCGGCGATGGCGCAGGCGCTGTATCTTGCGGGCAGCAACGGCCAGTGATTCTGTTTAAGGGCAGTGAGCTTGTTTAAGGACAATTGGGACATTATGACCGACAATCAGCCTGCTCCTCCCTCTGGCGATGTCAACCCGGCGAAGGGCAAGCCCGCATCTGCGCCCTTAACATGGGAGAGCGATCTGCGAACACTGTATCATTCGGTGGTGACCGAGCCTTTGCCCGCGTCCTTCGACGATCTGCTGGCCCGCCTGGACGCGTTGGACGAATGAGCGACCCTGCCCCCGGCTCTGGCCCCGGCTTGGCCGCCGCTCCACACGATTTCAAACGCGAGCTGACCGGGGTGATCCCGCATCTGCGCGCTTTTGCCCGCGGGTTGTGCGGCGCCAGCGATGTGGCCGATGATCTGGTGCAGGAGACCATGTTGCGCGCATGGGGCGCGCGCGACCGCTTCCAGCTGGGCAGCTCGATCCGCGCCTGGACCTTTGTGATCCTGCGCAATGTGTTTCTCAGCGAGATGCGCCGCGGCCGGTTTCGCGGCGTCTATGACGAGGCGGTGGCCGAGCGTATCCTTGTCGCCCCGCCGGGCCAAGAGGGCCCGCTGCACCTCGCCGACCTGCACCGCGCGTTGATGGCGCTCCCTACGGAGCGGCGCGAGGCGCTGCTGCTGGTCGGCGCCGGCGGCTTTTCCTATGAGGAAGCGGCGGAAATCTGCGGCTGTGCCATCGGGACGATCAAAAGCCGGGTCGCCCGCGCCCGCGCCGCGCTGACCGCGATGATGGACGACGACACGCTGCCGCGCCGCCAAGGCTCGGAAACCGACGCACAGACCGCGATTCTGGCCGAGCTGGGCGCGCTGTCGGTTCAGTAGTCCGCCCGTACCGGGGTAACGTGACTTTTACCTTGGGCCGCGACATAGTGCCCCTCGGCGTTAAGGCAGGGGTTGACATGGCACGGCAATATTTCGGCACCGACGGTATCCGTGGGCGCACCAACACCGGGGTGATGACTGCCGAAATCGCGATGAAGGTGGGTCAGGCTGCCGGAACGCATTTCCTGCGCGGCAGCCACCGGCACCGGGTGGTGATCGGCAAGGACACGCGGCTGTCGGGCTATATGCTGGAGAACGCGATGGTGGCGGGCTTTACCAGCGTGGGCATGGATGTGGTGCTGCTGGGCCCGCTGCCGACGCCAGCCGTCGCGCTGTTAACGCGCGAATTGCGCGCCGATGTCGGCGTGATGATTTCGGCCAGCCATAACCCTTACGAGGACAATGGCATCAAACTGTTCGGCCCCGATGGCTTCAAACTGTCGGATGAGGACGAGGAGGCCATCGAAGCGATGCTGGGTCAGGATCTGGCACGCGCGCCGTCGGCCGATATCGGGCGCGCCCGCCGGATCGAGGATGCGCGCGGGCGCTATATTCATGCGATCAAGGGGTCTTTGCCGCATAATATCCGATTGGATGGGCTCAAGATCGTGGTCGATTGCGCCAATGGCGCGGCCTATCAGGCGGCGCCCTCGGCCATCTGGGAGCTGGGGGCCGAGGTGATCGCAGTCGGCGTGTCGCCCAATGGCAAGAATATCAATGACCGCTGCGGCTCGACGCATCTTGATCTGCTGAAGGAAACGGTGGTCGCGGGCGGTGCCGATATCGGCATCGCGCTGGATGGCGATGCCGACCGGCTAATCGTGGTCGACGAACATGGCAAGACCGTCGACGGCGATCAGATCATGGCGCTGATCGGCAGCAGGATGGCGGCGCAGGGGCTTTTGACTGGCGGCGGGGTGGTGGCGACAGTGATGTCCAACCTGGGGCTGGAGCGGTTTCTGAACGCGCAAGGCCTTGATCTGATCCGCGCCAAGGTGGGCGACCGCCATGTGCTGGAGGCGATGCGCGGCGGCGGGTATAATGTCGGCGGCGAACAATCGGGGCATATGATCCTGCTCGACCATGCCACCACCGGCGACGGCACGATTGCGGCTTTGCAGGTGCTGGCGGCACTGGTGCAATCGGGGCAGAAGGCCAGCACCCTGCTGCATCTGTTCGATCCTGTGCCGCAACTGCTTAAGAACGTGCGTTTTTCCGGGGGCAAGCCGTTGGAGGCCGCCAGCGTGCAGCAGGCCATTGCCGCTGCCGAGGGGCAGCTGGCGGGGCGCGGCCGGCTGGTGATCCGGCCCTCCGGCACCGAGCCGGTGATCCGCGTGATGGCCGAGGGCGACGATGCCGGCGAGATCGAGGGCGTGGTCGGCGCGATTTGTGATGCGGTGGCGAAGGCGGCGGCTTGACCGATGCGGTCAAAATCCATTTATGTTGGCACTGCGGCGTCGATGGGCGCGGTCCTGACAGTGTGATCGCGTCGCAGACGGTAGATGGATGGATTTCGCGTTCCCCTCTGGTTACCAGCGCATTTTTAGGGCTGGGGGGTGCGTCCATACTGGGTGCGGGTATTTCATACCGAGGGCGGTTCGCGTATTGATGCGCAAACGCCGATAAGATTTCGAGGCTAACCGGAGACCCAACCATGCTCGAAATGCGGCCCGATTGCGAGAAATGCGGCACGGACCTGCCGGCGGGCGATGCCGGAGCGTTCATCTGCAGCTTCGAATGCACATTCTGCGCCGATTGCGCCGAGGTGCTCGATGATCGCTGCCCCAATTGCGGCGGCGAGCTGGTCGACCGCCCGGTCCGCGCGCGCAGCCATCACGCCGCATCCCCGCCCTCGACCGAACGGCGTTTTAAGGGGTGAGTTCCAGGGTGGAGCGAGATTCAGTTCAGGTGTCGCCGAGCCGAAGGCGACCGCAGGGCGTAGTCCGTAGGACAAAATGGTGAACGGTTGCGACCCGGAGCGCAGCGTACCTCAGTACGTGAGCATAAGAAGCGCAGGCGGCCGCCATTTGCTGGCCCGCCTGGGCTGAATGTCGCTGCACCCTAGCGCGGCGATGGTGCGCGTGCTCAGCATCGCCGGGTCAGACCCATCGGGCGGCGCGGGCATTCAGGCCGATATCAAGACCATCACCGTGCTGGGCGGCTATGCGATGAGCGCGATCACCGCGATCACGGTGCAGAACTCGCTGGGCGTGACCGCGATCGAGGTGCTGGCCCCGCAGCTGGTGGCGGCGCAGATCGCGGCCTGTGTCGGCGACATTGGGGTCGACGCAGTGAAGATCGGCATGCTGGGATCGGGCGCGGTGGCGGCGGCGGTGGCAGACGCGGTGCGCGGGCTGGGCGTGCCGGTGGTGTTCGATCCGGTGATGTTCGCCAGCGCTGGCGCCAGCAGAGGCGCCAGCCTGGCCGATGACGGCGCGGTGGCGGGGTTCGAGGCGCTGATGCGGCTCGCCACGCTGACCACGCCCAATGTTGCTGAGCTGGCCGCGCTGGGTGGGCATGAGGGGATGGCGGCGCGGGGCATCGCCTATCTTGCCAAAGGGGGCGACGCCGGCACGGAACGCATCGAAGACCTGTTGATCGTCCCCGGCGACAGCGAGCGGCGGTTTGCGGCGGCGCGGATCGATACCAGGCATACGCATGGCACCGGCTGCACGCTCTCGTCGGCGATCGCGGTGTTCCTGGCACGCGGCGCGGCTTTGCCCGAGGCGGTGGACCGGGCGCGGGGGGTGGTACGCTCGGCGTTGCGCGCGGCGCCTGGCTATGGCGCCGGCGCGGGCCCGATGGGGCATGCGGCGGCGCGGGGGTGAGCGGTCAGGCGATCAGCAGTCAAGGTCGTAAAAGCGCACGATCTCGGCCCAGGCTTCTTCAGCGGTCTCGACCCAGTGGATCAGCGCCAAATCGGCGCGGCTGACCACGCCTTCGTCGGCCAGCGCCTCGAAATCGATGATCTTATTCCAGAATTCGGCGCCGAACAGCAGCACCGGGATCGGCTTCATCTTGCCTGTCTGAATCAGGGTCAGCAGCTCCATCATCTCGTCAAGGGTGCCAAAGCCGCCGGGGAACACCGCCACCGCGCGGGCGCGCAGCAGGAAATGCATCTTGCGCAGCGCGAAATAATGGAACTGAAACGCCAGGCGCGGCGTCACATAGGGGTTAGGCACCTGCTCATGCGGCAGCACGATGTTGAGCCCGATCGATTCGGCACCGACATCCGCCGCACCGCGATTGGCCGCTTCCATGATCGACGGGCCGCCGCCGGAGCAGGCGACGAATTGCCGCATTCCCTTCTCGACGATGGCGCATTCGCTGGCGATACGGCACAGATTGCGCGCCTCGGTGTAATAGCGCGATTTGACGGCAAGGCGTTCGGCCACCGCCTTGCCCTCGGGCGGGGCATTGGCGACGAGGGTGGCGGCCTGTTCGGGCGAGGGGATACGCGCCGAACCATAGCACACCAGGGTTGAGCCGATCCCCGCCTCCTCCAGCAACATCTCGGTCTTGAGCAGTTCCAGCTGAAACCGCACCGGGCGCAATTCCTCACGCAGCAGGAAGTCGGTGTCGTGGAACGCCAGACGATAGGCCGGATTGCGGGTCTGCGCGGTTTCGGTGGTGTGATTTTCAACAAAGCCCGCCTCCTGTTCGGCCTTGTAAAAGCGGCGGCGGGTAAGGCGTTTTTCTTCGTCGGTCATGGTGTTGTTTCGGTTTTGGCTTTGGTTTTGGGTAATGGACCGGCAATGTGGCGCATCATGGTTAATTTATCCAGACGTTTGCGGCCCTTGTATTAGAGGCCGTGTATCTGACGGCCTTTGTCAGCCAGCACGTGCCGCTGGCGACAGCTGCACCGGGACCACCAGCCGGCCCAACCCCGCAATCTCCAGCCGCATCACATCGCCCACCGCCACCGGGCCCACGTCGGCCGCGCCCGATAGCACGATGTCGCCAGGGTGGAGCGTCATCGCGGTGGAAGCGAAGGCGACCAGTTGCGCCGGGCTGCCCGTCAAGTCGGCAAAGGAGCGCTGCCCGCGTAAATCGTCATTGACCAAGAACGTGTAGGCCAGCGCGCCGGGATCGGCG
The DNA here is from genome assembly GCA_025356275.1 of Sphingomonadales bacterium. Classification (GTDB taxonomy): domain Bacteria; phylum Pseudomonadota; class Alphaproteobacteria; order Sphingomonadales; family Sphingomonadaceae; genus Novosphingobium. The sequence continues at coordinate 11,594 of JANXUK010000009.1, read as the reverse complement.
ATTTCGTCGGCAGTAACCAGACAGGGCCCGAGCGTGCCGAAAGTGTCGAAGCTCTTGCAGAAGGCGTAATCCTCGCGGTCACGCTGCATCGTGGTGTCCAGCGCGCAGGCATAGCCCGCCACATAGTCTAGCGCCTCGCCCTCGCCGACATTGCGACAGGTCATGCCGATGATGATCGCCAGCTCGGGCTCGTGCAGCGTAACGCGGTCGGGCCAGGCGATCTGGACGCCGCCGCCCTCGCCGGCATTGGCGCTGGCGGCCTTGCCCATAAAGCCCATCATCCCCAGCGGCGCGCCGTGATGCGCCCAATTGCCCGCGCCGCAGACAAATTTGCCGGGGTTGGCGACGGGCGAGAGCAGCGTCACATCGCCGCGGGCGATGGGCGCCGCGTCCTGCGCCAGTTCGGCCATGCGCGGGCGCAGCATGGCGAGGTTGGCAATCAGCTGGTCCCCCGGCGCCAATGGCCAGCGCAGTGGCGGCAGCAGGTCGGTGGCGGCGGTGACATCGCGCACAATCTCGCCGTCCATCAGGCCAAGCCGCGGGCTGGCGGCGGGATCGGCGTTCAGGGTGAAGCGGCAGATGTGCATGGGGAAGGCCCTTGTTACGCGATGATGCGGGCATTGCGCAGCCGCGCCAACTCGGCCCCGTGGATGCCGATGCCGCCCAGCAAGGCATCGGTGTGCTCGCCCAGATGCGGCGCGCGGCGGGGGGTGAGCGCGGCGTGCTGGCCATCGAAGCCGACCGGGCCGGCGGCCAGCGTCACCGCGCTGCCATCGGCGACCTCGACCGCGAACGTATAGCCATTGGCGATGGTCTGGGGATCGGCGGCGACTTCGTGGATGGTCTGGACCAGCTCCCACGGCGCATCCCATGCCGCGAAGATCGGTTGCCACTCGGCCCAATCCCTGGCGGCAAAGCTGCTCTGGATCGCGGCGCAAACCTCGGGGCCATGCGCGATGCGGCCCGCGTTGGTGGCGAGGCGCTGATCTTCCAGCAGGTCGCCCCGGTCGAGCAGCCGGCACAGCGGCGCCCAATAGCGATCGGCATCGAGGAACATCAGATGCACCCAGCGCCCGTCGCGGGTGCAATAGGGCCGGCGCAGCGGCTGACGGTCGGGTTCGCCGGCAAAGCTCATCGCTTCGGGGCTCTGCGTCTGGCTGACCACTATATCGGCCGACAGCACCCATAGCGCGGTGGCGAGCAGCGAGATGTCGACCACGCTGGGCTCGCCCGTCATCGCGCGGCGAAACAGCGCGCCGGCGATGCCATAGGCAACCGCGATGCCGCCGGTGTGGTCGCCCAAAGCCGGGCGTGGGCTGAGCGGCGCGTCATGCTCGGCGGGGCGCAGCGAATGGGCGAAACCGCCGCGCGCCCAAAACGCGGTGGCGTCATAGCCAGCCTTGTCGGCATCGCTGCCCGAGAACCCGAAGCCATTGCCGCGCACATAGATCAGGCGAGGGTTGACGCTGCGCAGATCCTCGACACTGAGGCCCAGCGCGCGGATCGCCTTGGGGCGCAGGCTGGTCAGAAACACATCGGCGGTGGCGATCAGGCGCAGGAAGATCGCGCGGCCCTCGGCGGTCTTGAGGTCGATCGCGAGGCTTTTCTTGCCGCGATTATTCTGTTCCATCGAGAGATTGGCCGAGGCGGTCTCGCGCCCGTCGGCGATCTTTAGCGTGCGATAGGGGTCGCCGCCCACCACCGGCTCGACATGGATCAGCTCGGCGCCCTGATCGGCCAGCAACGCACCGGCGGAGGGCACGAAGACATATTGCGCCAGCTCGACGATGCGCACGCCGGCAAAGGTGCCCGTGCTGTTGGCCATGATCGCGATCCCCTTTTGCGCCGCTTGCCCGAAGGCGATGAGGCGGGCAAGCGGGCGGGCTGCGATAGCGGGGCAGCGATTGGATTCTAGTGGATTGATTTTGACATTTGCATCCCCTGGCGGTTGGGATGGGTCTGCAAATGTCAAAATGGTAAAATCCACTAGAATCAAAATCTTCTAGTGGTCCGAAAAGATTCTGACATTCGAGCGCGACTTGGCCTCAAGCGGTATCGAATGTCAGAATCGGACCACTAGTGGTTCGTTTCCGACATTCGAAAGCGCCCTTTGCCGCAAGCGGGACGCGAATGTCAAAATCAATCCACTAGGCGGTGATCGTGAGCAGGGGCGGGCCGGAGGTGATGTGGCCGATGATCGCGGACTCGGCAAAACCCGCCTCGCGCAGCAGGGCCATCGCCGCCGGGGCGCCCTCCGGGGCGACAGCGACTAGCAGCCCGCCGCTGCTCTGGGGGTCGCAGATGAGGTCCTGGTGCCATGGCTCGGTGCCCGCGAGGCGGACCTCTTCGCCATAGCTCGCCCAATTGCGGGTCGCCGCGCCAGTGCGGATGCCGTTCCGGGCCAGCGCCGCTATACCGGGTAACAACGGCAGCGCTGCGATGCCGATCGAAGCGCCGAGGTGTGAGGCACGGCACATCTCCAGCGCGTGGCCGGCGAGGCCGAAGCCGGTGACATCGGTCATCGCGTGGACCGAAGGCAGCACAGCAAGATCGGCGCCCACCGTGTTGAGCCGGGTCGCGGTGCGGACCAGCGCGGCATAGGCCTCGGGCGGCAAGCCGGGGGCGTCCTGCTTCAACGCGGCGCTGAGGATTCCGATGCCGAGCGGCTTGGTCAGGATCAGCGCGTCGCCTGCCCGCGCCGCGCCATTGCGCATCACCCGCGCCGGATTGACCAGGCCGATCACCGCGAGGCCATAAATCGGCTCGGGCACATCGATCGAATGCCCGCCCGCGACCGGAATGCCGGCCTCGGCGCAGATGCTGGCCCCGCCCGCGAGGATGGCGCGGACTACGGAGGGCTCGATCTTGCCCAGCGGGATGCCGAGGATTGCCAATGCCAACAGCGGCTTGCCGCCCATCGCATACACATCCGACAGCGCATTGGCGGCGGCTATCCGGCCGAAATCGGTTGGGTCATCGACGATGGGCGTGAAGAAATCGGTGGTGGCGACGATGGCCTGCGTATCGTTGATGCGATAGACGGCGGCGTCGTCACCGGTCTCCAGCCCGACCAGCAGATCGGGGAACGTCCCGCCGAGCGGCATGTCCTTCAGCAGATCGCGCAGCACGCCCGGCGCCAGCTTGCAACCGCAGCCGCCGCCATGGGCCAGCGAAGTGAGGCGGATTTCGGGCATCGGCGGGGCGGTCCTTTTGAGAGCGGCTGGCGTATTGAGCGCGCACCGCGCAATGTGGCAAGCGGCGATGGCCAGCCAGGGAGCCGGCGCGCGGGGGAAGAAGCTTTGACGCAGGATCACAATCCACAGCGGCGACTGCCCGCGGTTCAGCGCCTGCTAGAATCGCCCGAGGCGGCGGCGATGGTGGCGCGCTATGGGCGCGGCGCGGTGGTGGCTGCCTTGCGCGAGGGTCTGGCCGAGGCGCGGCTGGCGGCGGGGGCGATGCCGGATACAGCGGCGATCCTGGCCGGGGCGGCCGCGCATCTGGCGGGTCAGCCGGGCGCCGGGCTGGTGCGGGTGATCAATGCCAGCGGGATTATCCTGCACACCAATCTCGGTCGCGCGCCTTTGGCCGGGGCGGCGCTGGACGCGATGCGCGCGGCGGCGGGCTATTGCGATCTGGAGTATGATCTGCCCGGTGGCCGGCGCGGTGCGAGGGGCGCGCGGCTGGAGGCGCTGGTGGCCCAGCTGGCCGGGGCCGAGGCCGCGCTGGTGGTGAACAATGGCGCGGCGGCGATCCTTCTGGCGTTGGCCGGACTTGCTGGGGCGGGACTGGCTGGGGCCGGGCTGGCGGGCGGCGGCGAGGTGATCGTGGCGCGCGGTGAGCTGGTCGAGATCGGCGGCGGCTTCCGTATCCCCGAGGTGATCGCGGCGGGCGGCGCGCGGCTGGTCGAGGTGGGGGCGACCAACATCGTGCGGCTGAGCGATTATCGCGCGGCGATCACCGCCGACACGCGCGTGCTGCTGAAGGTGCATCAGAGCAATTTCCGGATGGTCGGTTTTACCTGCGATGTCGGGATCGGGGCGCTGGCCGGCTTGGCGCGCGAGGCTGGTTTGCGTGTAGTGGCCGATCTGGGCAGCGGTTTGATAGCGCCCACGCCGGGCGTCGATGAGCCAACCTTACGCGATGCGCTGGCGGCTGGGGCCGACGTGGTGACGTGCAGCGGCGACAAATTGTTGGGGGGACCGCAGGCGGGGTTGATCGCGGGGCGAGCCGAGGCGCTGGCGCCGCTGCGCCGGCATCCGTTGCTGCGCGCGCTGCGGCTGGGCAAGGTGTCGCTGGCGGGATTGGAGGCGACATTGCGGCTGCACCGCGATGCGCCGGGCGCGGTGCCGGTGCTGGCGATGCTGGCGCAGGGAGACGATGTGCTGGCGGCGCGGGCGGAGGCTTTGCGCATCATGGTCGGCTCGGGCGCGGTGGTGGCGAGCGAGGGCTATGCCGGGGGCGGCGCGCTGCCCGGGCGGGTGATTGCGAGCCGGGCGCTGGCGCTGGAGCCTGCCGGGGGCGCCGATGCGGCGGCAACGAGCTTGCGCGCCGCCGATCCGCCGGTGGTGGCGCGGATCGCGGGGGGGCGATTGCTGATTGATATGCTGGCGCTGGGCGATGGCGAACTGCGCCAAGTGGCGGAGGCCTTGCGCGGGATCATTTCGTGAGGCGCGCCGTCGTCGGCGTGATCGGCCATGTCGATCACGGCAAGACCGCGCTGGTTGGTGCGCTGACTGGGATCGATACCGACCGGCTGCCCGAGGAAAAGGCACGGGGCATCTCAATCGCGCCGGGTTTTGCCCATCTGGTGCACGGCGGCGGCGTGGTCGATCTGATCGATATGCCGGGGCATGAGCGCTTTGTCGCGGCGATGGTCGGCGGGGCCAGCGGGATCGATGCGGTGCTGTTGGTGGTGGCCGCCGATGCCGGGGTGATGCCGCAGACGCGCGAGCATGTCGGGATCGCCGGGCTGCTCGGTTTGCAGCGCGCGGTGGTGGCGGTGAGCCGGTGCGATCTGGCCGATGGGGCGGCGGGCGGGGCGGCGGCGGCCGAGTTGTTGGTGCAGGCCGGGTTGGCGGTGGATGCGGTGGTGATGACCTCGGCCAGAACCGGCGCGGGGATGCCGCATCTGGCGGCGGCGCTGGCGGAGCTGGAGTGTTCGGCGCGGGGTGACGGTGGTTTGCCGTTCCTCCCCATCGACCGTGCGTTCACCATCGCCGGGCACGGTTCGGTGGTGACCGGGACTTTGCGCGGTGGCGCGCTGGCGGTGGGGGACCGGCTGGAGCTGTTTCCGGCGCGGCGCCACGTGCGGGTGCGCGGGCTGGAGGTGCATGGCGCCCCGGTGGCGGATGCCGCGCCCGGTCAGCGGGTGGCGGTCAATCTGCGCGGGGTGGCGATTGCCGATCTGGCGCGGGGGATGGTTCTGGCCGGGCCGGATGCGCTGGAGCCGTCGGAATGGCTGACCGTGGATTTGCGGGCGCTGGCCGGGGCGCCGCCGCTGAAGAACGGCATGGCGCTGGCGGCGCTGGCGGGGAGCGATGCGGCGAGCGCACGAGTGCGGCTGCTGGATCGAGAGGTTTTGGCGCCGGGGGAACGGTGTCTAGCGCAGGTACGGCTGGCGCGGTGGATGACGGCGGTGGCGGGGGAGGCGGTGATCCTCAGGTTGCCGGCGCCGGTGGGCACGGTGGCCGGGGGGCGGGTGATCGTGCCGGCGGGCGCGCGTTTGCGCCGGCACGATCCGGCAGTGCTGGGCTGGCTGGGTGCGTTGGCGGAACTGTCGGCGGAGGGGGTGGTTGGCGCGGTGGTGGCGCGCGGGGCGACCAGCCTTGGCGAATTGGCGCGGCTCAGCGGGCTGGGCGGGGCGCGGTTGCGCGGCGTGCTGGCGGGGATGGCGGTTCGGGTCGAAGCCGGCGGCGCGGTGATCCCCGAGGGCGCGGTGATTGCCGGCGCGGCGCGGCGGCGGACGCTGGCGCCGCGCCCCGATCCGGCGCGCATCGCGGCGCAGGCGGCTGTGGCCGAGGCGCTGGGTGAGCGGTTGCGGATGGCGGGGTTGCAGCCGCGCTTGCCTGCCGAGCTGATGGCGGATGCGGCGGAGCGGGCGGCGGTTGAATCGTTGCTGCGCGCCGGTGCGCTGGTGCGCTGTGAGGACAAGGCCAAGGGCAAGGTGATGCTGTTCCACCGCGATGCGATCGCGCTGGCCGAGGCGGCCTTGGCGCCGCTGCTGGGTGAGGGCATGGCCGTGGGTGCGATATGTGCCGCGCTGGGGATCAGCCGGAAATTTGCCATGCCGTTGCTGCCCCAGCTTGATGCCAAAGGGTTTACGCGGCGCTGCGGCGATCTGCGGGTCTTGCGCGAAAGGGACGGAAGGTGACGCGGCCATTGAAAAACCTGTGCGAGGTGGCGGTGATCGGCGGCGGCCTGGCGGGGCTGTGCGCGGCGCGCGAGGCGGCGCGGCTGGGCCGGCTGGTCACGCTGTTCGAGGGGTCGGGTCTTTATGGCGGAATGGTCGCCACGCTGGGCGAGGTGGCGGATTTGCCGTTTCCGGGCGAGCCGTCGGGGCAGGATCTGGCGATGGCTTTGCTGGCGGGTGCGCGGCGGGTGGGCGTGCGGGTGATCGAGGCCGAGGTGGCCGGATTGGAGGTAGGCGCGCAGCTGACCCTGACCGATAGCAACGGCGGTGTGCATCATCCGGGCGCGGTGATCGTGGCTTCGGGGATTACCCGGCGGCGGCTGGGGGTCCCGGGCGAGGCGGAGCTGACCGGGGCCGGGGTTTCGAGCTGTGCCACATGTGATGGCGGGTTTTATCGCGGGCGCGATGTCGCGGTGGTCGGTGGGGGTGACGGGGCAGTGCATGAGGCGCTGGTGCTGTCACGCGTGGCGGCGCGGGTGTTCATGGTGTGCCGCAGTCCGCTGCGGGCCAAGCGGGAGCATATCGACCTGCTGGTGGCGCGCGAAAACGTGCATTATGTCTGGGATAGCGAGGTTTGCGGCGTGCTGGGCACCAGCAAGGTCAGCGGCGTGGCCCTGCGCAATCGGCGCAGTGGGGCCGATACGGTGCTGGAGGTGGCGGGGGTATTTCCGTTTGTCGGCGGCGATGCGGCGACGGGTTTTGTTCCGGCCGCGCTGCTGGACGGCGCGGGATGCGTAATCACCGATGCCGGTTTGGGCGCCGCCGACCCGCGAATCTTCGCCGCTGGCGCCTGCCGCGCAGGATATGGTGGCGCGGGGGTGCAGGCGATGGCAGAAGGGGTTGGCGCGGCGGCTGCTGCGCACCGGCGTTTGGGGGTTTAGGAGGCGATGATGACGCAGGGCTCCGACGGGCATTATGAGGTGGTTTGGCCGGTGGCCGAGCGGCGGCTGATCACCCGGCCTCTGGCGCGGCGGCTGGACAGTTTGCGCGGCAAGACCATCGCGCAACTCTGGGATTACCTGTTCGCCGGCGATGCGGTGTTCGCCGCGCTGGAGGCCAAGCTGGCCGAGGCCTATCCCGGCATCCGCTGGATCAGCTGGCGCGAGTTTGGATCGACCCATGCGGTGAACGAGAAGGAGCTGTTGGCCAGCCTGCCGCAGCGCTTCCGTGAGCTGGGCGTCGATGCCGCCATATCGTGTATGGCCTGCTGAGGCTCTTGCACGCCCGCCGTGTTGCGGGCTGCCGAGATTGTCGAACGGGCGGGGTTTCCCACCTCGTCGCTGGTATGCGAAGGCTTCCTGCTTCAGGCCGAGGCGACCGCGCTGGGGCTGGGCATGCCCAACCTGCCGGTGGCGCGGATTGTCGGGCATCCCGGCGCGCAATCGGATGCCGAGATCCGGCGCAATGCCGCCGAGGTGACCGCCGCCGATGTCATCGCCAACCTGACGGTGCAGCCCGATGTCATCGAGCTGGGCAGCGAGCCGGGCGGACGGGACATCGTGTTCGCCGGGGGCTTTGCCGATGTGAATGCGCATTTTGTGACGCAGGAATGGAGCGACGGCCTGCCTATCGTCCCGCCGACCCTGGCGCGGATCGAGGAATTCCTGAGCTTTACGCCTCGGGGCCGCGACGAGGTGCTGGGCGTGGTGCTGCCGGCCAGCCGTGCGGTCAGCATCTGGGCCATTGCGGTCAATGGGGTGATGGCGGGGTGTCGACCTGAATATATGCCGATCCTTGTCGCACTGGGCGAGGCGATGGCCGATCCGGTCTACGGCGTCGAGCATTCGGGCAATACGCCGGGGTCGGAGACGCTGATCATCCTCAATGGGCCGATCATCCGCCAGCTGGGCTTTAACTTCGAGCAGGGCGTGCTGCGCGACGGGTTTCAGGCGAACACTTCGGTGGGGCGGTTCTGGCGGCTGGCCTTGCGCAATATCGCCGGGTTCCTGCCGCACAAGACCGACAAGGCCACGTTCGGCAACACGTTCCGCGTGGTGCTGGCCGAGAATGAGGAGGCGCTGGCGCGGATCGGCTGGCCGGCCAACAGCGTCGATATGGGCTTTGATGCGGGCGACAACACTGTCACGATCACGCGGATGACCGGCGGCGGCGTGTTCCCATCGGTCACGGGCAGCACGCCCGAGCAGATGATGCCCTATATCGCCGATGCGCTGGCGGCACAGACCGGGTGGGAGATCGTGTTCACTGTCGGCGGGCTCACATATGGCACTTTGCGCCCGGCGGTGGTGCTGAGCCCGATCCTGGCCGAAACCATCGCCAAGGCCGGGTGGAGCAAGCGCGATGTGAAACGCTACCTCTATGACCATGCGCGGATGAAAGCGGGGCGGATCGAATCGATCACCGAGGAATGGGCCGATTTCCGGATCACCTCGCTCAAGCATCAGGTCAATCTGGGGCGGCTACCGCGCGCTTTTGCGGAGAGTGACGACCCGGAGCGGATGGTGCCGATCGTGCTCGACCCCGATGATTTCATGGTGCTGGTGTCGGGCGATTCGCTGCGGACCAATGCTTATGCGTTTGCGCAGAACGGCTATCTGGGGTTCCCGACCGCCAAGCGGATTGTCCTGCCCGATGATTGGGAAACGCGCGGCAGAATCGAAAAATTGCGGGTTTAGGCGTGCTTCTGGCGCAACAAGGGCGTCGCGATAGGCGGTGCGGCGATGCCCACCATCCGCGTCGGCACCAGCCAGCGCAGGCCGAAACCGTCGATCACATCTTCGGCAAAGGCGTAATCGGCGCGCGTAGGCCCCGGGCGTCCGATCAGGCGGCGTAGCAGGCTGATCGGCGGGCGGTGATCGCTGGATGAGCGGGCGGTATGGGCATGGTCGAACCGCGCTTGGTCGATGCCGCCAAGGATCTTGCCGATCACCGAGGTCATCTCCGCCGAGGGCGTGCCATAGCGGATGATCGGCAGATGCGCGCGGGTCAGATGCGTGAAGAAATAGTGATGGCTGACCGCCCAGCCGATCACATGGCGGCGGAACGGCGTAGTGGCGGCGTCGAGCCAGGTGCTGCGGCCCGACACGCTGCGCGCCAGATCGGGATTGTCGCGCAGCGCATCCACATCGCCAAACCAGTGCCAATGCGGTAGCGCCAGCTTGGACAGCGCGACCTGCGCCGGGTGACGGACCAGCAGGACCGGCTCCAGCGCCGGGATCGCCGCCAGCAGGCGCGGCGCGATGAACAGCGCGTTGATGTCGCGGATGATGCAGCCGGCCGTCCCATTGCCGCCGGGGTCGAAGCTGGGGCGGGCGATACGCTGGCCCGCCATGATCCGTTCCAGCAGCGGACGGTAGAGCGTTTCGGATTTGACCCCACACGGTAGCGGCAGGATCGGTTCGGCGGCGAGGGCGGCAGTGAAATCGCGGTGGACCGGCTCATGTTCGATGCGCAGATCGCCCCGGTGCGCCAGCATCTGGGCGACCCAGGTGCTGCCGCTGCGCCCATCGGACAGCAGCCAGAGGTTGCGAGGCTTGGGCATGGGTGGCGGCAGGCTCCGATTGGTTCGGCGGTCGGCCTAGCACCGTTGGGCGGCGTTAACAGAGCGGGCTTGGCGCTGTGCCATTGTGGCATTGCGGCGCCGCCGATGGTTAATCGGGCTTGCATCCGGGCACCGGGCGTTGCCGCGGCGCGGGTGGCTGAGCGGCGATAGTGGCGGAAGCGGATGGGAATCGAACCCACCGCCCGCTATTCGCGGGCCAGCGGTTTTGAAGACCGCGGCGGCCACCAGACCGCAATCGCTTCCACTATCCGGGCCGTAGCGCAGGCGCGCGCCTTACGCCACCTCTCCGCGCAATCCCGGGGTCTGGGTGGGAGTCATCGCTGCCTCGCCTTGAACCATGGGGTCAGCCGGGCGATGGCCTCGGCTACTTGCGGCGTCGAAACCGCGAAGCTGAAGCGCAGGAAATGGTGGCCCTCGACCGGGTCGAAATCGACGCCGGGCGCGGTGACGACGCCGGTGTCCTCCAGCAGCGCTGCAGCAAAAGCGAAGCTGTCCTCCCCGCCGGCCAGATGCGCGATGTCGGCCCAGATGTAGAAGGCGCCGTCGGGCGGGGCGATCTGGGCAAGGCCCATGGCGGGCAGCGCGGCCAGCATCAGCGCGCGGTTGGCGCCATAGGTGGCGATGTGGCCTTCGAGCGTATCGGTGCAGTCCATCGCGATCAGCGCGGCATGCTGGCTGAGCGCGGGGGGCGTGAGGAACAGGTTGGACATGCGTGCATAGGCGGCCGCGGCGAGATCTTGGGGCGCGATCAGCCAGCCGAGCCGCCAGCCGACCATGCTGTAATATTTGGAGAAGCTGTTGATGACAAAGGCATCGGGCGCCTCGCGCAGGATCGACGGGGTGGGCTGGCCATAGGCGATGCCGTGGTAGATCTCGTCGGAGATGATGCGGATGCTTCGCTCTGCACAAAGCGCGATGATCGCGTTGAGTTCTTGCGCGGCGATGATCGTTCCGGTGGGGTTGGCCGGGCTGGCGATGATCACTCCATCGGGCGCGGGGTCCAGCGCGGCCAAGGCGGCAGCGGTCAGTTGATAGCGCTCGGTCGCACCGCAGGCGATCTCCACCGGCACCATATGCAGCGTGCGCAAGACATTGCGATAGGCGATATAGCCCGGCCGCGCGATCGCGACCCGCGCGCCGGGCGCAAAGCCGCTGGTCAGCGCCAGCACCAGCGCCGGCGACGCGCCGCAGGTCAGCATGATGCGCGCGGCGGCTATCTCCACCCCCTGCGTCTCGGCATAGGCCCGCGCTATCCGCGCTTTCAGCGGCGCGCTCTCCCAATAGCCGAGCGGGTCGTTGGCGAGGATAGTCTGCGCCGCTGCGATAGCCGGAGCGGGGGCGCCGGTGGAAGGCTGGCCGAACTCCATATGGATGATCGAGCGCCCCTCGGCGGACAGCGCATGAGCGCGGCGGCTGATCACCATGGCGCGGAACGGTTCGACGGGATCGGGCATGGTGCTGCGCTAGAGCGGGTTGCGACTTGATGCAATCGGATCAAATAGTGGATTGATTTTGACATTTGCATCCCTTGGCGGTTGGGATGGGTCTGCAAATGTCAAAATCGTAAAATCCACTAGAATCAAAATCTTCTAGTGGTCCGAAAAGATTCTGACATTCGAGCGCGACTTGGCCTCAAGCGGTATCGAATGTCAGAATCGGACC
>JANXUK010000002.1 GCA_025356275.1 Sphingomonadales bacterium | reverse complement strand
TGGCGCACGCAGTTGCTGGAAGGGGCAGCAGGTGTTTTCGGATCGGACAACGCCTCCGAGGCGGCTGAGCCGCAACATGGATCTCGCGTGAGCTTAGCAAGAACGTGCCAAAGCAGACCTTCCTGTATCGGTTACCAGCTCTGCATCGCAACCCGGCCACCTTTGATATCAGATAAATACGGGGTTGCGGGGGTGTCTCGCTCCCGCCCGCAGGCGCGGAGATGAATGTGCGACCTCGTTTGACGACCGAGCAACGGTCGCAGACGACGGCATGGCGTCGCAGAGGGGCAAACAGCGTGCGTCAGCCAAGCGCGAGCGCGCAAACGTAGTGCTCACCTTCTTCGACGGTGGCGCACCATCCCTTACCGCTTAGCTGGCGGCACCTTGCTCGCCGTGACGCGCCACACGACATTGCCGACATCGTCCGCGATCAGCAGTGCGCCGTCGGCGGTGAACCCGATGCCCACCGGGCGCCCGTGCGTCTTGCCCCCGGCGGTGATGAAATTACCCACGAAAGTCTGCGCATCGCCGCTGGGGCGCCCTCCGGCGAAGGGCACGAAAGCCACCTGATAGCCGCTCCATGCGGTACGGTCCCAGCTGCCATGCTCGCCCACGAAGGCGCCGCCCTGATATTGTGCCGGGAACGCCCCACCGGGGGTAAACGCCAGCCCCAGCGCCGCGACATGCGACGACAGCGAATAGTCGGGGATGATCGCTCTGGCCACCATGTCGGGCCGCTGGGGGTGGACGCGGATGTCGATGTGCTTGCCGTAATAGCTCCACGGCCAACCGTAAAAGCCGCCGTCCTTCACGCTGGTCAGGTAATCCGGCACCAGATTGTTGCCCAGCTCATCGCGTTCATTAACCACGGCATAGAGCGTCCGCGTGCCCGGCGCGAAGGTCAGCCCGTTGGGATTGCGCAGGCCGGTGGCAAAGACGCGCGTCGCCCCGCTGGCCGGATCGACCTCGAGAATGCGCGCGCGATCCCGCTCTGCCTCCATTCCGTTCTCGACGATATTGCTGTTCGAGCCGACGCCCACATACAATTTGGTGCCATCCGGGCTGGCTGTCAGGCTTTTGGTATAATGGTGATCGATCGGCCCGCCGGGCAACTCGGTCACCAGCCGCGCCGGCCCCAGCGTGGTCTGGCCGGGGGCGAACCGATAGGCCAGCAGGCGGTCCGTCGCCGCCACGAACAGCTCGCCTTTCAGCCACACCAGCCCGAACGGCGAGGTCAAGTGATCGATCAGCACGATCTTTTGCCGCGCCACGCCATCCGGGCCGATGTCATGGAGCAGCAGCACGCGGTTGCCGGGTTTGACCGCGCTATGCGTCGCGCCCTTGAGCAGCGCGAAGATCACATCCTTGGGGCGCAAGGTCGGTTGAAAGCCAGGGTCGCCGGCCTCGGCCACCACGATATCGCCGCCCGGCAGCGGCAGCACATTGCGCGGGGCGTTGAGATCGCGCGCCACCGCGTTGACGGTGAAGCCCGCCGGCACGCTGGGCAATTCGCCCGCCTGCCAGCCAATCGGCTGGGAAAATCCCATGGGTGGCAGCAGGAACTGGACCGGCTCGGGCAATTTGGGATCATAGCCGAATTGCCGATCGGCGGCGGCATCGGGTTTGGAGCATCCGGCCAGTGAGACGGCAAGCACGGCGGCCAGGCTAAGCGCGGCCAGCAGGGCGGGTTTGCGCATCACACGGTCTCTTCGTGGTGCTGGATATGGGCCAGACGGCCGCCAAGAAATCCGGTGCCCAGCAGCACCAGCACCGTCAGCGCCGACAGCATGATCCCGGCGGGATGCACGCTGGTCCAGCCATCGCGAGCGTGGACGAAATTGTTGAGCAGGCCGAGGATGAGCGCCGTGGCGCTGCCGCCGAAATGGAACCACGCCGCCGACGGGCGATCCTCGCTGTTGTTGAGCAACAGATCGCCAAGGCCAAAGAGCGCTGCCAGCGCGCCCAATAACTCGCCGAAAGCCAGCAGCCATGCGGCAAAATTGACCCATTGCACCTGCGGGCTGTTGACATAGGCGATGTCCGCGATCAGCGCGCCGATGAAACAGACGATGGGAAATGGCACCAGCATCGCGTGAAACGGCACATCGCCGATGACCAGTTTGGGCCGAAAGCCACTATCCGGAAAGCCGGTATGCCGAAAGCCGGTATGCTGCATGCTAAATCCTTCCCGATCGACATGTTTCTTCGGACGCAGCGGCATCGCCGTGATCCTGATCGCTGCGTAAACGCGCCAACCGGCGATTTGGTTGCAAGCCGATGCCCCCGCCGGATTATTGCGGCGCAAACCGCGATATGCCGGAGCTTTTCGCAGTCTCGAACGTTGCATCGCGGAACGTATCGGGCCGAGGGGCCTCCATCCGGATTGCGCGCGACTTGGCACAGGCATCACCTTTCCCGCGGTTGCGGTCTGGCTCATGTGCGGCGGCGCTTATGATCGGCGTTCTGCCGGTCCGCGTCGCCGCAGCGGGAGGCGTGATCGACGCCGCCGGACCGATTACTGCCGCCCAGACCGCAAACCTCGGGTTGGTCGGCGTGATGGTGGCGCTGGTCATCGTGCCGCTGTTCCTGGGCTTGCCGATCATCCTGTGGCGCTATCGCCTGGCGCGCCCGGGCGGAGCCTACCGCCCCGACTGGGAGTTTTCGCGCAGCGCGGAAGTCGCGATCTGGGGCCTGCCGGCGGCCGTGGTGGCGGCGCTGGCGGTCAATCTGTGGTACGGCACCCACCGGCTCGACCCGTCGCGGGCAATCGTCGCGCCGGGGCCGCCGGTCGCGGTGCAGGTGGTGGCGCTCGACTGGAAATTCGTGTTCCTTTACCCTCGGGAGGGGATCGCCACGGTCAACCGGCTGGTCATCCCGGCCGGGCGCGACATCGCTTTCACCATGACCAGCGATGCGACGATGCAGTCGCTGCTGATCCCGCGCCTTGGCGGGCAGGTCTATGTGATGGCGGGGATGGCGACGCATCTGCACGTACTGGCCGATCGGCCGGGCATCATGCGGGGCCTCAACGCCCAGTATAACGGGGCCGGATTCGCCGCGCAGAATTTCGCGGTCGATGTGCTGAATCCTCGGGATTACGCGCGCTGGACCGTGCAAATGCGCCATCGGCCGGCGTTGTCCGACGCGGCGTATCAGGCGCTGTCCCAGCCGTCGGCGCGCGTGGCGCCGCGCGCCTATGGCGGCGCCCCGCCGGATCTGTTCGGCCGCATCATCGCTAAATATAGCACGATGGCGCAGGCGCCGCGATGAGCGATGCTGCGCTATACGGGCTGGTCGGCAATCTGCGGCTGAGCGATTTCCCGCCCAAGCATGACCTTATCGCCAATTGCGCCGCCTGGGTGGTGATCTTTGGCGTGGTGGCTACGCTGTCGGCGATCACCGTGATGGGCTGGTGGCGCGCGCTGTGGACGCAGTGGCTGACCGCGCTCGATCATAAGAAGATCGGCATAATGTACATCGTCGTCGCCTTCGTGATGCAGGTGCGCGCGATCGTCGAGGCGGCGCTGATGCGCGCCCAGCAGGCCGCCGCCGTCAATGCGCCCGGCGTCGTCTCGCCCGCGCATTTTGCCGAGCTGTTCACCACCCATGGCACGATCATGATCTTCTTCATGGCGATGCCGTTCCTGACGGGCGTCATCAATTACGTGATGCCCTTGCAGATTGGCGCGCGCGATGTGGCGTTTCCGTGGCTCAACGCCATCGGCCTGTGGCTGACGACGGCAGGCGCGATGCTGGTGATGGCCTCGCTGGTCATCGGGCAGTTTTCGGGTGGCGGGTGGAGCGGCTATCCCCCTTTCACCCAGACCGGGTTCAGCCCCGGCGAGGGCGTGGATTATTGGATCTGGTCGGTCGGCCTTGCGTCGCTCGGCTCGACGCTGAGCGGGATCAATATTGCCGTCACCATCTACAAGAAACGTGCGCCGGGCATGGACCTGTTCTGTATGCCGCTGTTCTGCTGGACAGCGCTGTGCACCAGCATCCTGATGATCTTTGCGATGCCCGCGCTGACCGTGGCAACATCGCTGCTGGCGCTGGACCGTTATGCCGGGTTTCACTTCTTCACCAACGACCTGGGCGGCAATGTGATGAACTATGCCAACCTGTTCTGGCTGTTCGGTCACCCGGAGGTGTACATCCTGATCCTGCCGGCCTTCGGCGTCTATTCGGAGGTGTTCGCCAATTTCTCGGGCAAGCGGCTGTATGGGTATAATTCGCTAGTCTATGCGACGATGGCGATCGCGGTGCTATCCTTCACGGTGTGGCTGCACCATTTCTTCACCATGGGACAGAGCGCAGACGTCAACGCCGCCTTCGGCATTGCCACGATGCTGATCGCGATTCCGACCGGGGTGAAGGTCTATGACTGGCTGCTGACGCTGTTGTTCGGGCGGATCCGGTTTTCCACCGCGATGCTGTTCGGTATCGCCTTTATGGTCAGCTTCGTGATCGGCGGGATGACGGGGGTGATGCTGGCCAATCCGCCGATTGATTTCGCGGTCCATAACTCGCTGTTTCTGGTGGCGCATTTCCACAATATGCTGATTCCCGGGCTGCTGTTCGGGATGATCGCGGCTTATCAGATGTGGTTTCCCAAGGCCTTCGGGTTCCGCCTGTGTGAGCGCTGGGGCAAGGTTGCGTTCTGGTGTTGGGGCATCGGGTTCTATCTGGCGTTTATGCCGCTCTATTGGCTCGGCCTGTCGGGGGCGATGCGGCGCAGCGCGCAGTTTTTTGAGCCGCAATTCCTGCCGTGGCTGATCGTGGCTCTGATGGGCGCGGTGCTGATGGTCTGCGGCACCGGGGCGCTGGGGGTACAATTGATCGTCAGCATTCGCAGCCGGGAGGCGCGGCGCGTCGCCATCGGCGATCCGTGGGACGGGCACGGGCTGGAGTGGGCGACGCCATCGCCGCCGCCCGAGTACAATTTCGCGGTGATCCCGAACGTGTCGGGCCGCGACGCCTTCACGATGATGAAGCGCGCCGGCACCGCCTATGCCCTGCCGGCGTGCGAGGATATCATTGTGCCCCGCAGCAGCGCGCTGCCGATGCTGATCGGCGCGGCGGCGGGGGTGGCGGCATTCGGGCTGGTCTGGCACATCTGGTGGCAGGCGGTGGCGGGGGTGGTAACGGTATGGGCGCTGGTAATCGCGCGCAGCTTCGATGCCGATACCCAACGCACCATCCCCGCCGCCGAGGTCGAACGCGACACCACAGCGTGGCTGGCCGGAGTCGCCGCCGCCACGCCCGCGCCGCGCTCGCGCGAGATGACGCCGGCCAATGCCGGCCTGGCGGAGCATCAGGCATGAGCGCCCGCCGCCATCCCGGCCTCAGCGTCGCGCCGGGGGATGCGCATACGGAGAGCGAAGCGGAGCCGGTCATCTTCGGCTTTTGGGTCTTCCTGATGAGCGATGTGGTGCTGTTCGCGCTCCTGTTCGCCACTTACGCCGCGATGCGCGCGCAGGGGATCGCCGGCGGGCCGACCCCGCGCGCCATCACCGACCTTGCCGGCGCCGCCATCGAGACCGCGCTGCTTCTGACCAGCAGTTTCACCTTCGGCATGGCCTCGCTGGCGCTGAAATACCGGGATGATACGCGGCGACTGGCGCGCTGGCTGGCAATCACCGGACTGCTGGGCATTGCGTTTCTGGGCATGGAGGCGCGCGATTTCGCCACGCTTATCGGCCATGGCGCAGTGCCCCAGCGCAGCGGATTCCTGTCGGCGCATTTCACGCTGCTGGGAACGCATGGCCTGCATGTCGCAGCGGGGCTGGTGTGGATGGCGGTGATGTTTGCGCGGATCGCGATTGCCGGGGTTGATGATCGTGTAAGGCTGGCGATCATGCGGCTGGCGCTGTTCTGGCATATGCTCGACATCGTGTGGGTCGGTATTTTCACCTTCGTCTTCCTGTACGGAGCCACCGGATGATCCCGGAGGACGACGCCCGGCGCCGCGAATTGCGCGCCTATGCCATCGGTTTCGCGATGGCCGCCGCGCTCACTGGCGTCGCATTCGCCATCGTAGCGGGCAGGATGATGGGCACCGGCGCGACGCTGCTGTCACTGGGCGGGCTGGCGCTGGTGCAGGTGGCGGTGCATTTCCGCTATTTCCTCCACATCGATCTGGAAAAATCGCACCGAGACGACCTTCAACTGGTGCTGTTCACCGCCCTGATCGTGGCGGTGATGGTGGGAGGATCGCTCTGGATCCTGTGGGACCAGCACGCGCGGATGATGTGACCCAACTTTCGACAGTACGACGCGGACCCTAAGCCCGGCCCAAACGTTCGGGGATCGAAGGAAGCTGTGACATGGCCGATCCCAACCCCGAATTGCCGCATTCCCCGGGTCCGGCAGGCGGCTGGGGCTCGCTCAAGGGCATTGCACAGACCTTTGGCGAAAGCTGGCCCACCCTCGCCGCGCTTGACAGTCTGCGCCGGCTCAACAAGCCCAAGGGCGTGATGTGCACCAGCTGTGCCTGGCCCAAGCCCGCCAATTACTCGGCGTTCGAGTTCTGCGAGAATGGCGCCAAGGCGGCTCTGTGGGAACTGGCGGCTGCACGCTGTGGCCCTGCTTTCTGGACGGACCGCACCGTCACCGAACTGCGCGCCTGGAAGGATCACGACCTGGAGTTGACCGGCCGCCTGACCCATCCGCTGCGTTATGATGCGGCGAGCGACCGCTATGTCGCGGTGACCTGGGACGCGGCCTTTGCCGATATCGGTGCCACGCTCCAAACGCTTCAACCCGAGGCGGCGGTGTTTTATGCCTCGGGCCATGCCGGGCTGGAGGCGTCGTATCTCTATGCTTTGCTGGCTCGGCGGTATGGCAACAACAATCTGCCCCAAAGCTCCAACATGTGTCACGAGACCACCTCGATCGGGCTCACCAAAGTGATCGGCTCGCCGGTCGGCACCATCGTGTGGGACGATCTGGCGGCGGCGGATTGCTTCTTTTTCTTCGGTCAAAACCCCGGCACCAACAGCCCGCGCTTCCTCCACCCCTTGCAGGAGGCCAAGCAGCGCGGCGCGAAGATCGTCACTTTCAACCCGGTGATCGAGCAGGGGCTGGTCTCCTTCGTCAACCCGCAAAACCCGCTCGACATGATCACCGGCCATGCGACGCAAATCTCGGATCAGTACCACCAAGTCCGCTCGGGCGGTGATGTCGCGGCGATTGCGGGCCTGTGTAAAGTGGTGCTGGCCGCCGACGATAAGGCGCTGGCGGAGAGTAAGGCGCGGGTGCTCGACACCGAATTCATCGCGCAGCACACCACCGGCTTCGACCGCTTCGTCGAAACCATCCGTGCGCTGGGATGGGACGAGATCGAGCACGAGAGCGGCCTCACCCGTGCCGCGCTGGAGGATGCGGGCGCGATCTATGTCGCGGCGGAGCGCGTGATCGGCGTCTATGGCATGGGCCTGACCCAGCATGCGCATGGCACGCTTAACATCGCGATGCTGGTCAATCTGCTGCTGATGCGCGGCAATATCGGCCGGCCTGGCGCGGGTTGCTGCCCGGTACGGGGGCACAGCAATGTGCAGGGCCAGCGCACCGTCGGCATCGCCGAAAAAGCCCACCTGGTGCCGATGGACAAGTTGCAGGCGCTGTTCGACTTCGATCCACCGACCACCGACGGGATGAACATCGTCGAGGCGGTGGAGGCGCTGTTCGCCGGCAAGGTCAAGGCGTTCGTTTCGTTGGGCGGCAATCTGCTGCGCGCGGTGCCCGATCAGGCGCGGATGGAGCAGGCGTGGCCACAGCAGGAGCTGACCGTGATGGTCTCCACCAAGCTCAACCGCAGCCATCTGTTCCCGGCCAAAAAGGCCTATGTCCTGCCCTGCCTGACCCGTCACGAGCTCGACAATCAGGCCGGCGGGACCCAGGCCGTGACCAGCGAGGACAGCTTCTCGATGATCAATGGCTCAATCGGGCACCGGGAGCCCGCCTCGCCCGAACTCAAGAGCGAGCTGGCAATCGTGGCCGGCATCGCCAGGGCCACGCTGCCTCCGCATCCGCGCCTTAAATGGGACGCGTGGACCGCCGATTACGGGCTGGTCCGCGATCTGATTGAAGCGACCTACCCCGAGGATTTTCGTGATTTCAACCAGCGCATGTTCGAACCCGGCGGGTTCTATCGCGGCAATGGCGCGCATGAACGCATCTGGAAGACCGACAGCGGCAAGGCGGTGTTCACCGATCCGGAAGCGCTCAGTTCCATCGGTTTCAAGGACGCGCCGGGCCGCTTCCGGCTGATCACGCTGCGCTCCAACGATCAGTTCAACACCACGATCTATGGCTATTCCGACAGATTTCGCGCCATCGAAGGGACGCGCGATGTTCTGCTGATGAACCCCGACGATATTGTCGAAGCGGGGCTCAGTGATCGACAGACCGTGGCGATGCTGAGCGATTATGAGGATGGCGAGGAGCGCCGGCTCGGCGGGTTGACGCTGACCGCGTATCAACTGCCGCGCGGCACGGTCGCGTCCTATTACCCTGAGTGCAATGTGCTGATTTCCATCCACCACCATGACCAATTGTCGAAGACCCCGGCATCGAAGTCGATCCCGGTGCGGATCACGGCGGACTAGTGGTCCGATTCTGACATTTGATACCGCCTGAGGCCAAGTCGCGCTCGAATGTCAGAATCGGACCACCAGAAGATTATGATTCTAGTGGATTTTACGATTTTGACATTTGCAGACCCATCCCAACCGCCAAGGGATGCAAATGTCAAAATCAATCCACTAGCCCCGGGCGACGGCGCCGCAGCCATCGATCGCTGCATGCAGATCGGCATGGGTGTACGGCTTGGCCAGGAATTGCATGCCGGGGTGAACGCTCTTCAGCAGCACGATGTCATAACCGGTGACCCCGATGCAAGGAATGCCATGCCGGCCGGCATGCTCAGCCACGGGCAGCCCCGAGACATTGCCCAGGTTGAAATCCAGCAGCACCAGATCCACCACCGCGCCGTTCAGCCAGCCCACCGCCTGCTCCACCGAGGCGACACGCGCCGCCACGCTGTGCCCCATTTCCGCGAGTAAATCTCCGGCGATCTGGGCGACCAGCGGTTCGTCCTCGACGATCAAAATGCTTAGCGACATAGATGCGTGCGCCCGATTCGTGTGTTCACAAACTAAAGCCAAACCGTGCGCGCACAAGGTAACGGATTCGTGCAGGGTGCTGGTGTGGCGTCACGGCAACAGCGGTCTGCCGCTGCGCTTCATCGGCCTGATCTGTGGGGCGTCGGCGAATATTGCCGCCGAACAGACAATCGGGCCACTTGACAAAATGCAGGCTCGCCAATACCCGTATGGCGATTTTATAAAACCACAATATGATTTGGAGCAGGATATGCCGGGTTGGGAAGAGGGCGATTGGCGCGATGAGAGCCTGTGCCAGTTTACGGAATCGAACCTGCTCAACAGCATGGGGCTGGAGTTTTACGATCTGAGCCATCCCTGGGGTCTGGGTCAGCCGTGCTGGCCCTATTTCGAGGATGTGAAGATCGAGCGGCTGCATGGCATGTCGCGCTCCGGCGTGCTGACGCAGAAGATCACCACGGTGATGCATTCGGGCACGCATATCGATGCGCCGGCGCATGTCGTTCCGGGCACGCCGTTCATGGAT
>JANXUK010000135.1 GCA_025356275.1 Sphingomonadales bacterium | reverse complement strand
AGGCGCTGAATATCCTGCCATGCTGCCTGTTCTGGGGCTGGAAGGACGCGGATTAGGAGCGTTTGACTGATCGCCTTGCGGCGATGAAGCCTGTTCCATCCCGCGCCCCCCTCCCGACCTCCCAGCCAGTATGTATTCTGTGGGAGGTCGGGAGGGGGCGCAGGATGGAACAGGCTTCCCGGCGGCAGGCGATCAGTCAAACGCTCCTAATCCGCGTCCTTCCAGCCCCAGAACAGGCAGCATGGCAGGATATTCAGCGCCTCGAACCCCTGATCGATCCGCGCGAAATGCCGGGCCATAAATTCGCGGGCGCGGGCGGTAAACTGATAGACCAGGAACGCGCCGCCGGGGCGCAGAACCCGGTGGGTGGCGGCAGCGATCGCCGGGCCGACGCCATCGGGCAAGGTGGAGAACGGCAGGCCCGACAGCACGTAATCGGCATGTTCGAACCCATGAGCGCGAACGATATCCTCGACATCGGCAGCGGAGCCCAGCACCGGGGTAAACCGGCTGTCGGCGATGGTGGCGCGCAGATAATCGATGAAAAGCGGGTTGGTGTCGATCACGATCAACCGGCCGTCGCGGCGCATCCGCTCCAGCACCGGGCGGCAGAACGTGCCGACGCCGGGGCCATATTCGACGAACAACCGGCACTCATCCCACCGCACCGGCGCCAGCATCTTGGTGACGGTAAAGCGCGAGGACGGGATGATCGATCCGACCATCACCGGATGCTTGACAAACCCCTCGAAAAACACCCCCCACGGCCCGGCGAGACGTTTAATGCGGCGCGCGATCCGTTGCTTGATAGGCTCGCGGGCAAGCTGCGAAGTGTTCATGGGGGAGGGCGGTCCTCGGGAATTGATGTCTGTAGACTTGCCCGGTGGTTTGCAGATTTGGGCGTGCTTGGCAAGGTTTTGTCTGGCTGCACGCTGGCGGGGAAGCGTGTTCCATCCCCGGTCTGTTTGCCGAAAAGCGCGAAAGAGCGCTTTTCGCAGAAGCCTGTGCCATCCCACGCCCCCTACCGACCTCCCACAGGTTGCACACTGAATGGGAGGCCGGGAGGGGGCGCGGGATGGCACAGGCTACATCGCCGCAAGGCGATCAATCAAACAGCCGATCACAGGATTTCGGCCACCTTCTCCTGCGGCCGGCACAGCCGCACGCCGCGCTCCGTTTCGACCAGCGGCCGCTCGATCAGCCTTGGGTCGGCCACCATGGCTGCCAGCACTTCGGCGTCGGCCGCAGTCGGCAATCCGCGTTCCTCGGCGTCGGTGCCGCGCAGGCGCAGCCCGGCCTGCGGCTTGATCCCGGCGTCGCGGTAAAGCTGGGCCAGCTTGGCGGCGCTCGGCGGCGTCTTGAGGTATTCGACCACGGTCAGATCAATGCCCGGCGCCGCCGCCAGCAGCGCCAGGGTCTTGCGCGAGGTTCCGCAGAGCGGGTTGTGCCAGATGGTAGCCTTCATCGGATCATGCTCTCCACAGGTGCGGCCGTGCGGCGCATTTCGGTCCCGGCCCGCCGCACCGCGCGGATCAGGCGCGGATAGGTGCCGCAGCGGCACAGATTGGTCAGCGCCGCCCCGATCTCGGCATCGGTGGGGTCGGCATCGCGCGCGAGCAACCCGGCAGCAGCGATGATAATGCCCGGTGTGCAGAACCCGCATTGCACCGCCTGCTCGGCCAGCATCGCGCGCTGCATCGGGTGCGATCCGCCCGGCCCTTCTGCACCCAGGCCTTCAATGGTCGTAACCACCCGCCCCTCGGCCTCGGCCAGCGTGATCTGGCAGGAGGGCTGCGCGGCGCCATCGATCAGCACCATGCAGGCCCCGCAATCGCCCACCCCGCAGCCATATTTGGTACCAGTCAGGTTTGCGCCGTCGCGCAGCGCCCATAGCAGCGGGGTCTCGGGCGCCATCGCGAAGCCCATCGGCTGGCCGTTGATCGTGAGCGCTGGGTTGGGCATCGCCGACGCTCTAACGCGCCGTGATTTCAGCGCAAGCCCAGCCGCAGCCCCGCCCACAAGGTACGCGGCGCGGCCAGATCGATCGAACCCGCCTGATTGCGCGTCTGCACCGCCGCATCGGTCAGGTTCTCGGCGCGGAGCACCAGGCTCAGCCCGCGCCGCAGCGACACCTGCGCATTGGCGCCCAGCGTAGTCGCCGCCGGCAGAACCGAAGTGTGCAGATCATCCTCGAACTGCGATCCCACCTGGCGCAACGTCGCCGACAACTGCCATCCGGCGCGCGGCCGCCAGGACAGCGTGGCGCTGCCCGCCAGGGTCGGCGTCTGCGCCGGGTGCAGACCGTTCAGCGACGCGCCGAGCGCGTCCACCACCGCATCGCTCAGCGCCAGCGACGCATCGAGGCGCCATGTGCCCAAGCCGAGCCCCGCCCCCAGCTCGATCCCGCGCGCGCGGATCGCATCAACATTGCGGCGCTGCTGCAAATTGGTGCCGATCGTCACATTGGCGATGGCATGCGCCAGCCGGTTGTAAAACGCAGTAGCCGTCAGGCGCAGATGCGCATTGGGCGCGAAATCCACGCCCGCCTCGTATCCCGCCAGCTGCTCGGCCACCAGCGCCGGATTGGCCTGCGTCGTCACCGGCGAAACGGTGAAGCTACGGTACAGCTCGTTCAACGTCGGCTGGCGGTTCCCGGTATAGGCCGATGCGCGCAAGGCCAGCCCGCCGCCCACATGCCACACCGCCCCGCCGCGCCCCGATGCCAGCCAGCCGGCGCGGCCCGGATACGCGGCATCCATCGCGGCGCCCGGCGCGGTCTGGCGGAAATAGCCATCGTCGATGCTCCACCGGTCGGCGCGCGCGCCTGCGGTCAGCACCAGTGTCCCCAGCGTCCAGTCATCCTCGGAAAACAGCCCCAGATCGCCATTGCGCCCGCCGGCATAGCGATGCGCGGTCAGCGCGCCGCTCGCCGCATTGAACGCATCCTCGGCCAGATCCCCGCTGACCCTGCGCCAATCCGCACCCAGTTTGAGCAGGTGATCCGGGCCGACCGGCGGGCGCAATTCGAGCTTGACGCCGGTGCCGGTGGAGGGCGAGGAACGCTGGTCCAGGGTCTTGCGATAGGTCGATGCGCTGATCACAACATTGGCGTAATCGCGCGCCTGACCATAGATCAGCGCATCGAACTGCCACCGCCCCCGCCCGATGATGCGGAGGCTGAAATCGCCGCCATCGCTGTTGCTGTCGGCCCCGGCGAAGCGCAACGACCGCTGATCGTCGAACACCAGCGCGCGGGCCTGCAACTCGACATTGGGTGCAACCGCCGCGACCCCGCGCAGCGCCGCAGACCAGCTGTCGTAAGCGGCACGGATGCTGGCGGGAACGCGCTGCGACGCCGGCGTGGTCCAGAAACCCTCGCCCCGGTCCCATTGCCCGCTGACGACCGCGAAGCCATTGCCGAGATGCGGCGCCAGGCTGGCCGACAGCGTGGTCTCGCCGCGATCATCGCCCAAAGCCTCGGCATTGATCAGCCCCAGCGTGTCGGGCCCGGCGCTCTCCAGCGCGATGGTGCCCGCCACCGCGCCGGCGCCAAACGCCCCCGAGCCGCCGCCGCGCGTCACCCGGATTGCCGCCAACCGATCGGGCGCCAGCGCCGAAAACGGCAACGATCCGAACAGCGGATCGGCCATCGGCACCCCATCGAGCAGCACCAGCGTCCGCGACGCCGCATTGCCGCCCAGCGCGCGCAATGTCGCCCCCTGCGCCGACGGATTGGACGAGCGGCTGTCCGAACGGCGGAATTGCTGAAACCCGGCGACATCGGCCAGCACATCCTCGATCCGCCCGCTGGCGCTGCCAATGATGGCGGCGCGGGCCAGCACCTGGGTGTCATAGGCCGGGGCGGCGGGGCTGGCCCGCAGGGGCGTGCCGGTAACAGTGATCGCGGCCGCACCCGGCGTAGCGTCCTGTGCATGCGCCACGTCCGGCAGGACCGCCAGCACGCCGCATACCCCCAACGCACCGCACACCGAACGCCCGATCACGTTAATCCCTTTGCCCTGCGGCGCGCCCTTTAACCGGATGCGGCGGGGAGGGCAATTCGCAGGCTGTCAACCTGCTGATCGACACGGCGCGGCGCAATGTGTACTAGCGGCATCATGGACCATACGAACGAGCCGAGCCTGCTGGACGGGGTGTTGTATCCTTCGGACATGCGTGGGTTTAGTGGGGGTGAGCTGCGGCGTTTGGCGGATGAGGTTCGTGCTGAGCTGATCGG
>JANXUK010000120.1 GCA_025356275.1 Sphingomonadales bacterium | reverse complement strand
TAGCGCTCCATAATCTCGGGTGACCATGAGATGATGCGACACAACCGGACATAATCTGCCAAGCCCGAGGTGCTGTCTGCGCAGCAAAGCGCGGTGGTCTGATAGGGGCAAGCAGATCAGCGGACAAACATCAGGGCCAGGGGATAAACCCCACACTGAACGACTACCGGCTGATGCCGGTAGGTTCGCCAGCCACGGCTGAAGCCATCGCAATGTGGCCCGAGCGCGCGGTGCAAAAAGCCGGGTGACAGTGGACATTGATGCTTGTAGCCGACACCCTGCCCGGCGGGGCGACAGCCCGAAGGGCATATGTCTCGCCGCCGGGCAGGGTGTCGGCACTCGACCAAAAAACGGCTGAAGCCTTTCCCGACTGAAAGTCGGGGGGTTGAACCCGAAGGCGGGACAATCAAAGGCCGGAGACATGACCGCACCCGCGACCGTCGCAAATCCCAAAATCACCCTTGATCGCAGGGCGCCGTCCAGACATGACTGCACCCTTTCACAGTAAAAATCCCGCGGGCGACGCTCGCCCGCGGGATTAGTATTTCAAACCGGGCGCCCCTCCCGCAGGCGGGAACCCGGCAGGTCCGCTATCAGAACGAAGTGGTCAACCGGGCAAAGAAGGTGCGCCCGGCAAAGTCGTAAGGTCCACCGATCGAGTTGCACTTGCAGGTGCTGTCCGACGAGATGAACGGCGGGTCTTTGTCGAACAGATTGTCGATGCCGACGACAAATTTGGCGCGGTCAAGCAGACCCATGTGACGAACGGTGTAGGCGCCGCTGATCGAGTGGATCCAATAAGACGAGATGTGATTACCAAAAGTCGGGCCCGAGCCATTGTAGTTGCTCATCGGCGATGCGTATTGGGTGTCCCAGTGTAGAGAGAAAGGTCCGCTGGTATAGTCGATATTGGCGAACGCCTTCCACTTCGGGAAAGTTTCCTCGGCATCGACCGAGAAATTACCCGCAAAATGGACGATGTTGCCCAGCAGATCGGTCTGATCATATTTGATCAGATGCGAAACCTGCAGGTCGAGCCTGATGGACCCGGGGATCGGCAGCGCCATGTGGTTATGGGTGTCGTAGGTCAACTCCATATCCAGGCCCTTATTGAGCTGAGCGCCGGCGTTTGCATTCAAACTATCGATCTGAATGATGGCGCCGCTCGTGGCACTACGATGGATAAGATTGCAATAATTCGGATCCTGCGCCGCTCCGTAGCATTGGCTGAGGATCAAATCGTTGCCAAAGTTGACGCCGATGCCGCCGGCCAGAATGGTGTTGGTAACCTTGACCCGGTAGTAGTCGGC
The DNA here is from genome assembly GCA_025356275.1 of Sphingomonadales bacterium. Taxonomy (GTDB): domain Bacteria; phylum Pseudomonadota; class Alphaproteobacteria; order Sphingomonadales; family Sphingomonadaceae; genus Novosphingobium. Next base: position 3,650 of record JANXUK010000120.1, on the reverse strand, counting down.
CTCAAACGTCAGGCCCGGGATGAAGGTCGGCGTCAGCACCACGCCGAAGTTGTACTCCCGCGATTTTTCAGGCTGCAACGCGGCACTTCCGCCTTCCAGCGTGGGAACCTGGCTGGACGCCAACAGGTCGAGCGGGCTGGAGAAGGTGGTCACCGCTGCGCCGCCGGCTACCGCCTTCGAACACTGCGATCCGGCAGTCAATATGCCCGTTCCGACATTGGCATTGCCGTTGGCCAATGCCTTGTTGGTTTCGCACGGGTCGCCGCTGGTGCCGTTGTCTGACAGGAACTGCCCGCCGAACAGTTCGAATACTTGCGGCGCGCGGAAGCCGGTCGAATAGGTTCCACGCAGACGTAGATCGTCGTTCACCTGCCAGTTCAAGCCGAGGCGGAATGTCTTGGCGCTGCCGAAGTTGCTATAATGATCGAACCGCCCGCTGGGCGTGAAGGTCAGCGACTTGAAGAATGGTGTGTCCGCCAGGATAGGAATGCTCAACTCGCCATAGACCGCGCCAACGTTATAACCGCCTGCCGTGGGGAAGGAAGGGTTGGCGGTAAAGCCTTCGACGGTCAGTTCGTCGGGCTCATAGTCGAAGTGTTCGCCACGATACTCGCCACCAATCGACGCCTTGACCTCGCCTGCGGGCAGCTTGAACAGCGATCCGGCGATATTGCCATAGACATAACGCTCGCTCGCATGTTCGGTGTCATGCCGGCTGTATTTGACATAGGCCAGCTGTGCCGGGCTGAAAATCTGGTCCGGATTGCCATAATAGTTGGGCTGGACATTCGGAATCGACGTACCGCCGGGGCCCGTTGTGCAGCCGCCGGGGACATCGACGCACGGCAACAGTTCCTGCAATTGCGCCAGATGATTGAAATTGCCCGAGTTGCCGATCAACAGATTAAGTGTGTTTTCCTGCTCGACCCCGCCGATTTCCCAATTGTAATCGCTGGCAAATTTGCCCTTCAGGCCGGCCTGGATGCGGAACGTCTGCGAATCCTGCTTGAAATCGCGCGGCCCAAATTGAAGCGGCGTCAGATATGCGGAATAGGCGCCAGTGGTGGGATTGCCAGTCGCATCGGCTGGGATGATGAAGCCGGGATAGGGGCCAGCGGCAATGGTGTCGCCCAGCAGCGGCTCCGAGCGCAGCAATTGCTCGGAAGTATGCTTGGTGAAGAAGCCCGAACCAAAGGCGGTGACATTATCTGTCAGATCATAGTGGCCCGACGCGCTGATCTGCTTGCGATCCGATGATCCAGATAGCGAATTATACGGGAATTGCCTGCTGCCGTTGGCATTCAGCTTGACTGCACCTCCGACAAACGCCGTGTTGGGCAATTGTGCCGCGAGCGCAGGGTTAGTGCGGGTAAAAAACTGGCCATTTACGCCGACCAGGCCACTAACCGTGGCCCCCGCCGGCAGCAGTACGCCGTCGACGACTGTAGGCCGCGCAAGCGTAACCGAGCCTTCAGCCTGCGTGCCATCGAGCTGCGACCGATAAGCGCTGCCGCCTTCCGCGGCGCTGCCCAGCTTCGGATCGTTGGCCCAGTCGCGCTGATAGCCCATGATCGCGTCGCGCTTGTCCCAGTTGAAGCCGATCTGGATGTTGCTGCGGTCGGTGTTGGCCGCAAAGGTCGTGCCGATGTGATAATCCAGCCCGCCGCCATGCTGCGGCGCCGAGAAACCGGTATCGACGGTAAAGCCATGCGCGTTTTTCTTGCTGATGATGTTGACCACGCCGCCGATGGCATCCGCACCATAAATCGACGACGCACCATCACGAAGCACCTCGATCCGCTCGATCATGCTGACAGGGATCGAATTGAGATCGACCAGGTTATTGGTCGCGCCGGTCGGCAGCAGCCGCGTACCGTCCAGCAGCACCAGCGTGCGTTGCGCGCCGAGGTTGCGCAGGCTGACGTTAGAGAAACCATCGCCGCCGTTGTTGTCGGAGGCGCTGAGCCCCTGCGAATCCGGGCCGACCATACGTGCCAGGATATCCTCGACCGAGCTGGATTTGGTCAATTCGATCTGCGCGGCGGTGGAGACCGATATCGGGCTGGCGCTGGTAGCGTTGGTCGTACCGACAATGCGCGAGCCGGTTACGATGATGTCGGCAGCGCCGGGATCGACTGCGCCGCCTGCTGCGGGCGTCGCGGCTGCCGAAGTTGGCGGCACGGCATCGGTTTGTGTGGATTGCGCAAATGCCGACGTTGCGGCCATGGCGAAGCCCAGCACAAAGGGCGCTGCCCCGCATTTGAGAAATTTGCGATTCGAAATTTTACTCATGGCTCACTCCTAAAATCAGGGCGGCGTCTGCCGACCTGGAAGAGTCCATGCATTCATCCGGCCGAACTTTTTTCGTTTCCCCACCCAGCGTGATCCGACCAGAGATCGCACGGGAATGATCATATTCTCCGCGTTTTTAACAAGCGCACAATTCGGATTCGCCAAATCGCAACGGATTGGTGCGGAGATGTTGCAAATTAGATACAATGGTTACATTGCCATCTCATGGCTGGCAGATTTGTCGCAAAATTTCCATGGAAGACCATGTAAAGACAGTTTATTATGAGGACGCAGATGGGCCCGTTGCCAATGGGGGCGACTGTGCCAAAAATGTCATCAAGCCTCGCTCATAGCGGGTCAGCCAGCGCGTCTTTCGTGGCAGGCACAGGTCGCTGCGCAGCCGGGCTTGCGCTTCCTGGTCGGCGGCGATTTCCAGGACCATGGGGTGGATGTAGCTTTTGCGGGGCGGGTCATGCACCAGAGGACCGACCCCTCGATGCGGCCCAGGATGCCGGCAGCAAAGAGCGCAGCAGCGGCAGTGTCGATCACGCCGGCAGCTCCGCCCGCCACCTCGTGCAGCGCGCCAAGCGACAGTCCGCCTCCCGGTAATTTGGCATCGACGATATCGATGCCGAACGGCAGATATTCGCGCGGGCTTCTGTCGGCCGATTCGATGCTGGCGACTCGGGCGCGCAGTTCAGCAATGGCTGGGCGTGGGCCCAAATCCGTCATTTTAGGGCCTCCTCGGCTCATCACTTGGTTATGTTGCCCTTTTGTTCTACAAGAGGTCGTTGAGTCAATCGGCTTAAGTCGGTCTCTTGGGCCGACGAAATTGCCGGGTTTGGGCATAAGTCGCCGTTCGGGGTCGAAACGATGTGCAATTTATACACCGAGAGATTGAGCGCAGCCGAGCTCGCCGCGCACTTCGGCGTCGCGACGCCCGTCCTCGAGACCAATGCTGGCGCCGAAGTCTATCCCGGCGCATCGGGCATGTCCCTCTCCTCCTTGACCACACGGTTCTCGGCCGCACGCAACGCCCGAAGGGCGGTAACGCGAAGCCGTTCGTTCTCCCTGGCCAGATCGGCCTGCGGTGCAATCACCGCGTCGGACGTCCTGTAACGCGCAATCCATTTGCCCAGCGTCGATTTGCCGATCCCCATGTCGGCTGCCACACGCTCCTGTGAAAGCCCGCTGGTCAGCGCGATCCGTACCGTCTCGCGCTTGAACTCCTCTGTATGCTTCGTCGTCATCTCGTCGATCTCCTGTTGCGAGCATAAATCGCTCAGGTGACCGGCGCAAAACCGTTACAAGTCCAGTCGGTGGTGGGCCGGGATTGAACCACCCGGCCAAGGCCAGAC